>NZ_CP009291.1:3251003-3615254 GCF_000767465.1 Novosphingobium pentaromativorans US6-1
CTGCCGCCGCGATCCCACGGTCGATTGGCGCGCAGGAGCTGGACCAGTTCCATGATGTCCCCGCGCTCGACCAGAAGCTGGCCATCCATGAAAGCCTCGGCAGCGCCCAGTCGCGGGTCGAGGATGATCTTGCGCTCGGCTATGGGATCGGTGAAGCGCACGGCGACTTCGGGAAAACCGGGTTCCGGCGAGCCCTTTCGCGTTCTGCTGCCGTCCGAATAGGTGATCTCGAGAATGCCCCTGCGAACCGCCTTGCCGAGAAATCGTTCGAGCAACATTTTCGACATATGCTTATGATCCCGCTGGATAATTCTATTACCTACGGAGCCTGAACCGGTCGCAGTGCGACTGGTTCCGGGCCATGTGGGCAGCGTAGCCGGCAATTGGCCACTGGCAAGGACTTATCCGGAACCAGCTACGCTATTGCCGGGCGAGGAACAGAACATCGCGCTCCTGGGCGAGAAGGTGCTGGCCGGAATCGACGAACACGGTTTCTCCGCTCGCAAGCCAGCCCTGCGCCAGGAACAGGGCCGTTTCGGCAATGTCCTGCGGCGAGGTCTTGCGGCCCAGCAGGTTCATGCGGTGGGACACTTCGGTTTCGGCTTCGGTCTGGTCATGACTGGCCAGGATTGCCCCGGGGGCAATGCCATAGATGCGGTCCTCTGCATGGGTGCGGGCCATCGACAGCATCGGAATGGTTGCGGCCAACGCGTGCTTGCTCATCGTGTAGGAAAAGAAGTCCGGATTGGGGTTTAGCAGCTTCTGGTCGGTGACATGGATCACCCGTCGCCCGCCCCCTGCCTGCGCATGGTGGAGGTAGGTCTGGGCAAGCAGCGCCGGGGTGCACGCATTGACCTGCATCGCCTTGGCGAAGGTGGACGTGTCGAGCGCCTCTGCCGTATCGAGATCGAACACACCTGCGCAGTTGATCAGCACCCGCCAGTCCTGGAGCCGGGCGGCAAGGCTTTCCACCAGTGCAATGGCGGCCCGTCCATCGCCCAGGTCGCAGCTGACGATTTCGGCGGAAGGAAGCTGTCCCGCCAGCGCCTCGGCCTGCGCGGTCGACTGGCCGTAGTGAATTACGACGTGCCAACCGGCGGCTCCGAAGGCACGCGCAATGGCCGCGCCGATCCGTTTCGCACCGCCCGTCACCATCATCGTCGGTCGCATGGTCATGTGGCTTCAGGAATGTTGTTTTGGGTCATCGGCCTTATTGGAGCATATACAGCCGGCCGGGGAAAGCGCTGGAATTCCAGTCCTTCGCAACTATCGCTGCGCCAGATGAACGCAAAGCGAAAGGGCGCCCCGTCGGTTTCGACGGGACGCCCCAAGCGTCTTGAGGCAATGCCGCTCAGGTCAGCGGCACTTGAGATCGCCGCGGTCGATCGTGCGGCCGAGCAGGCCGCCGGCAACGCCGCCAAGGATCGCTCCAAGCGTCTTGTCGCCGTTACCCGCCAGTTCGTGCCCGGCGAGAGCGCCGACGCCGGCACCGATGATCAGACCGGTCGTACCGTTGTCACGGCGGCAGTAATAGCGGCCATCGCGTCCACGCCAGACGCGGTCGCGGCGCGTGATGCGACGTGGTTCGTAATAACGGCCGCGCGAATCGTACATGCGGTGATGGCGTTCCTTTTCGCGATAGCCGTGGGCTGGTGCCCAGTGCGGCGGATCCGCGGCGGCCGGCACGGCCGGGATCGCCAAGGCGGCGGCCGTGAAAGCCAGAATGGATTTCTTGAACATTGCGTCCTCCTGCAAGTGCCTGTCTTGAACCTTTGAATTGCTTTTTGGTTCACCTGAACCCAACGCTGGATGAACGGTTCGTTGGGTCGCCGGGACTGGAGACAGACCGATGTAATCCTGCGATGAAGTGAACTGCAATGATGAAAGGTTCATTAGGTGCAAATCGATCTCGTCGATGTCTTTGGGTCCGGACCGCTGAGCGGCAATCCCCTGGCCGTCGTGCGCGGAGCTGAGGATCTCGAAGCCGACGCGATGTTGAAGCTGACGCGATGGCTCGGCTATTCGGAAACGACCTTCATCCTGCCGCCGACCGACACCGCCGCCGATTACCGCGTACGCATCTTCTATCCGGCGGGTGAGCTGCCTTTCGCCGGGCATCCGACGCTGGGCACGGCCCATGCCTGGCTTGCCTCGGGCGGTGTTCCCAAACATGCGGGCAGGATCATGCAGGAATGCGGCATCGGCCTTGTCGAAGTGCGGCAGGATGCCGACCGGCTGGCATTTCGCGCACCTGACCTGCGGCGCTCAGGGCCGCTGTCGCAAGCCGATCGGGCTGAAACGATCCGTCTCACCGGCGTCGACGAAGAGCAGGTCATTGCCGCAGTGCATGCCGACAACGGTCCAGGCTGGAAGCTCCTCCACCTCAAGTCTGCAGAGCAGGTTCTTGCGGTAAACCCGGTGCCGCGTGCGCCGATGCCGACCGATGTCGGCCTGCTTGGTGCCTGGGGGGCGGGGGATGAAAAGCAATTCGAGGTCCGCGCATTCTTCGCCGATTCGACCGGGACCATTGTCGAGGATCCGGTGACCGGCAGTCTCAATGCCGCCGTGGCGCAGTACCTCTTCGAGCAAGGGCTCGCGAGTGGCAGCTACCTTGCCGGGCAGGGCCAGAGGACCGGTGCCGACGGTCATGTGCATTGTTGGAAAGACGCCGACGGTTCGATCTGGGTTGCTGGGCGCGTCGAAACGGTGGCGCAAGGCGCAAGCCTGACCTTCTGAACTCACCCGTTGCGAAGCAGGGGTTGTTGGCGGCTCTGCCACCTTGCCATGCCGAAACTCTCCGCCTCGTTCAGCACGGGCGTGGCGATCAGACCTCGACGAAAGTGCCTGCCTCACGATCCTTGCGGACCTTCAGGCCATCGAAGACCGACCCGTTCATCGTGATCCAAACCCCGGGGCTGGCCGCCTGACAGCAGGCGAAGGCCATGCCAAGGTTGAACGCGGCATCGCTTTCCGAAAACCTTGCCGGGGCCAGCGCGCCAGCCAGCACGACAGTCTTGTCGGTGAGGTGCGCCAACGCCTGCGCCGTTACAGCCATCGTGTCGGTGCCGTGGGTCACGACGACGCGCTTCTCCGGCGCATTGGCAATCGTCGCGGCGATCAGTGCGCGATCCTCGTCAGTCAGCTCGAGGCTGTCCTTGCGCATCAGTTCGACGATCCGGAACGGATGCGTCACGCGCGCAATCTTCAGCAGCTTCTCGATCACGCTTTCGGTGATCTGGTACTCGCTGAGCGCGTCGAAATACTGCTTGTCGATGGTGCCGCCGGTGGTGACGACGAGAATGGGTGACCTGTCCATGGCGGTGCCTTTAGCCGGGGAGTAGCGCGATAGGCAATCGTCAGCCGAGAATGCCGGGCAGGTCCAGTCCCTTTTCGCGCGCGCAGTCCAGCGCGATCTCGTAGCCTGCATCGGCATGGCGCATAACGCCGCTGGCCGGATCGTTCCACAAGACGCGCTCCAGACGCCTCGCTGCCGCTTCGCTGCCGTCGGCGACGATGACCATGCCGGCATGCTGCGAATACCCCATGCCGACGCCGCCGCCGTGATGTAGCGAGACCCAGGTTGCACCGCTGGCGGTATTGAGCAGGGCGTTGAGCAGGGGCCAGTCCGAAACCGCGTCCGAGCCGTCGCGCATGGCCTCGGTCTCGCGATTGGGGCTGGCGACCGAACCGGAATCGAGGTGGTCGCGGCCGATCACGACCGGGGCCTTGAGTTCGCCGCTCGCCACCATCTCGTTGAAGGCAAGTCCGAGCCGGTGCCGATCGCCCAGGCCGACCCAGCAGATGCGCGCTGGCAGGCCCTGGAAGTGGATGCGCTCGCGCGCCATGTCGAGCCAGCGGTGCAAGTGGGTGTCGTCGGGCAGCAGTTCCTTCACCTTGGCGTCGGTCTTGTAGATGTCCTCCGGATCGCCCGAAAGCGCGGCCCAGCGGAACGGGCCGACCCCGCGGCAGAACAGCGGGCGGATATAGGCGGGGACGAAGCCGGGGAAGTCAAAGGCGTTCTCGACGCCTTCGTCCTTGGCCATCTGGCGGATGTTGTTGCCGTAATCGACCGTGGGCACGCCCGCTTCATGGAAGTCGAGCATCGCGCGAACGTGGGTCGCCATGGAGGCCTTGGCGGCCTTGGCCACCGCTTCGGGTTCGCGTTCCCGGCGCTCGACCCATTCGGCGACGGTCCAGCCCAGGGGCAGGTAGCCATTCACCGGATCGTGGGCGGATGTCTGGTCGGTGAGCAAGTCGGGGCGGATGCCGCGCGCGAACATGTCGGGCAGCACTGCGGCGGCATTGCCGAGCAGGCCGACCGAGACGGCCTTGCCTTCGGTGCGGGCCCTTTCGAGAATCGCCATGGCATCCTCGATGGTTGCGGCGCGATGGTCGAGATAACCTGTGCGCAGACGCATATCGATGCGGCTTTCCTGGCATTCGATGGCAAGGCAGGAAGCCCCCGCCATGACCGCTGCGAGCGGCTGCGCGCCGCCCATGCCGCCCAGACCGGCGGTAAGCAGCCAGCGCCCGGTGAGGTCGCCGCCATAGTGCTGGCGGCCCATTTCTACGAAAGTCTCGTAAGTGCCATGAACGATGCCTTGGCTGCCGATGTAGATCCACGAACCTGCGGTCATCTGGCCGTACATCGCCAGTCCCTTGCGATCGAGTTCGTTGAAGTGCTCCCAGCTCGCCCACTTCGGTACGAGGTTCGAATTGGCAAGCAGCACGCGCGGCGCATCGGCATGGGTGCGGAACACGCCGACCGGCTTGCCCGACTGGATCAACAGCGTCTCGTCGTCCTTGAGGCGGCGCAGCGTCTCGACAATGCGGTCTTAGCTTTCCCAGTCGCGTGCGGCGCGGCCGATGCCGCCATAGACAACGAGTTCTTCGGGACGCTCGGCCACGTCGGGGTGCAGGTTGTTCATGAGCATGCGCAAGGGCGCTTCGGTGAGCCAGCTTTGCGCAGTGCGTTCGGTTCCGGTCGCAAGGACGATCCGGCGCGAATTGTCGAGGCGGGTCATGATCTTCCTTTCGCGAAGTCTAGGCAGGCTTGGATGATCCGGTGCAGCACGGGCAGGACGGCGGGCTGCGTGCCGAGCGCGGCGGGCCAGTTGTCGGGCAAGGGCGCCTCGGGCTCGGTAAGGTAGCCGCGCATCGCGAGTTCCATCTGGATCGCGTGAATGCCGATGTCGGGCGCGCCGTAGTGGCGGGTGGTCCAGCCACCGCGAAAACGCCCGTCGACAACATGGCTGTGCCCGCTGGCAGCGCAGATCGAGGCGACGGCCTCGCGTAGCGCCGGGGAGCAGGTCGCACCGCCATTGGTGCCCACGTTGAATTGCGGCAGCTCGCCTTCGAACAGGCGCGGGACGCGGCTGCGGATGGAGTGGGCGTCATAGACGACGATGTGATCGTGGCGCGTGCGCAGGCGATAGATCTCGTCGCGCAGGGCCGCGTGGTAGGGATCGAACCAGTTCGCCCGGCGCCGTGCGATTTCGGCTTCGTCGGGCCGGGTGGCCGAATAGAGAGGCTCACCGTCGAAGGTTTCGGTCGGGCACAGGCCGGTAGTCGCCTGGCCAGGATAGAGTGAGAGGCCGGAAGGATCGCGATTGCAGTCAATCACCGTGCGCGACATGGCGGTGCGGATCGTCGTCGCGCCCATGTCGCGCACGAAGGCGTAGAGCTGCGCGATGTGCCAGTCGGCATCCTTGCGCGCCAGCCAGGGCGAGCTCAGGCCCGCCTCGATGGCTTCTGGGATCGCCGTGCCGCCATGCGGAAAGCAGACGATCAGCGGTGCATCGCCGCGCTCTATGTCGAGCCAGTCGCTCATGCCACGCCCGGCAGCTCGACGCCTGCCGCCGCGATGATGGCGCCCGAACGGATCAGCGCATTGGCCGCTTCCAGGTCGGGATGAAAATGGCGGTCCGGGCCAAGCGCAGGGACCTTTGCGCGCACGGCGTGCCTGACTGCCTCCAACGCCTCGCTCGACTGTAGCGGGGCATGGAAGTCGCATCCTTGCGCGGCGGCCAGCAGTTCGATGCCGACGACAGCGGTTGCATTGCGGGCCATGGCCACGAGGCGGCGACTCCCGTGCGCAGCCATCGAGACATGGTCCTCCTGGTTGGCGGAAGTCGGGATGGAATCGACGCTGGCGGGATAGGCGCGCTGCTTGTTCTCGGAAACGAGCGCGGCGGCGGTCACTTGCGGGATCATGAAGCCGGAGTTGAGCCCGGGCTCGGGCGTCAGGAAGGCGGGCAGGCCGGACAGCGCGGGATCGACCAGCATGGCAGTGCGGCGTTCGGAAAAAGAGCCGATCTCGCAGATGGCCAGCGCGATCATGTCGGCGGCGAAAGCGACCGGCTCCGCATGGAAATTGCCGCCCGACAGCGCCTCGTCGGTTTCGGGGAAGATCAGCGGATTGTCCGAGACGCCGTTGGCCTCGATAGCAAGGGTCCCGGCCGCCTGCCGCAGCACATCCAGCGCGGCGCCCATGACTTGCGGCTGGCAGCGCAGGCAGTAGGGGTCCTGCACGCGTATGTCGTTCTCGACATGCGAGGCGCGGATCGCCGAACCGGCCATGAGGCAGCGCAGGACATCGGCGGCGGCGATCTGGCCGACATGGCCGCGCAGCGTGTGGATTCGATGATCGAAGGGCGCGTCCGATCCCTTGGCCGCCTCGGTCGATAGGGCGCCTGCGACCAGCGCGGATTGCAGCAGGCGTTCGGCCTCGAACAGCCCCGCAAGTGCCCATGCGCAGGAGAACTGCGTGCCATTGAGCAAGGCAAGACCCTCCTTGGGGCCAAGCTCGGCCGGTTCCAGTCCGGCATCGGCCAGCGCCTTTGAGGCTGCCATGCGTTCACCGCCTGCGAAGACATCGCCCACGCCCAGCATCGTTGCCGCCATGTGGGCAAGCGGCGCGAGGTCTCCGCTCGCGCCGACCGACCCCTGACAAGGCACGACCGGTGTAATGTCCCTTTCGAGCATCGCTTCGAGCAGACCCGCCGTGCGCGCCGAGATGCCCGATGCGCCCTGGGTCAGGCTGGCGAGCTTGAGCGCGAGCATCAGCCGGACGACTTCGACGGGCGTCGGCTCGCCCGTACCGGCGGCATGGCTCAGGACGATATTGCGCTGCAGCTTGGCAAGGTCGGCATCCTCGATGCGGATGCTGGCCAGCTTTCCGAAACCGGTGTTGATGCCGTAGACCGGCTCCCCGCGCGCGACGATGCGGGCCACGGCCTGCGCGCCGCGGGCGATGGCCTCGTTCGCCCCGGCATCGAGGCGGACTCGCGCGCCCCGGTAGATGGCGCGCCAGTCGGCCAGCGGAACGCTGCCGGGCTTCAGGGTAACGGTATTCACTGGCCTCTCCGAATGCGGGCGTGAAGGGGATTGAAGCCGATGCGGTAGACAAGCTCGGCCGGGGTCTCGATGTCCCAGATCGCCAGGTCGCAGGCCTTGCCTGCCTCCAGCGTGCCGATCCTGTGGCCCAGCCCGAGTGCGAGGGCCGAATGACGGGTAATGCCGAGCAGGCATTCCTCGACAGTCATGCGAAACAGCGTCGCCCCCATGTTCATCGCCAGCAGGAGCGACGTCATCGGCGATGTGCCGGGGTTGCTGTCCGTAGCAAGCGCCATGGGTACGCCCGCGCCGCGCAAGGCTTCGATAGGCGGAACGCGGCTTTCGCGGGTAAAATAGAAGGCTCCGGGCAGCAGGGTGGCGACAGTGCCTGAACCGGCCATCGCGGCGACGCCGGCATCGTCGAGCCATTCGAGATGGTCGGCCGAGAGCGCGCCGAAACCTGCAGCAAGGGCTGCGCCGTGCCGGTTCGACAGCTGCTCGGCATGGAGCTTGACCGGCAGGCCGGCCCGGCGCGCCGCTTCGAAGACGCGCCGGGTCTGCGCGGGCGTGAAGCCGATGCTTTCGCAGAAGGCATCGACGGCATCGGCCAGCCCTTCGGCGGCAAGCGCAGGGATCATTTCGTGCACCACGGTATCGATGTAGCCATCGGCATTACCGGCGAATTCCGGAGGCAGGGCGTGGGCGCCAAGAAAGGTTGTTGTCACGCCGACGGCGCGTTCGTCGGCAAGTCGGCGGGCAGCGCGCAGCATGCGCCGTTCGGCATCGAGCGAGAGCCCGTAGCCCGACTTGATTTCGATGGTGGTGACGCCTTCGGCGATCAGCGCGTCGAGGCGGGGCAGGGCACTTGCGACCAGTTCGGCTTCGCTGGCGGCGCGCGTCGCCGCCACGGTCGAGACAATGCCGCCACCGGCGCGGGCAATCTCCTCGTAACTCGCACCGGCGAGCCGCAGTTCGAATTCCTGCGCGCGGTTGCCCGCGTAGACAAGGTGCGTGTGGCAATCGATCAGGCCAGGGGTGATCCAGCGACCCGCGCAATCGACCGTCTCGACAGCTGCGAAGTCCGGAGCCTGCCTGCGCGGTCCCGCATAGGCGATATTGCCGCCGTGCACCGCTACGATGCCGTCTTCGACCACCCCGAGACCGGGCCCGGCCATCGTCGCCAGACGCGCATTCATCCAGACCCTGTCGCACTTCACGAGAATCGCGGCCTCCATTTCGAGAGTGAAATCTTGGCATGGACGTGCAATAATGTATAGACATTAAATCGAGCCGATGGAGTCGCGCCATGAACACGGAAACGGTGCTGCATTTCGAACGCCTGCTCCTGCCCGGCGGCTGGCAGCGCGACGTGCGTCTGGTGCTCGAGGACGGGTTGATCGTGTCGATCACGCCCGATGCCGCGCCGCGGCCCGGCGACAAGCGCCACGCCACCGGACTACCCGGCATGCCCAACCTGCACAGCCACGCCTTCCAGCGCGGCATGGCAGGCGCTGCGGAGTATCGCGGCGGGGGCAAGGACAGCTTCTGGACCTGGCGCGAGGCGATGTACTGCTTTGTCGACCGGCTCGATCCCGAGGCGATGCTGGCCATCGCCGCGCTCGCCTACATGGAGATGCTGGAGGCGGGCTTCACCCGCGTTGGCGAGTTCCATTACCTGCATCACGATCCTGCCGGCCATTCTTACGAAGAACCGGCGCGCATGGCGGTAGCGCTTGCAGAAGCCGCCGCCGAGACCGGGATAGCGCTTACGTTGTTGCCGGTTTTCTATGCGCAGGCAGGCTTCGGCGGGTTGCCTGCCTCACCTCGGCAACGGCGCTTCGTTACCGATCCAGAGAGTTACGCGCGGCTGCTTGATGCCTCGCGGCACGCGCTCGCGGGATTGCACGATGCGCGCCTCGGTATCGCCCCGCATTCGCTGCGTGCGGTCACGCCCGCCGCATTGGCCGAGGTGACCGCGCTGGGGCATGATGGCCCGGTACACATCCATATCGCCGAACAGCAGCGCGAAGTGGACGATTGCCTTGCCTGGAGCGGTGCGCGGCCGGTGCAGTGGCTGCTCGACAATGCCGAGGTCGGACCCGACTGGTGCCTCGTCCACGCAACCCACGTGAACGAGGCGGAGTGGAGGGGCATGATCCTCAGCGGCGCGATTGCGGGGCTTTGCCCCATGACCGAGGCGAACTTGGGCGACGGCATCTTTCCCGCTGCCGCAGCGTTGGCAGGTGGGCTGGGCTTTGGCATAGGCTCCGATTCCAACATCCGGATCGACATGACCGAAGAACTCCGCCTGCTCGAATATGGCCAGCGCCTCTCGCACCATGGCCGCAACTGCCTGACAGAACCGGGCGGAGGATCGACCGGTCGGTTCCTGTATCATGGTGGGGTGGCGGGCGGTTCGCAGGCACTGGCCGCTCCAGCGCCGCTTGCCCCGGGATCGCCGGCCGATCTGGTGAGCCTGCGCGCCGATGCGCCGTCGCTGATCGGGCGCAGCGACGATGCGCTGCTCGATGCCTTCGTATTTTCCGCCGGACAGGGCGCTATCGAAAGCGTGTGGCGGCGTGGTTGCCGGATCGTACGGGATGGCCGCCATGTCCGGCGCGGTGCGATCGTCGATCACTTCGCGCTAACCCTCAAGCGGCTGGCGCAATGACACTGCCGCTGGGCGAACGCATTCGCGCCGAAGTGGAGGCACGCATCGTTTCGGGCGAGCTGTCTCCAGGAGAGCGGCTGCCGACCGAGGCGGACCTGATGGCACACTACGGCTGTTCGCGCATGACGGTGAACAAGGCGCTGTCCGCGCTCGCTGCCGCCGGACTGATCGAGCGGCGCAAGCGTGCCGGCTCGTTCGTGTCCCGGCCTCGGGTGCATTCGATGGTGCTGGACATTCCCGATCTGGCCGAGGAGATCGCGGCGCGGGGACAAGTGCACCAGTATCGCTTGCGCAAGCGCGAGATCACCGAAGGGTCCGACAGTCCTTTCGGGCCGGAGCGAGGGCGGGTGCTGTCTCTGGCAGGGGTTCACTACGCCAACGATGCGGCTTTTGCAGTCGAGCATCGCCAGGTCGACCTGACGGCAGTGCCGGATATCGAATTCGTCGATTTTGCCGAGCAGGCGCCGGGGTCATGGCTGCTGCGGCACGTGCCCTGGGACGAAGCCGAGACGCGCATTGCGGCGGAAGGTGCGGATGCTGAAGTGGCAAGCTGGATGGAGGTTGTGCCCGGTACGGCAACCTTGCTGGTCGAGCGCAGGACATGGCGCGGCAAGGACAGCATCACTTTCGTGCGCCAGCACTTTCGCGGAGATCTCTACGATCTGGTCGCGCGCTTCGGCCAGACGGGCGCGCGGCGAAGCTAGAGGGAGATGCCCGCCCGGACGCGCATCGCATCCGGGCGGGACATCAAGGTCAGAAGCCTGCCGAGATCGAGAACAGGATCGTCGAGTCGGCGATCTTCGAGCCGTCCTTCGACGAGGCGAAGTTCGGCTGCAGGTAGGCGGCATCCGAGCTGGAGATGTCGGTGTCGACATAGGCGACGCCCAGCGTCACCGGGCCAAGCGCGAGATCGGCGCCGAGCGACCAGTCGAGGAATTCACCGGTCGGCGCGATGCTCGTGCCATTGGGGCCGAGGCCCGCGTTGCCGTTGGAATAGCCCAGGTGCGCGCTGAGCGTGAGCGGCGTATTGGGCACGCCGACGCTGGCATCGGACCAGATGTAGACGTTGTCCGACTTGGCACCCGGATTGTCGGGGATGCCGGCGTTGTAGCTGGCGGCGTTGTTGTAGACCTTGCCGAGCGCCTGCTGCTTGGGCGCGTAGGCGACACCGACGAGGAAGTCGGCCGGGCCGAACGTGGTCGAACCCTTGACGTAGACTTCGGCGAAGTCGGTGTCGGAGGCGCCGCCCGGATACATGAACCAGGTCATGCCGACGTCGACGTTGAGGCCGCTGGCGATTTCGGTGGCATAACCGGCGTAGAGGTCGAGCTCCATGTTCGAGCCGCCGAAAGTGCCCCACCCCGAGAGATTGGACGCCCAGGTGCCAGCGTAAAGGCCGCTCTCATGTTCGACGTTGATACCGCCCTGTACTGCCATTTCCTCGTCGGTCTGCGAAACGCCGCGGAAACGGTAGTCGGAAACGAGAGCGACTTCGCCCGAAACGGTGATCGGGCCGGGAACTTCCTGCGCAAGGGCAGGGGACGCCGTGCCGAGCAGGCTGGCGGCGGCAAGACCGGCAACGCCGGAAAGCAGACGAAACTTCATAGTTGGAACACCCTCATGTTGACTTGTGTCTTCGTGTCCCTTCCTGCGGCCGCCTCGTCGCCTGTCGTTTCGTGACGCAGGTGTGTCGTGGCGGACTATCCACTCCTATGCGCGAGACTTGTCCGCAGCCTTGCCTGTTTGTGACAAAGTGTTTCGCACCTGCAGCATGGATATGCGGCGGGCGGGTTTCTGGCCGGTCGATGGTCTGGGGTCTGCAGGAAAGAAGCGGGCGGGCACCCGTGCGCGTGCCCGCCCGCAGATGGCGGCCGGACGTGGAGGTGTCCGGCCGCTCAAGGTCAGTTGTGTCAGGTTGCCAGCGGCAAAGGCTTCAGGATCGAGGCCGGTCCGGTCACCCTGTCCTGATGGCCGCGCTGGCGCCGGCGGGAGATCCACTCGCTGAGCGTTTCCGCCGTCGTGTGGTCCATGGCGCGCACCCGATCGAGATCGAGGTGGACGGGCCGGTCGGCGGGCTGGCGCTCCAGCACCGCATTGAGCCGCGTCAGGCCGAGGAAGGTGGCCGCGCCGTGCAGTTCGAGACGCGGTCCGGCCTCGTCCTCGTGTTCCTGGACCTTGAGGCCGAGGTCACGGCCGTGGGGCAGGAGTTCGACCAGCGACAGGCCGAGGCCGACAAGCACGCCGGTCAGGAGGTCGGTGGTCACCACCAGGATGAAGGTCACTGCCCAGATCGCAGCCGGCAGGTAGCCGTGGGCCTTGAGCAGGTGCTGGACATGCTTCAGGCTGACGAGGCGCCAACCGGTGACGACGAGCACGCCGCCCAGGGCAGCCATCGGCACTTCGCGCAGCAGCCAGGGCAGCAACGCGACGAAGCCGAGGATCCAGGTACCGTGCAGGATCGTCGACAGGCGGGTCTTGGCGCCGGCCTGCACATTGGCAGAGCTGCGCACGATCACACCGGTCATCGGCAGCGCGCCGACCATGCCGCACAGGAAGTTGCCGATGCCCTGCGCCCGCAACTCCTTGTTGTACTCGGTACGCACGCCGTCGTGCATGCGGTCGACCGCAGCGGCCGAGAGCAGCGTTTCGGCACTGGCGATGAAAGCGATGGCCACGGCGGCAATGATCAGGCTCGGATTGGCAAGCGGGGCGAACCAGTCAGCGCTGGTGGGCAGCGCGAAGGCCGAACCGATCGAAGCGGGTACCTCGATCCGTGCGACGCCCAGGCCCAGCATCCATGCCACGGCAGTGGCAGCGACCACGCCGAGCAGGGCGCCCGGGACGAGAGCCATCGACTTGGGGCGCAGCTTTTCCCAACCCAGCATGATGACGATGGTCAGCAGGCCAAGGCCCAGCGCCAGTTCGGTGGCGGACACGCTGGAGAGATCGAGACCCAGAACCCGGGCGGGCATCATCGCGATGTTCTCCAGCCCGCTCGACATCGGCTTGGCGTCGAACAGGATGTGGAACTGGCCGATCACGATCAGCGCGCCGATACCGGCGAGCATGCCGTGGACGACGGCCGGGCTGATGGCGCGGAACAGGCCGCCCATCTTGAGCGCGCCGGCTACCAGCTGGATCACACCGGCCAGCAGCAGGACCGGGCCGAGCGCTTCGAGGCCGTTTTCGCGGACGAACTCGAAGACGATGACGGCAAGGCCTGCGGCTGGGCCGCTGACCTGCAGCGGCGAACCGGCGAACAGGCCCACGATGATGCCGCCGATAATACCGGTGACGAGGCCCTTTTCAGGCGGCACGCCCGAAGCGATGGCAATGCCCATGCACAGCGGCATGGCGACCAGGAAGACCACGATCGAGGCCGTGAAGTCGCGCGCGAAGAAGGCGAAAGGCCCACTGCGCGTTTCGGCGGCAGCGCTGCTCATTCCGCGGCCTCGGCCAATTCGGTGGCGATGCGGGTGCGAGCCTTGAGCGCGACCGGCAGTTCGCGATCCTCGCGCAGGGCCACGAATTCGCCGGTATCGCCGTCGAGTCCGAGGACCTGGCCGGCGTGGATGTCGACGAACCAGCCATGCAGCGACATTTCGCCGCGGGCAATGGCCGCCGCGACCGAGGGGTGGGTGCGCAAGTGGGCGATCTGCGCGATCACGTTCTCAAGGCTGATGGCCCGCACACGTTCACGCTCGCCCAGTTCGGGGTGGCAGGTGCTCACGATGTGCTCGGCCGCCGATCCGTGACGCAGCCATGCCGCGACATTGGGCATCTTTTCGAGTCCTACCGGGTTGCTCAGTGCCTTCATCGCGCCGCAGTCGGAGTGGCCGCACACGATGATGTCGCGCACGCCGAGGGCCGCGACGGCATATTCAACGGTGGAGGATACGCCGCCATTCATCGTCGCGAAGGGCGGGACGATGTTGCCGGCATTACGGCAGACGAACAGGTCGCCGGGCTGGGCCTGCATGATCTGTTCGGGGACGATGCGCGAATCCGCGCAGGAAATCATCAGCGCCTTGGGCTCCTGGCCGTGGGTTGCCAGCTTGCCGAACAAGTCGCTGCTTGCGGGGAAGATCGTCTTCTCGAAACTGAAGACGCGGCCGATCAACTCGTTCACGTTGCTCACCTTTCCTTGGGTAGAATCGTCCTGCGGGATTTCCCCTCAGGTTCTTCTCCAAGAGCTAGGTGGCGTGATTGTCCGTCATCGTTCGCGAACGTTACGAAGTTTTGCTGCGGTGCAGCGCCTCGTCATTCGGGCGCAAGCGGAAGGCGGACGGTCGCGCGAAGACCGCCGTCGCGCCGATTGCGCAAGTCGAGCGTTCCGTTCTCCGCGCGCACGGCCTTCTGGACGATCGGCAGGCCAAGTCCCATTCCCGCGGTGTCGCGGGTGCGCGCCGTATCGAGGCGCACGAAAGGCTGGAGCGCATCGGCGATGCGGTCCTCCGGGATGCCTGGGCCATCGTCCTCGACGACGACTTCCGCGCCGTCGCCGTCGCGGCGCACGGTTACCCGGACGTTGCCGCCATAGTGAACGGCGTTCTCGATGAGGTTGGAAAGCGCGCGCCGGATAGCCACCGGCCGGGCCTTGATGACGACGCCGGGTGTGCCTTCGAACCGGGCGTCGGCGCCATGGTCGGCAGCAGTGTCAACGAGCGTCTCGGCCATGATCGAGAGGTTGATGCGTTCGGAGGGAATCGTTTCGCCGCCATTGTCGATATAGGCCTGAATCGATTCGATCAGCATGCGCATCTCGTCGATGTCGTGGGAAATGCCTTCGCGCACTTCGGGGCCGATGCTGCCGTCGTCGAGGCGCAGGCGCATGCGCGACAGCGGCGTCTTGAGGTCATGCCCGATCGCCAGCATCGTCTGCGTCCGGTCGACCAGCGACTGGTGGATGCGTTCCTGCATGTCGTTGAGCGCGCGGATCAGCTGGCGCATCTCGTCCGGTCCGCGCTCGGGCACGGGCTGGGGCGGTCCAGAGCCCAGTTCCCGGGTTGCGCCGATGACAGAGCGCAGCGGCTTGAGCGTGGCGCGCAGCAGCACCCAGGCGAGGGCGATGAGGAGCAGCGTAGGCAGGACCATGCTGAGGAGCCGCCCGGCGGTCAGCTTCCAGGCGGCATTGGCGTGAGTGTGGAACTTGAGGATGCTGCGGTCCGACAGCAGGATCGAACCGCCGATGTTGCCTTGGCCGGGTAACTCCTCAAGGTGCAGTTCGATGTCGCCCGTGGCAAGCGTGGGTTCGATCTCCACGACTTGCGCGCGCAAGTTGGCAAGGCCCAGCGACCCGCGCTTGCGATCGGTCGGCGGCGACCAGTCGAGTGAGAAGCGATCCGTGCTGAGCGCTGCGGCGATGGGCGCGCGTTCGATGGGCGGCGCGCGCTCGATGGCGCGTGTCGCGAGCACCAGGTTCTCGGCAATCCGCTCGGCGTCGTCGCGGCGCAGTTCGAACGAGTTGACCCGTTCGAACAGCACCGTGTTGGCGATGATGTCGACGACGAGGACGAGCAGGAGAACGGCAAGCAGGCGCTCTGGCAAGCCGAGGCGCCGGAACAGTCCCATGCCGCGCGAGAGCATCAGGTACGGGTCACTTCCGCCCTGAACATGTAGCCGACGCCGCGCACCGTGACGATCGGCGACTCCTTGTCTTCGGTCTGGAGCTTGCGACGCAGTCGGCTGACGAGGACGTCGATGCTGCGATCCGAGCTGTCGCCGATGCGCGAGCGCGACAGCTCCATCAGGCGCTCACGCCCGAGCACCCGCTGGGGATAGCCCAGGAAGGTGGAGAGCAGGTCGAATTCGGCGCCGGTCAGATCGACCATGACGCCGTTCGGCGCGCGCAGTTCGCGCCGCGCGAGCGAAACCTGCCATCCATCGAAGTAGATCAGTTCGGGCGCGCGGCCGTCTGCGGGGCTTTCGATCGCGCCTTCGTAGCCGCCCCGGCGCAGGACGGCGCTGACTCGGGCGGCCAGTTCGCGGGTACTGAACGGCTTGGGAAGATAATCGTCGGCGCCGAGTTCAAGCCCGAGCACGCGGTCTTCCTCGCTGCCCTTGGCGGAGATGAAGATGATCGGAATGTCGCTTTCACGGCGCAGGCTCCGGAACAGGTCGAAGCCGCTGGTGCCCGGCAGCATGATGTCCAGCACGATGAGCTGGACCTGGGTTTCGCGCAAGGTGACCCACATCTCCGCCCCCGTTGCCGCGGTCAGCACGTTGAAACCGCTCTGGCGCAGGGCCCGGGCGGTCAGCGTGCGAAGCGCGCCATCGTCTTCTACAAGAAGGATGGTGGGGGGCGTGGTGATCATGTCGTGGGGGGATCTGATTCTGTGTGCGAACGTCATCGTCTCTTGCATGTTGCTGCGGATATAGGAAGGCCGGCGCGGTCAGGCAAACCGCACCGGCTCAATTTGCATGGGGCTCTCGATCAGCCGAGCGTTCGGGGCAGCGCCCGCCGCAGGGTTTCGACGGCATCGAGCAGACCTGCCGCTTCTGCCGGAGCGAGACCGCCCCTGATCGACTTGCCGTCCTCGGCCTTGAACTTGAGTTGCCACGGCTTGCGGCTTTCCGGCGTGTAGCCTTCGGCAATCTCGCTCACGACGTACTCGGGCAGTTCGAAGACGAGGCGGGTGTGGCGGTTGCAGGCCCGGTGGATGGCATCGACCGGGGGGCAGTCTTCGTTCCACGCTTCGGCGATCAGCAGGTCGGCCTGGGCTGGTTGCCCACCGGCTTCGAACTTCACGCCGACCACACGCGGGGCCGGGCCGGGGTGGACCAGTTCGTGCCAGACCTGCCAGCGCACGGCGCCGGACTGTCGGTCGACCAGAGCCTTCAGGTGGACGTCACGTGCATGGGCCCCGCCGATGGTGCGGCTGCGGTCCCATGCCTCATGGGTGGACACGAGGACATGGGGGGAGGCTGGATCGTCGTGAATTTCGACCTGTTCGCGCACCTCATCGGGGGTGAGCTGCGCCAGGCCGGTCGGAAGCCGGTCGTAGGCGAGAGCGGAACCGGCCCCGGCGAATGGTGCGATCGCCAGCGCCAGAGGCATGAGCGAACGCGCGAGGATCATTGCGCGGTCTCTTCGCGAGCCGTCTCAAGCGCGAAGTCGGAGAGCAATGCTTCGCCCTGTTCCTTTACCATGCGGTGGCGGCAGGCGGGGTTCTTGGTGGGGTGCGCGGCGCAGGAAAGCGTTGCCTGTTCGTTGCCTTTTGTTTCCGAGGTATCGGTGCGGCTCATGCCGATCACGCCCTTGGCCCTGAGGAAAGGACGCTGCGGATAGGCCTGGGCGGCCGGAGCCGGTTCCACGCAGGCGAGGGCTGCCGGAGTGCAGGATGCGCCCGGGTTTGCGAGAGTGGAAATGGCGAAAAGCGCTACCGAAATCATTATATGCTCCCATGTGGAATCTTGATGCTTCCTGATTGGGAGTTATTCGTGTCCTGGTTCCTTCGTCTCTGTGACGAATTGTTTCCGGCGACTATTTTCGGAAATGAACGAGAAAGGCTTCGCTTGCGCTGGAGCAGGATTGCTTGTGGCGTGGCTCACGCTCAGTCCTTGCCTCCAACCGTGCGGTGCGCCCCGGCGCTGGCTGCGACATCGGCGCGGCAGGCGGGTCGAGACGAAGCCGCGGGTGCTGCGGCGGGTATGGCTGCGATCACCCTGAATGCCGTCCTCGGCATACGGGAAACAGTGGCTGATTCCGGAACCTTTCGAGAGGTGTTTGCCAAAAGGTAACCATTTCCGAAGATGATTTCGGAAGGCCTTCGCAGTTGCCGGATCCGATGCAGAACTTCCAACCCAGCCTCGTGCGCTATCATCTCGAAGTGCTGGTCGTCGATGACGACGATCTGATGAGCGATGTCCTCACGGTGCATCTCGAGGCGCTGGGCTGCAATGTCGCTTGTGCGGCAAGCGCGGAAGAAGCGCTTGCGCTGCTCGCGCGCAAGCCGGTCGACCTGCTGGTCACCGACTGGCAGATGCCGGGGATGGACGGGATGGATCTGGTCCGCCATGTCCGCGCCGGTCGCAGCGAGGACAGCTACCTTCACGTCGTGATGTTCACCGCGCGCAACGATGAACTCGTGATCCGCCGGGCCATGGAAGCGGGCGTCGATGATTTCCTATTCAAGCCCTTCGAGCAGGTCCAGCTCGAACTGGCGCTGCAAGGCGCGCAGCGCAATCGCCTGCTCCATCGCCGCCTGCAGCGCCGCAACAGCCTGCTGGAAGTGGCCCATCGCCGCACCCGCGAAGCGCTCGACCGGGTACGCGCCGACCTTGACGCGGCCACGGCCCTGCATGCGCGGCTACTGCCGGCCGAAGGGCTCGTGGGCGCACTGAACTTTCGCCACCTTTACCGCCCTGCGGCGATGCTCGGCGGCGACTCGATCGGCGTATCGCCCTTGCGAGAGGGCGGAGCGCTGTTCTTCCTGATCGACGTGTGCGGCCACGGCGTGCCGGCAGCGCTCGATTCGTTCCACCTGCATCATCGCATCAAACAGCTCCGCCCGAAGTCGCCCGCCGATCTCGTGCAGTCGCTCGAAGCGATCAACCGCGAGATCCTTGACCGCGGGGACGAAAGCTATGCCACGATTGCATGCGGCATCGTCCGGCCCGAGCGCGAGGAGTGCTGGATGGTCTGCGCCGGCCACCCGCGCCCGCTGATCGCCATTGGAGACGAGGTCCTGATCCCCGAAGTCGAGTACGGCATGCCGGTGGGCTGGTTCGCCGATGCATCCTGGAAGCCGACGCGCTTTGCCTTCCCTCCCGGCGCAAGACTGGTGCTCTATTCTGACGGCGTGACCGAATGCAGCAACAGTGCCGGCGAGCAGTTCGGGGTGGAGAGGTTGGTGCGGACGCTCGCAAGCAATGCCGGCAAGCGGATACGCAACTTTGTGGGCGAACTGGAAAGGGGCATGCTGGCCAGGCGGTCGAGCGCCGGCTTCGAGGATGACATTTCGCTCCTCGTGATCGAGAACAAGATTCTGGAGATACAATCGGCATGACGGGCAACACGCAGATCTTGCGGATCCTGATCCAGCATCCCAGGCTCGATGCAGCGGCAGCTCCGGCGTTTCGCGATGAAATGGCGGGAACTTTCGCGAACCGTCCCGAACGCGTGCTGATCGATCTCGGGCAGGTGGAATTCATCGACAGCACCGGGCTCGGCGTGCTCGTCTCGCTGATGAAGCAGATGGGGCCGGGCGGCCGGATCGCGGTCGTCGGAGCCAATGCGGCGGTGCGCCGCCTGTTTCAGATCACGCGGCTCGATACGTTGTTCGTGATCTGCGATACCGAAGAACAGGTAGATGCCACTCTCGGCTGACCCGCCCGCCGTCATCGCCATCGCGGCGAACCTCGCTCAGGTTCGCCGTCTTGCAGCTTTTCTCAAGGAATTCCGGGCCCGCGAAAGCGTGGACGATCTGGCGGCGTTCGATCTTGAAATGGCCCTGGTCGAAGCGGCGAACAATGTCGCCGAGCACGGCTACGCCAACAGCGGGCAGGGCGAAATGACGCTGGAAGTCGTCGCGGAGGCAGACGCCTTGCGCCTGGTTCTGAGCGACGGCGGCGCGCCGGTGCCGGATGGGTACTTCACGCAATGCCGGATGGTCGATCCCGAAGCGACCCATGGCCGCGGCTGCAACATCATCCAGGCCTGCGTCGACCAAATCGACTATGTCAGCGCGGACGGCATCAACCGCCTCACGCTGGTGAAGCGCCTTCAGTCCTGAGCCTTGCCTAGCGTGGTTGCCGCATCCCGGACCGGAGCGGCATGATCGGGCACCGGCTTGCCGGCTTCGCGCTGGAGGTTGCGGTCCTCGATGTGCACGGCCAGGACTCCGGCGCCGATCAGCACTATGGCCGTGATGATCTGGCTGCTGCCGCGGCGCCGTCACTTGTGTTCATCGGTTATATAACTGTGCGAAAGTGTTCGGAATGCTTGCCATGATGCGCGGCGGGGGCGTATTGTCAGGCATCAATCGAAGCCGCGGGGGCAACTCCGAGCTGAGATTTTGACTGACCGCGCTTTCGCTTATCGGCAATGCGGTAATCGATCGACGCCCTTGGCCATGATCCCGGCTGGGAGTTGCAGGCAGAACATTTCCCCTCGGCTGAGAGCGTGGGAGAGATGTCCATGGCAATAGCGCGTCCTGCCGGTTCACTTCATGCCGGCGATGAGATCCACATCCGCAAGATCGGCCTGCATGACCTGATGACGGCCCTTGCCCAGGGATGGGACGATTTCCTCGACAAACGGGGGGATCTCGTTTTCGTCGGGCTGATCTATCCTGCGGCGGTGATGCTTGCGGGCATCTATGCCTATCAGGAATCGGTGCTGCCCCTTGTCTTCCCCATCGTGGCCGGTGCGGTCCTGCTTGGGCCTGCCGTGGCGAGCGGCTTTTATGAACTGGCCCGGCGCCGCGAACTTGGCCTCGATGCCCGCTGGCGGCATTTCCTGGATGTCTTCCACGGCCCTGCGGCCCTGTCTGTCATCAGCCTTGCCGCGGTTGTGGCGCTGCTCTTCGTGGTCTGGCTGATCGCGGCCTGGTATATCTATGCGACGACCTTCGGCGCGGCCTATCCGGATGCGGCCCGCAACGTGGGGACTTTCTTCCATACCGTGCTGTCGACTTCGGAAGGCTGGCGGATGATCGTCATCGGCAACCTGGTCGGCTTCGGCTTTGCCGTCGTCGTTCTTGCCATGAGCTTCATCTCCTTCCCGATGATGGTCGATGATCGCGTCGACTGGGGAACCGCGATGCGCACATCCGTCCGCGTGGCGATGAAAAGCCCCGGCACGACTGCGATCTGGGGTGTGATGGTGGTCGGAATGCTGGTGCTGGGAGCGCTTCCGGCGCTGATCGGCCTGGCGGTGGTGCTGCCTGTACTCGGTTACGCTACCTGGCACCTCTACACACGGGCTGTGGTGCGCTGAGCGCCGCTACTGCGCCGCCGTTTCCCCGGCCGGCTCCTTGGGCCGGGGAAGCGGCGGCGCACTGCCGCCCAGCGTGGCGAGATAGCGAATGACCGCTGCCCGGTCCTCGGGCTTGCGCAGACCGGCAAAGCCCATCCTGTTTCCCGGAATGTCCCGTGCGGGCGAGGCGAGGTAGTCGAACAGGTTTTCGTAGGACCAGTTTCCGGGCTCCGATTTCATGGCATCGGAATAGGCGAAACCGGCATGAGAGCCGATGTCGCGGCCAACCACGCCCCACAGGTTCGGACCGATCCTGTTCGGGCCGCCTTGGGTGAAATCGTGGCAACTGGCGCAGACCTGTGACTTGGCCTGGCCGACTTGCGGCTCGGCGCCTGCTAGCAGGGTGCCCAGGTCCACAGGTGCGGCCTCCGGCTGCGGGGCAGGCGCAGCAATCGGCATCGGCTCGCGGCTGCCCATGCCGTGCATGTAGGCCATCATGCGCGCCCGCTCGCTCGGGTCGTGCATGGCGTTGGGCCAGCCCCGCTGCACCGCGCCCATATCCATTGGCGCTGCGTCGTTCTCCATCGGATCGTAGCCGAGCTGGCCGCCCGGGGGTTTGCTCATGAGGTGATCGAAGAAAAATCCCAGCCCCCACGCGACGCCGACCGTTGCCGCAATGCACAGTCCCGCCGCCGTCCATCTCGACCGGATCATGGTTCAGCCTCCTCCGCCGAAGAAGATCGCCCGCGTCCAGAACGTGTAGTCGGACTCGAACAGCATGATCCGCACCAGCACCAGCAGCACCAGCGGCGGGACCAGGATCGCGTAGATCAGCGACAGCCGCTCCCACGCCATGTGCATGAAGATCGACACGATCAGCCCGGCCTTGAGCAGCATGAACACGATGATCAGCGTCCAGCGCACGATCCCCTGAACGTGGAAGTAGTCGACCAGGTAGGACAGCGTGGACAGGACGAAGAGATAGCCCCAGACCTTGAGGTAAAGCCCCAGCGGATGCTGCTGATGCCCGTCCTCATGCGCGGATGCGCTCGGGGCCTCTTGGGCGGTCGCGGTGTCATGGTCCATGCCGTGCTTCCTTTCGCGTCACCACAGGTAGAAGAATGCGAAGATGAAGACCCATACGAGGTCGACGAAGTGCCAGTAGAGGCCTGCGATCTCGACGGCGGAATAGTCGCCCTTGCGGTCATAGTGACCGCGCAGGACCAGCGTTGCGACGATCAGCAGCATGATCACGCCGCAGGTGACGTGCAGGCCGTGGAAGCCGGTGATCATGAAGAAGCTGGCGCCGAACTGCGGCGCGCCCATCGGGTTGGCCCAGGGCCGCACGCCTTCCTCGACGATCAGCTTGGTCCACTCGAATGCCTGCATGCCCACGAAGGTCGCCCCGAACAGGGCAGTGGCGAACATCAGCGCGGCAGTCTTGCGGCGATCGCCGCGGTATCCGTAGTTCACCGCCAGCGCCATCGTGCCGCTGGAACTGATCAGCACGAAAGTCATGATCGCGATCAGGATCAGCGGTATCGGCTCGCCGCCGAAGCTTAGCGCGAAGACCTCGGCGGTATTGGGCCAGGGCAGGCTCGCCGATGCGCGCATCGTCATGTAGGCGGTAAGGAAGCAGGAGAAGATGAAGGTATCGCTGAGCAGGAAGATCCACATCATCGCCTTGCCCCAATGGGTGTGGCGAAAGACTTCCTGATCCGCAGACCAGTCCGCGGCGATCGACTGGATGCCCTGCGCGGCGTCGCGCGGTTCCAACTGGCTTGTCGTTACGTGGTCCATGTTCCCATCGTCCCGCCTCTTTTCAGGTCGCAACCAGCAGCGCCGCCAGCAGCAGCCAGACGGCCAGCAGGTAGTGCCAGTAGATCGTACAGAGCCGGACATTGCGGCAGATCCGCTGCCCGTCGGCGCGGATCGCCATCTGGCCGAGCGTGCGTCCGCCCGCGAAGATCCCGCCTGCCAGGTGCAGGCCATGGATCGCCGTCAGCAGATAGAAGAAGGCATTGGCGGGATTGGCCGAGAGGTAATAGCCCGCGGTCTGGTAGTGCCACCAGAGCAGCACCTGCCCGACAAGGAACAGCAGTCCCAGTGCATTGCCCGCCAGCACCATCGTTCGCATGCGGGGCACGTCGTCCCGGCGCGAGGCACGGGCGGCGGCTTCCCAGGCAAGGCTGCTGAGCAGCAGTATCGCGGTGTTGATCCAGAGCAGCGGCGGCTCGGGCATCGGGCGCCAGTCGTCGCCCGTTCCGTGATCGACCGCACCGGGGACGCCCATGCGCACCAGGTAGGCCGCCGCGAGCAGCGTGAAAATGACGGTGGCGACGCCGAAATAGACATAGACGCCCACCGTCGCGGCCGCTGGGCGATAGCTGTCCGGCTCGCGGTAACGGTCGATGCCGGGGGTCTCCCAGCTCTTCTCGGCAAGCCGCGAAATCAGGCTCATGGCAGCACCTCCTCGGAAGGCGCATCGGCAGATGGCGGCTCGTTCTGGGCGATGAAGTCGCGCGCGGCGTGGGGGACGCTGTAGTCATAGGCCCAGCGGTAGACGGTGGGAAGGCGTGGCCCCCAGTTGCCATGACCCGGCGGGGTCTCAGGCGTCTGCCATTCGAGGCTGGCCGCGCCCCAGGGGTTGGGATCGGCCTTGGGTCCCCGGAAATAGCTCCAGATCATGTTGTAGAAAAACAGGAACTGCGCGGCGAAGACGACGATCGCTGCTACCGATATCGCCTCGTTGGCGAGGTGCGCGGATTCGGGAATGAAGCTTGTCTCGCCCAGCGCATAGTAGCGGCGCGGTACGCCCAGGATGCCGAGGTAGTGCATCGGCAGGTACACCGCATAGACGCCAAGGAACGTGACCCAGAAATGGATCTGGCCCAGCGTCTCGTTCCACATCCTCCCGGTGATCTTGGGATACCAGTGGTAGATTGCACCGAAGATCACGAGGATCGGCGATACGCCCATGACCATGTGGAAGTGGCCGACGACGAAGAACGTGTCGCTCAAGGGGACGTCGACGCTGACATTGCCGAGGAACAGGCCGGTCAACCCGCCGTGGATGAAGGTGAACAGGAAGGCGATGGCGAACAGCATCGGCACGCGCAGGTGAATGTCCCCGCGCCACAGGGTCAGCAGCCAGTTGTAAACCTTGATCGCGGTCGGGATCGCGATGATCAGGGTCGAGGTCGCGAAGAAGAACCCGAAGTACGGATTCATGCCCGAGACGTACATGTGGTGCGCCCAGACCAAAAAGCTCAGCCCGCCGATGACCACGATGGCCCAGACCATCATGCGGTAGCCGAAGATGTTCTTGCGCGCGTGCACGCTGATCAGGTCGGACACGATGCCGAAGGCGGGCAGGGCGACAATGTAGACTTCGGGGTGGCCGAAGAACCAGAACAGGTGCTGGAACAGGAGCGGGCTGCCGCCCTGCGTGCTGCTCTCCTGCCCCATCGTCATCATCGCCGGCATGAAGAAACTGCTTCCCAGCAAATGGTCGAGCAGCATCATGATCGCCGCCACGAACAGCGCGGGAAAGGCCAGCAGGCCCATGATCGAGGCGATGAAGATGCCCCACACGGTCAGCGGCATGCGCATCAGCGTCATGCCGCGGGTACGGGCCTGCAGCACGGTCGTCACGTAGTTGAGGCCACCCATGGTGAATGCGATGATGAAGATCGCCAGGCTGCCCAGCATGGTGACGATGCCCCACTGGTTGCCGGGCGTGCCTTCGCTGATCGCCTGCGGGGGATAGAGCGTCCAGCCCGCGCCGGTCGGTCCGCCGGGCACGAAGAAGCCGGAGACGAGCACCAGGACGGAGAGCAGATAGATCCAGTAGCTGAGCATGTTGACGAAGGGGAACACCATGTCCCGCGCGCCGATCATCAGCGGGATCATGTAATTGCCGAAACCGCCCAGCAGCAATGCGGTCAGCAGGTAGACCACCATGATCATCCCGTGCATCGATACGTATTGCAGGTAGTTTTCCGGCTGGATCCACGGGATCAGGCCGGGAAAGCCAAGCTGCAGGCGCATCAGCACCGAGAGGACGAGCGCAACCAGCCCGATGGCGATGGCCGTGACGCCATACTGGATCGCGATGACCTTGTGGTCCTGGCTCCAGACGTATTTGCCGACCCAGGTCTTGGGATGATGCATCGGCCTCAGGTCGTCGGCAATCGTCGTAGCCATCAGCGCACCCCCCAGGTTGCCGGCGTCGAACAGGAATTGGCTTTGCGGAACATTTCCGTGACGGCATCTGGGCTGGACATCGCCAGGAGCTGGTTGAAGCTCTCCTGCTGTCCCAGCCATGCCTCGAAGCTTTCGCGTGGCTCTACCACCACCTTGCCGCGCATTTCATGGTGACCCACGCCGCACAGTTCGGCGCAGAGAATGTCGAAGGTTCCGATGGTCGTTGGCGTCATCCAGAAATAGGTGACGAGGCCGGGGACGAGATCCATCTTGGCCCGGAATTCCGGCACGTAGAAGTCGTGCAGCACGTCCTTGGAGCGCAGCACCAGCTTGACCGACTTGCCCTTGGGCAGGTGCAGTTCGTTGCCCTGCACGAGAATGTCGTCGCGGCCGAAGGGGTCGAGCGGATTGACGCCGAAGGGATTGTCCGGCGTCATGTACTGCACGCCGGCGGTTCCGAGCACGCCGTCAGGCCCGGGGTAGCGGAAGGTCCACTGCCACTGCTGGCCGATCGCCTCGACGACGGCGGCATCCTTGGGCACGTCGACGTACTTGCCCCAGGCGACGAGGCCGGGGGCGAGCATCCCGACGATGCCAAGGCCGGTCCAGAAGGTCAGCGTCTTTTCGAGCCGGGGGCTCTCCGGCGCATAATGGGCGCGGCTGCCGGGGCGGTGGCGGAAGCGCACTATCGCAAGCGCCAGGAACAGATTGAGCGACACGAAGGCGATCGCGCAGATCAGCAGGGTGATGTGCAGGGCGGAATCGATCGAGTCCCAGTTGGACGCAAGCGGCGTCTGCCACCACGGACTGAGCAGGTGGAATACGATCGAGCCGAGCACGAGCGCCACTATGGCGATCGCAACGCGCATAGGCCTCTCCCCCTATTACCGGGCGAGCCTTTGCCGTTTCAGTGGCAAGTTTCGACTCGCCGGGTCGGATTTAACCAACCCGAAGAGCTATATAGAAAAATGCACAGATAAGGAAGCTTGGCGCCATACGGCGCCGTTGTCCGGCGTTACTCGCTCTGGCTGGGCAGGGGCTCGGGACGCACTCCGTCCTTGAGAAAGGCGTATTCCTCGGAAGACTCGGCCTTGGCGAGAAGGTCCTGCAGGGCGCGGTATCGTTGCAGGACCGTTTCGCCAAGCGTGGAAAGCCGGGCCCCGCGTTCGTGGCTGCCTCCGGCGACCGTTTCCACCAGCGGTTCGGTCCAGCAGCGGTTCATCGCGTCGACCAGCAGCCATGCCCGGCGATAGCTCATGCCCATCGCGCGCGCCGCTGCCGAGATGGAGCCTTCACGCCCGATCGCGTCGAGCAGGTCTGCCTTGCCCGGCCCCATGGCGATTTCGTCTCCGCAATAGAGGCGTGCGTGGAGCTTGAGGCGGGGCGTTTCGGACATGGCGCGATAGTGGCCTCAAATCCGGCGCTTTTCCAGCTTGCGTGCCAGCGTACGGCGATGCAGCCCGAGGCGGCGGGCCGCCTCGGAAATGTTGAAGTCGCACTCGACCAGGGTCTGGTGGATATATTCCCACTCCAGCGTCTTGATCGAGCTCTTGCGCCCGTCGACCGGGACGTTGGGATCGCCCTGCGCACTGGAGAAGGCGGCCTCGATGTCGTCGGTATTCGATGGCTTGGCCAGGTAATGCGCCGCGCCCAGCTTGATCGCCTCGACGGCCGTGGCGATGCTGGCATAGCCGGTGAGGACGACGATATGCGTATCGGGCCGCAGGGCGTGGAGCGACTGGACCACCGTGAGCCCGGAATCGTTGCCCAGCTTTAGGTCGACCACGGCATAGTCGAAGTCATCTGCACGGGCGAGCTCGTCGGCCTCTGCCGCCGACGATGCCGAGGCGACGATGTAGCCGCGTCGCTCGAAGGAGCGGCGCAGGGTGCGCCCGAAGGCGGGATCGTCCTCGACGATCAGCAGGGTGGGCTTGTCTTCGCTGCGCTCGCTCGTGGTCATGCCTGGTTGTCCTTGCCATAGGCGAGCGCTGCAAGCGGCAGGATCAGCCGCACGGTCGCGCCGCCCATTTCGCGGTTCTCGACGATGACACGGCCGCCCAGCTTGCGCACCACATTGACCACCAGAAACAGGCCAAGGCCGCCGCCGTCGCGTCCCTTGGTCGAGGAATAGGGCTGGCCGACGCGAGCGAGCATCTCTTTCGAGAAGCCCGGGCCGATATCGCTGACCGCGATGACGATATTGCCGCTTTCGCGCGCAATTTCGAAGATGACAAGGTCGGGCGAGACTTCCTGCGCATTGTCTATTACATTGCCGATGACCTGGCGCAGGCCGGGGTCGGCGACAATCGTCGCATCCTCACCGAAGCGATTCACGAAGCGCAGTTCGCCGTCCATGCGGCTCTGCCATTCCTCGACGATTTCCCCGAACAGGGTGTGGACCGTCGAGATGCTGGGGTTTTCGCCGCGCATTTCACCGGCCGACATCAGGATCCCGGTGACGATCGTCTTGCAGCGTTCCAGCTCGACGCGCATGTCGGCAAGGTCCTCGCCGAGTTCGCCGTTGGCCTTGATCTCGGGCAGGTGGGCCCAGTCCCCGAGGATCACCGACATGGAGGAGAGGGGTGTGCCCAGTTCGTGCGCCGCGCCCGATGCGAGCAGGCCCATGCGGATGATGTGGTCTTCCTCGGCAGCCTGCTGGCGCAGCGCGGCAAGCGCCTTGTCGCTCTCGCGCCGGTTGCGGTCGAGCCGCACGACGAAGAAGACGAGCAGGACTGCGGCAAGCAGAAAGCAGAACAGGCTGCCGAAGATGTAGAGCCGGAACGGGTTGTCGGAATGCGGCGCGGGCAGTTCGAGCGGCACGTACTGGAAGGTGAGCAGCACCATGCACAGGCAGGTGTTGAGCGCGACCAGCCAGCTCCAGCGCGGCTCGAGGATGACGGCGCCGATCACGATCTGCAGCAGGAACAGGAACGTGAAGGGGTTGGTCGCGCCGCCGCTGTGGTAGAGCTGCCAGCACAGTGCGACGACGTCGATCATCAGCGCCACGAACAGCTCGGCCTGGGAAAAGGCACGGCGGCGACGGATGACGCTTGCCGAGCCGAGGTTCACCAAGATCAGCAGCAGCGGAGCGATCAGCAACGCGGCGAGCGGCAGGTGAACATGCAGGAACTGCTTGACCGAGACGATGGTGATCAGCTGGCCGATCACCGCGATCCAGCGCAGCTGCATCAGCAGGATGACGCTGCGCCAGGTCTCGCTGCCGGACTTCGGAAAGGCGGCCAGTCTCAGCACGCCTGCCTGCCGCCCTTGCGCGTCCAGACGAAGACCGTCGCTGCAATCGACATGAATGCCATCGCGAACCAGGTCAGGGCATAGCCGAGGTGGTTGTCGGGGAAGTGGATAACGGTGAGGCCCGGCTTCGGGGCCAGGCCGCCCGGTGCCTTGCCTGCGCCGCTCTCGCTCTGCGCATCGATGAAGACCGGCGCTGCCGGCCCAAGCTGGCGCGACCGGGACAGGGCGGCGATGTCACGCGAGTACCAGCGCTCCTCCCCGGGGCGGTTCGACTGCAGCAGGCTGCCGCCCGGTTCGTCCTCGCGCATCAGCCCGATCACCGAGACCCGGCCCTGCGGCACGCCCTTGCGGACTTGCGCCAGCTTGCTCCCTTCGGGAAGGAAGCCGCGGTTGATCCAGACCAGCCTGCCGTCGTCCATGCGCATCGGCGTCATCGTCCAGTACCCGGTTCCCAGTTCGGTGGCCGCCCGCACCAGTGCGGAGGCCCGGCCGATATAGGTGCCGCTTGCGCGCACGCGAAGATATTCGGTGCCGTCGCTGCCTTTCGCTATCAGCTCGGCATTGCCGGGCAGGGCGGCGGGCGCGGCATGGACGCGCGCGTCGACCCGCGCGATCAGCGCGTGCTTCCAGTGCATGCGCTGGATCTGCCACAGGCCAAGTGCGGCAAAACCGACCGTCAGCAAAAGCAGAAGCGCGGCGAACCCGAAGGGCCGCCGCGCTTGCTTGATCTCCGGCCCTGCTGAGCGGGTCCCGGTCAGGGCAACTGCCCCATATCGTGGCTCATCGGCATCATGTTGTGATTGAGGTGGTACATGACCCAGAGCGAACCGGAAAGCGCGATCACGACTATGATGATCGTGAAGATCAGCGCCATGACCGTCCAGCCATTCTCGGCCTTCGTGTTCATGTGCAGGAAGTAGATCATGTGGACCACGATCTGCACGATGGCGAATGCCATGATGACGAGGGCCGTCGCCTGCTTGTCGGCGATGGCGCCGGTCATCACCAGCCAGAACGGGATTGCGGTCAGGATGACCGATAGGAAGAACCCGATCAGGTAGTCGCGCATGGAGCCGTGGCTGCCGTGATCTCCGTCATGGTGGCCAACGGCATGGTGATCGTCGGCGTGCGGGTGCGGGTGGATGTGGTGGTCGGCAGCGCTCATCACAGCATTCCCATGAGATAGACGAAAGTGAAGACGCCGATCCAAATGACGTCGAGGAAGTGCCAGAACAGCGAAAGGCACATCAGGCGGCGCTTGTTGGCCGGGATGAGGCCCTTCTTCGCGATCTGGCTTACCAGCGTGAAAAGCCAGACGAGACCGAAGGTGACGTGCAGGCCGTGGGTGCCCACCAGCGAGAAGAACGCGGTGAGGAAGCCCGAACGCATCGGCGTCGCGCCTTCGTGGATGAGGTGTGCGAACTCGTAGAGCTCGATCGAGAGGAACGCGGCGCCGAACACGGCGGTGACGAGCAGCCAGATCTGGGTCTGGCCGACGCGGTTCTTCTCCATCGCGAGCATGGCAAAGCCGTAGGTGATCGAGGAGAACAGCAGCATCGCGGTGTTGAGCGCGACGAGCGGCAGCTCGAACAGGTCCTTGGGGCCCGGGCCCGCGGCGAAGTTACCGCCCAGGACACCGTAGGCCGCGAACAGCATCGCGAAGATGAGGCAGTCGCTCATCAGGTAGAGCCAGAAGCCGAGCATGGTGCTGCCGCCTTCGGGATGGTCGTGCTCGTTCAGGTCGTAGAACGCGGCGGTGATCTCGGCCGGGCTCGCCTTGGGCGAGGATTGCATGGTGGTGGCGTTCATGTCTCAGGCTCCCGCCGCCGCAAGCTGGCGGTCGCGCGCGGCCTCGGTCTCGATGACCGTCTCGACCGGGATGTGGTAGTCGCGCTTGTAGTTGAAGGTATGGGCGATGGCGTAGCCGAGGATGCCGGCGAAGGAGAGCGCCGCCAGCCACCAGATGTACCAGATCATCGCGAAGCCGAAGACCAGCGAGAGACCGGCCAGGATCGCGCCCGCGCCCGTGCCCTTGGGCATGTGGATCGGGCGGAAGCCGCTGGTCGGACGCTCCACGCCGCAGCGCTTCATGTCGTCCCAGGCGTCGATGTCGTGGACGATCGGCGTAAAAGCGAAGTTGTATTCCGGCGGGGGCGAGCTGGTCGACCACTCAAGGGTGCGGCCGTCCCACGGATCGCCGGTCTCGTCCTTCAGTTCCTCGCGCTTCCAGATCGAGACGGCGAACTGCACCAGCATCGCGGCAATGCCGAGCGCGATCAGGAAGGCGCCGAAGGCCGCAACGATGAAGAAGGGCTGGAGCGAGGGATCGTCGAACACGCGCATCCGGCGGGTAACGCCCATCAGGCCCAGGATGTAGAGCGGCATGAAGGCGAACCAGAAGCCGGGGATCCACAGCCAGAAGCTGACCTTGCCCCAGAACTCGTTGAGCTTGAAGCCGAAGGCCTTGGGCCACCAGTAGTTGATTGCCGCGAAGATGCCGAACAGTACCCCGCCGATGATCACGTTGTGGAAGTGGGCGATCAGGAACAGCGAGTTGTGCAGCACGAAGTCGGCAGGCGGCACTGCGAGCAGCACGCCGGTCATGCCGCCGACCACGAAAGTCAGCATGAAGGCGACCGTCCACATCATCGGCAGCTCATAGCGGATGCGTCCGCGGTACATCGTGAACAGCCAGTTGAAGAGCTTCGCGCCCGTCGGGATCGAGATGACCATAGTGGTGATCCCGAAGAACGAGTTGACGCTTGCCCTCGAACCCATCGTGAAGAAGTGGTGCAACCACACGACGTACGACAGGATGGTGATGACCAGCGTGGCGTAGACCATCGAGGAGTAGCCGAAGAGGCGCTTGCCGCAGAAGGTGGAGGTGACTTCCGAGAAGACGCCGAAGAGCGGCAGGATGAGGATGTAGACCTCTGGGTGGCCCCAGATCCAGATCAGGTTCACGTACATCATGGCGTTGCCGCCGAAGTCGTTCGTGAAGAAGTTGAAGCCGAGATAGCGGTCCGCGGTCAGCATCGTCATCACGGCCGTCAGCACCGGGAAGGCGGCAACGATCAGGATGTTGGTGCACAGTGCGGTCCAGGTGAAGATCGGCATGCGCATCATGGTCATGCCCGGCGCCCGCATCTTGACGATGGTCGCGATCAGGTTGACGCCGGATAACAGCGTGCCGACACCGGCTATCTGCAGGGCCCAGATGTAGTAGTCGACGCCGACCCACGGGCTGTACGCGAAGTTGGACAGCGGCGGGTACGCCAGCCAACCGGTCTGCGCGAACTCGCCGACGAACAGGCTCATCATCACGAGAACCGCGCCGGCCGTCGTCATCCAGAAGCTGAAGTTGTTGAGGAAGGGGAAGGATACGTCGCGCGCGCCGATCTGCAGCGGCACGATGTAGTTCATCAGGCCGGTGACGAAGGGCATCGCCACGAAGAAGATCATGATCACGCCGTGGGCGGTGAAGATCTGGTCGTAGTGATGGGCGTTGAGGTAACCCTCATTGCCGTTGAAGGCGATCGACTGCTGGATGCGCATCATCACCGCGTCGGCAAAGCCGCGCAGGAACATGACGAGGCCCAGCACCATGTACATGATGCCGATCTTCTTGTGGTCCACGCTGGTGAACCACTCCTTCCAGAGATAGCCCCAGAGCTTGAAATAGGTCAGCCCGGCAAGCAGCGCCGCGCCGCCGAGGGCGACGACGACGAAAGTCGCCAGGACGATCGGTTCGGTGGGAATGGCATCCCACCACAGGCGGCCCAGCAACAGGCTCCAGTGCGAGTGATCTACGGCTTCCATGTCGTCAGTTCCGGGAAATCAGGAGGGGGCGCGCCGGCGCTTCGTCGTTTTGTTCCAGAGCGACGGACTGCGGGGCGGAAAGGCCGGCGCCGGTCAGCGAGCGCATGCTGGCGGGGGCCTTCACGGTATTGTCTGGGGCCTTGCCGGGCTCCTGCTTGCACAGGGCGCGGACCCAGGCCAGTTCGCGCTTGGTGGCGGCGTCGGGATTGGCGTTCGCCGCTGCCGAAGCCTGGCGGCCGTACTTGTCGTAGGCGAGCATCTCGACGTTGCGGATGCCGGCCTTGCCCAGGCCGCCGCGCGCGTCGATCGCCATCATCTCGCTCATGCACATCTTGCCCGGCTCCACGCACATGTCGAGGATGGCGCCGTAAAGGTCTGCATCGACCGAGGCATAGCGGGCGACCGGGTTCTTCTCGCTCGGCTTCTCAAGCTTCAGGTAAGTCGCGCGGTCGAGCGTGCCGGCGCTGTCCTTGCCTCCGGTCTTCACGCCATCGACCCACTTGGCGAAGTCCGCGTCGGAAACCGAATGCGTGGCAAAGCGCATGTGCGAGAAGCCTGCGCCCGAATAGTTGGCCGAAAAGCCGATGAAGTCGCCGGTCTCGTTCATCACTGCATGCAGGCGCGTTTCCATGCCCGGCATCGCGTAGATCTGGCCGGCCATGGCGGGCACATAGAACGAGTTCATCACGCTCGATGCGGTGATCTTGAACTGCAGCGGGCGGTTGGTCGGCACGACCAGTTCGTTGACGGTGGCGATGCCCTGCTCGGGGTAGATGAACAGCCACTTCCAGTCGAGCGCGACGACGTCGACCTCGAGCGGCTCGGCATCGTGCGCGACCGCGGTCTGCTTGTCGATGCGGCCGATCGTGCGATAGGGGTCGAGCAGGTGGGTGCCCACCCAGGTCAGCGCGCCCAGGCAGATGATGATGAGCAGCGGCGCCGCCCAGATTACCAGTTCCAGCTGGGTCGAGTGATCCCAGTCCGGCTCGTAGGTCGCTTCCTTGTTCGACGCGCGGTAACGCCACGCGAAGAAGATCGTGAGCGCCATGACCGGAACGATTATCAGCAGCATCAGCACGGTCGAGATGACGACGAGGTCACCTTGCTGTTGCGCGACATCGCCGGCCGGGTCGAGCACGACCGTATTGCAGGCGGAAAGGGCGCCCGTCAGCGCCAGGGCGGCGGCAGTGCGGGCGACGGGGACTCGGGCCAGCGCGGACAGAAGGCGCGGCGAAGGGGGAGACTCGGGAGAGCGCATGGCGCAGCGCCTAGGCCGATGCTGCGAATGCGAACATAGGACATTTTGTCCAATCCCCTTGATGGCGATCAATGACGATAGGGCGCAGATGTGACGTCGGGCGCCGCGTGCGTACCGCAAGTGATTCGTCCGTGACAGGCGCAGGATTGCAGCACCGGGCACGGACCAGAAACAAAGGCCGCGAGATCCAGATGACCAGCACCCCCCAGACCGGCGAAGGAGTCCGCGAAGCCCTGGGCCTGCCCATCTTCAAGGAACATCACAAGCCCTCGCCGGGCGAGATCGCCATTGGCGTGATCATTGGCCGCACCTCGGAATTCTTCGACTTCTTCGTCTATGCCATCGCTTCGGTGCTGGTGTTCCCGAAGCTGTTCTTCCCGTTCGTCGATGCGCTGACCGGCACGCTCTATTCCTTCGCGATCTTTGCGCTGGCGTTCATCGCACGCCCGGTCGGTTCGCTCGTCTTCATGGCCGTCGACCGGGCTTATGGCCGCGGCACCAAGCTGACGATCGCGCTGTTCATGCTTGGCGGCTCGACCGCATCGATCGCCTTCCTGCCTTCCTATGCCGATGCCGGGACCACCTCGATCTGGCTGCTGGCGCTGCTGCGCCTTGGCCAGGGCTTTGCGCTCGGCGGTACCTGGGACGGTCTCGCCTCGCTGCTCGCGCTCAACGCGCCGGAGAACCGCCGCGGCTGGTACGCGATGATCCCGCAGCTGGGCGCGCCGTTCGGCCTGATCGTGGCAAGCATGCTGTTCGCCTACATGATCGCTTCGCTGCCTGCTGCCGACTTCCTTGACTGGGGCTGGCGCTACCCGTTCTTCGTGGCTTTCGCGATCAACGTCGTCGCGCTCTTCGCGCGTCTGCGCATCGTCGTCACTTCCGAGTTCGAGCACTTGTTCAACAGCCGCGACCTGCAGCCGGTCAGCGTGCTCGGCACTATCCGCAGCGAGTGGCGCACCATCGTGATCGGCGCCTTCGCACCGCTTGCCAGCTTCGCGCTGTTCCACATGGTCTCGGTCTTCCCGCTGTCCTGGGTGTTCCTCTTCACCCGCGAAGCGCCGACGAGCTTCCTGCTGATCGAGGCGATGGCGGCAGCCTTCGGCGTCGTCGCTGTCATCGCCTCGGGCCGCCTGGCCGACAAGTACGGCCGTCGCCGCCTGCTGGGCGCCTGCGCCGTGGGCATCGCCGTGTTCTCCGGCTTCGCGCCGCAGCTGCTCGACGCAGGCACGGCCGGTGAGATCGTGTTCATGGTGATCGGTTTCATCCTGCTGGGCCTGGCCTTCGGGCAGTCCTCGGGCGTGGTCGCCTCGGGCTTCGCAAGCGAGCACCGCTACACCGGATCGGCGCTGACCAGCGACCTTTCCTGGCTCTTCGGTGCCGGCTTCGCGCCGCTGGCCGCGCTGCTGCTCTCGGTCAATTTCGGCCTGATCGCCTCGGGTGCCTACCTGCTATCGGGTGCGCTTGGTACGCTTTTGGCGCTCTGGTCCAACTCGGAGCTGGCAAGCCGCAACTGAAGCACCTGCCAGACGGATCCTATGAAGGCCGGGATGCGCCCTGCGTGTCCCGGCCTTTTTCGTCATTGCGAGAGGCGGAGGGTCAATCCCGGTTGGCGTCGTCTCCGGCGAGGCCGCGCAGGATCGGGCAGTCGGGGCGGTCGTCGCCGTGGCACTGCTCGGACAGGTCCCGCAGGGTTGTTCTCATGGCTTCGAGCGCCGCGATCTTCTCGCCCAGTTCTTCGATGTGGCGCAGGGCCATGTCCTTCACTTCGCTGCTCGCCCGCTCACGGTTGTCCCACAGGTCCAGCAGCGCTTCGATTTCGCTGACCGAGAAACCCAGATCCCGGGCATTGGCGATGAAGTGCAGGCGGTGGACGTCCCGTGCGTCGTAGTCGCGATAGCCGCTGTCGCGCCGCAGGGGCGGGGGGATCAGGCCGATCTTCTCGTAATGGCGGATCATCCGCTGCGATACGCCGCTCCTGCGCGAGGCCTCGCCGATGTTCACAGGGAGACCCGGTTGAGGCGCAGCGCATTGCTGATGACGCTGACCGAGGAGAGCGACATCGCCGCTGCGGCGATGATCGGTGAGAGGAGGATGCCGAAAAAGGGATAGAGCAGTCCCGCAGCAATCGGTACTCCTGCGGCGTTGTAGATGAAGGCGAAGAACAGGTTCTGGCGAATGTTCGCCATCGTCGCGCGGCTCAGGTGCCGGGCATGGACGATGCCCTTCAGGTCCCCGCGCAAGAGCGTGACCCCGGCGCTTTCGATGGCGACATCGGTGCCCGATCCCATTGCAATGCCCACGTCTGCCGCAGCGAGGGCCGGGGCGTCGTTCACCCCGTCTCCCGCCATGGCGACGATCCGCCCTTGGGCCTTGAGCCTGGCGACGACCTCGCTCTTCTGGTCGGGCAGGACTTCCGCCTCGACCTCCTCGATCCCGAGCTTGCGCGCCACGGCCCTTGCCGTCGTGCGATTGTCTCCGGTGAGCATGACGACGCGAATGCCGTCCTCGCGCAGCGACTTGACCGCTTCGGGCGTGGTGACCTTCACGGCATCGGCAATCGCGACGATCCCGGCGGCCTTGCCGTCGATGCCGACGAAGATCGCCGTCGCGCCGTCGCCCCGCAGGTTCTCGGCTTCGACCTGTAGCACCCCGGTGGCAATGCCTTGTTCTTCCATGAAGCGGGCGTTTCCAAGTATGACCTTGCGGCCTTCGACGGTACCGAGTGCCCCCTTGCCGGTCGGCGAGTCGAATTCGCGGACGTCGGGAAGGGCGATCGACCGGTCCTCGGCAGCGCGGACGATGGCCGCGGCCAGGGGGTGTTCCGATGCGCGCTCGACTGCGGCGGAGAGCCGCAGCAGCTCGTCTTCGTCGGCGCCTGCGGCAGAGATCACCTTTACGACCGAGGGCCTGCCTTCGGTCAGGGTACCGGTCTTGTCGACGACGAGCGTGTCGACTTTCTCGAACTGTTCGAGCGCCTCGGCATTGCGGATCAGTACGCCCATCCCGGCGCCTCGCCCGATGCCGACCATGATCGACATCGGGGTCGCCAATCCCAGCGCGCAGGGGCAGGCGATGATCAGCACCGACACGGCGGCGATCAGAGCATGGGAAAAGCGCGGGTCCGGGCCCCAAATCGCCCAGATCGCGAAGGCTGCCACGGCGACGGCGAGAACGGTGGGCACGAAGAGGCCGGCTACCCGGTCTGCCAGGCCCTGTATCGGCGCGCGCGAACGCTGCGCTTCCGCAACCATCTGGACGATGCGCGCAAGCATCGTGTCGCGCCCGACCTTCTGCGCGCGCACGATCAGCGCGCCGCTCTGGTTGATGGTGCCGCCGATCACGCTATCGCCCACGGTCTTGGTCACCGGCATCGATTCCCCGGTAATCATCGCCTCGTCGAGCGCCGAACGTCCTTCCTCTACCACCGCGTCGACCGGAACCTTCTCGCCAGGACGCACGCGCAGCCGGTCGCCGGTGGCGATGTCCTCGATTGCGACTTCCGCCTCGCTGCCATCGTCCGCAATCCGGCGTGCGGTCCGCGGCGCCAGTTCGAGCAATGCCTTGATCGCGCCCGAAGTGCGTTCACGCGCGCGAAGCTCGAGGACCTGTCCCAGCAGGACGAGGACGGTGATGACGGCCGCAGCTTCGAAATAGACAGGGACGGTGCCGTCGGCGCTGCGCAAGGACGGCGGGAATGCCGAAGGGACGAGCGCGGCGATCATGCTGTAGACCCACGCGACGCCGGTGCCCATCGCGATCAGCGTGAACATGTTGAGGTTGCGCGATTTTACCGAGGCCCAGCCTCGCTCGAAGAAGGGCGCCCCGGCCCAGACGACGACCGGCGTCGCCAAGACCAGCTGGATCCAGATCGAGGTGCGCATCGGCACCAGGTGGTGGATTGCCGGAAAAAGATGCCCGCCCATCTCCAGCAGGAATACCGGGAGGGCCAGGGCGAGGCCGATCCAGAACCGCCGCGTCATGTCGATCAGTTCGTGGTTAGGTCCGCTGTCGAGCGAGACCGTCTCGGGTTCCAGCGCCATCCCGCAGATCGGGCATGAACCGGGATGGTCCTGCCGGACTTCCGGGTGCATCGGGCAGGTCCACTGGGCGCCTTCGGGGACGTCCTCTGGCGATGCATCGGACGGGTTCAGGTAGCGATCCGGATCGGCTTCGAACTTCTCGAGGCAACGCGCGCTGCAGAAGTAATGGCTGTGCCCGCCAGGTTCACTGCGATGCTTCGCCGTGGCGGGATCGACGGTCATGCCGCAAACCGGATCGCGCACCGCAGCGTCTTGCGGTGCAGCGGTATCGAGATGGTGCTGGTGGCATTGCCCGGGCTGCGTCATTGCTCGTCTCCAGAAGTGACGCAGCATGGAATGGACCCTGACACGATGTCAGAGTCAAGCACCTCGGTCAGGGCTGCAGTTCAGGCGCTACTCTGCAGCCTCGTCAAGGATATCCTCTTCGGCCGCGACCTGCCGATCCGCGTGCCTCAGCATCTTGATCAGGCCGTAACACATGGCGAGCAGCACCAGCGCGAAAGGCAGGCCGGTGACGATGGCCGCCGTCTGGAGCGCGCCTAATCCGCCGGCGTAGAGCAGGGCGCCGGCCAGAGCGCCGATGGCGATGGCCCAGGTGACGCGCGGCACGAAGCGCGCCTCGTGATGGCCGCCCGAGGCGATCATTGCGGTCACCAGTGCGCCGGAGTCCGCCGAAGTGACGAAGAACGTGGCGACGATGACGATGGCAAGGCCGGAGGCGATCTGGCTGAAGGGATAGTGGCTCAGGAAGGCGAAGAGCGCGTCGGGCATTGAGGCATTCACCGCTTCGGAAATGCCCCCGGGGCCGAACAGTTCGATGTGCAGGGCACTGTCGCCGAACACGGTCATCCAGGCGAACGTGAACAGGCTGGGTACCAGCAGCACGCCGCCGATGAATTCGCGCACGGTGCGCCCGTAGGAAATCCGGGCGATGAAGATGCCGACGAACGGTGACCAGCTGATCCACCACGCATAGTAGAAGATGGTCCAGGCGCTCTGCCAGTCTTCCGCGGTGTAGCTTTCCGTCCATGTCGAAAGGTAGATGAAGCGCTGGGCGTAGTAGCCCAGGTTCTGGATGAAGCTGTTGAGCAGATAGACCGTCGGGCCGGCGACGAAGACGAAGATGGCCAGGCCGAGCGCCAGCAGCATGTTGGCTTCGGACAGGCGCTTGATCCCGACGTCGAGACCGAGTGCGACCGACAAGGTGGCAAGGCTGGTGATGATCACGATCAGGATCGCCTTGACCACTCCGGTCTGGGGTACGCCCGCCAGCAGTCCAAGCCCGGCATTGATCTGCGACGCACCGAATCCGAGCGACGCGGCAACGCCGCAAACGGTGGCGGTGATCGCCAGCACGTCGATCAGGTCGACCAGCAGGGTCGGAATGCGCGGGAAGGCAGCGCGCAGGAAGGCGCCGATGCTAAGGGTCAGACCCTTGTTGTAACTGACGTAGGCCAGGCCCAGGCCGATTATCGCGTAGATAGCCCAGGCGTGCAGTCCCCAGTGCAGGTAGGTCAGGCCCATGGCGTGCTGGGCATTGCGCGCCAGCCCTTGCGGCAGTGTCGCTCCGGGGTTGGAGAAGGACGAGATGGGCGGGTTGGAATAGTGCATGACCGGTTCCGCCACGCCATAGAACAGCAGCCCGATGCCCATGCCTGCGCTGAACAGCATCGCGAACCAGCTCAGCGCGCTATAGGCCGGCTTGGCATCGCGTCCGCCGAGTCGCACGTTGCCCAGGCTGGTGAAAGCAAGATAGCCACATGCGATCAGCATGACATTGACCGTAAGTACCAGCAGCCATCCGAAATTGTGCGTCGCGAATGACTGGATGGTCGCAAAACGCGCTTCCGCGACATCTGTATCGAACAGGGCGAATAGTATCAGCAGGCCGATAGCGGCGATGGCGCCGAAGAAGACTGTCGGTTTGAAGTCGGCAATGGGACTTGCGACGTTATCGGGTTGACTTGCCACCGAGAAAGAACCTCAAGATAATCTCGCAATAATTACTTGTTTGAACTTTCCAAAGACAAATAAACATCACGAGAATTTAAATAAGTAAAATGCGCCCATTTGCGATCGGATATTAAGTCGTGATCGGTGATGGGGCCGATTGAAATGCCAATATGACGGGTGTTGTGATTTAGCAACGATTCATAACAGTGTGACTGAAGCGCGCATTTTATGATTGGCAATGGATATCATGCTTGGCTAGGGGGTGCTGCGGAGAAACGGGGGCTGTGAATCCGTTCTCATGTATTTTGACGCTTCGGTTGTTCTGAGGCGTCGCTTGGCGCGTGCGCGCCTTTCGCCATCTCCCAAGAGAATGACAGCAGGGGTATTTGACATGTTGAAGCATTGCACCGGCGCGTCCATCGGCGCCCTGGCAATCGCTATCGCCGCGCCGACCGCGGCGCAGACGGCTCCGCAGGCCACATCGCAGGCACAGCCGGTAAAGCGTCAGGGCGGCGTGACCGAAATAGTCGTGACCGCCACCAAGCGCACGGAAAGCCTGCAGGACGTTCCGCTCTCGGTAAACGCGCTCGGCTCCAAGGAACTGGACAACCTGGGCGTCGACACCTTCAGCGATTATCTCGACCAGCTGCCAAACGTGACGGCAGGCGGGGGCGGCCCCGGCCAGAACACGATCTACATTCGCGGCCTCGCCTCGACGACGCCGAACCTGACCACTGCGGGCGTGGCGGGCCTGGCGCCCAACGTCGCCATGTATCTCGACGAGCAGCCGCTTTCGCAGCCGGGCCGCAACCTTGACGTCTATGCTGCGGACCTTGAGCGCATAGAGGTTCTCTCCGGTCCGCAGGGCACGCTGTTCGGCGCCAGCTCGCAGGCCGGTGTCGTCCGCCTGATCACCAACAAGCCGAGCCTCGCCGGCTTCGACGCTTCGGCCAAGGCCGGCGTCTCCTTCACCAAGAAGGGCGAGAGCAGCTACAACGGCGAAGTCATGCTCAACGTGCCGGTCAGCAACACGCTGGCGGTGCGCGGCGTCGTCTATCTGGACGATCAGGGCGGCTATATCGATAACGTGCGCGGTACCCGCACGGCTGCCGAAAGTGCCCGTTTCCGTCCCGAGGGCACGGTGCGCGCCAATGGCGTTCCGGTCAGCGCCCAGCGTGCCGGTTTCCAGTCGACCGCCGACCTGTCGAACGTCAACTTCCTCGCCGCCGACAATTCGGGGCTGGTCGAGAAGGACTTTAACGACACCCAATACGCGGGCTTTCGCGTCAGCGCGCTTTGGGAAATCGCGCCGGACTGGAAGGTTACCGTCGCCCACTCGCGTCAGAGTGTGGAATCGGACGGGGTCTTCTTCGCCGACCCGGAACTGGGCCTCGACGACCTCTCGATCCAGCGCTTCGAGGATGACCGCCTCGAGGATGACTTCTCGAACACTGCCTGGACCGTCGAGGGCCGTGCGGCCATGCTCGACGTGGTATACACCGGTGCCTACACCGACCGTGAAACCGACCAGCGGGTGGATTACACCGACTACCTCTTCGTCGGTCAGTACCTGCCCTACTACATCTGCGACGGCTCGGTATCCTACCCGGGCGCGGCCGATCCTTCGGGCACCTGCCAGGCGCCGAACCTCTATGTGACCTCGCATACCAAGACGACGCAGTTCACGCAGGAACTGCGCGTCAACACGCCGGAGGAAAACCGTCTGCGCGCCACGGCCGGCGGGTTCTACTCGAACACCGTGCTCAAGGAGCGCAATGACTACGTCTATCCGGGCAGCACTTCGATCGACCTGTTCGGCCTGAATGGTTTTCCCGACAACTACCCGTTCCCGTCCGCCTGGCAGAGCGATGCCGGTCCGTTCCCGCCGGGAACCATGTTCCGCAACGACGTGAAGCGCACCGACGAACAGTTCGGCCTGTTCGGTGAAGCCGCCTTCGACGTGGTGCCCGACCTCCTGACAGTGACGCTGGGCGCACGCTACTACGACGTGAAAGTCGACCTGAAGGGTTCGGCGAACAGCTCGTTCTGCAACTCCAGCGGCGTCGACGAGAACGCCTTTGGCACCAACATCTCCGATCTCTACGGCGGGGACGGGCAGTACACCTTTATCGGCACCTGCAATGACGCGCTGCGCCAGACCTTCACGAAGGGCGACACGGTCGACGACATCATGGCGGCCGGGCTGACCGAAGCACAGGCGATGCAGGTCTTCAACGCGCTGTCGGCACCGGACAAGGCGAAGACCAGCGGCACCATCTTCAAGGGCACGCTCACGCTGACCCCGGCAGACGACGTCATGCTCTATGCGACCTATTCGGAAGGTTTCCGTCCGGGCCTGCTGAACCGGCCCGGCGGCGCTGTCGCTCCCTCGGGCAACTTCACGGTGCCCTTCGCGCTCGATACCGACGAAGTGAAGAACTACGAGATCGGCTGGAAGACCGAGCTGTTCGACCGTCAGCTGCGTTTCAACGGCAGCGCCTATTACGTCGACATCTCGAACCTGCAGACGACGATCTTCGACACCAGCATCGTCAACCTGTTCTTCTCGGACAATGCTGCCGATGCGCGCATCTACGGCGTGGAAGGCGATTTCACGTTCGCACCCTACGCCGTTCCGGGCCTCACCGTGGCCGGTGCCTTCTCGGTGCTGGACACCAAGATCACCAAGGTCCTGACACCGACCAACGATGTGACCAAGGGTTCCAGCCTCGCCTATGCGCCCAAGTTCCAGGGCAACCTGAGGGTGCGCTACGAGTGGGATCTGGGCAGCTCGGGCTTGGTCGCCCACATCATGCCGCAGATGGTCCATTCCGGCTCGAAGTACACCGACATCATCGACATCAACCGGTACAAGCTGGAAGGTTACACCACCTTCGCGCTTTCGGCCGGTGTCGAGAAGGACCAGTGGAGCTTCGAGGTCTACGGTGAGAATCTGAGCGACAAGCGCGCCCAGGTTTCGGGCAATTTCTACTACGATCGTGCCCGGATCGTGACCAACCGTCCGCTTACCGTGGGCATGCGGGTCGGCTGGCACTACTGACGCCAGAGAGCGCGTCGTTATCGGGCGGCAGGCAGGGCTGGGGGGCCTTGCCTGCCGTTTCCTTTTTCCGGCAAGGGAGACTCCATGGCCGAGCAAACCCCATTGCAGATCCTCGCCGCGGCCCAGGACGCCTTGCGCGCGGGGCAGTTCGACACGGCCTATGCCGGTGCCTGCCAGGTGCTGGGCGAAGATCGCGAGAACGCCGATGCACTTTACATTGCGGCTGTCGCCTGCCGCTACCTCGAGAACTACGTTGAAGCGGCAGGCTTGCTTTCACAGCTCTCGGCGGTGGTGCCGGAATACGGCCGGGCCTGGCAGGAGCGCGGCCACCTCGCCCGCGCGCAGGGGCAGGTGGAAAAGGCCATCGCCGCCTACCAGCGCGCCTGCCGCTACAATCCGGCGCTCGAGGCCAGCTGGCGCGCGCAGGTCGACCTCTTCGCTTCGACGGGTCGCCCCGCGCAAGCCGCTGCGGCGCGCGCCCAGGCCGAGCGCGTGGCGGCCCTTCCGGGCGAACTGCTTGCCGTCTCGAACCACCTGTTCGAAGGCCGGTTGCTGCGCGCCGAGGAGATCTGCCGCCACTACCTGCGCCAGCATCCGCGTGATATCGAAGGGATGCGCCTGCTGGCGGAGATCGGCTCGCGTCTCGGCGTGCTAGACGATGCGGAGTTCCTGCTGGAAAGTGCGGCGACCTTCGCGCCCGACAACATGCAGGTCCGGCTCGACTACATGCAGGTCCTGCGCAAGCGGCAGAAGTTTGCGCGCGCGCTCGAAGAGGCCGAAGCGCTCCACGCGCGCGCGCCGGATAGCCCGCTTTTCGCATCGCACCTTGCCATCGAGGCCATGCAGACCGGCGACTACCAACGCGCATTCTCGCTGTTCGACCAGGTGCTTTCGGCACTGCCCGACGATCCGGCTACGCTGACCAGCAGAGGTCACGCGCTCAAGACCATGGGCCGCCGGGAAGATGCGGTTGCCTCCTACCGGGCCGCGATTGACGCGCGGCCGGATCATGGCGATGCTTGGTATGCGTTGGCCAATCTCAAGACATGGCGCTTCGACGAGGCCGATCGCCGCGCGATGGCCGAGCAGCTGGAACGGCCCGACCTGGCCTTCATGGACCGTGTCCACCTCACTTTCGCGCTGGCCAAGGCTTGCGAGGACGAAGGCGATCACGAGGCGGCATTCCGCCACTATGACCTGGGAAATGCCCTGAAGCGGCGCCAGACCCGCTACGATGCCGACAGGATGAGCGCCGAACTCGCCAGCCAGGCCGAACACTGCACGTCCGCCCTGTTCGCCGCGCACGAAGGGCATGGCCATCCCGCGCCCGATCCCGTCTTCATCGTCGGCCTGCCGCGAGCAGGCTCGACCCTGCTTGAGCAGATCCTGGCCTCGCATCCCATGATCGACGGGACGCTGGAACTGCCCGACGTCCTTGCGCTTGCCCACCGTCTGCGCGGGCGCAGGGCAGGCGTTTCACGCTATCCGCAAGTCCTCCACGACCTGAGCGCCGAGCAGCTCGAGGCGATGGGCAAGGGCTATATCGAGAGCACGCGCATTCACCGGCAGGGGGCGCCGTTCTTCATCGACAAGATGCCGAATAATTTCCGCCATATCGGCCTGATCCACCTGATCCTGCCCAATGCCAAGATCATAGATGCCCGCCGGGCACCGATGGATTGCTGCTTTTCCGGCTTCAAGCAGCTCTTCGCCGAAGGGCAGGAATTCACTTACGGGCTTGAGGAAATCGGTCGCTACTACAGCGACTACGTCAAGCTGATGGACCACTGGGATCGCGTGCTGCCGGGCAAGATCCTGCGCGTGCAGCACGAGGATGTCATCGACAACCTGGAAGGGCAGGTGCGCCGGATGCTGGCCTATCTCGGCCTGCCGTTCGATCCGGCCTGCCTTGCCTTCCACAAGACCGACCGCGCGGTGCGCACGGCAAGCTCCGAGCAGGTCCGCCGCCCGATCTCGCGCGACGGCGTCGATGCCTGGAAGCCTTACGAAGCGTGGCTGCAGCCGCTGCGCGACGCGCTGGCGGCTGCCTGACCTGGGGTGACGATCAGCGTGCCGGCAAGACCGCCGCGCGGCATTCGCCGAATCCGATGGAGACGTAGCCCTCGGCATGTGCCGTTGCGCGCAAGGTGACTTCGTCTCCGTCCTCCAGGAACGTGCGGGTCTCGCCGGAGGGCAGGGAGATCGGCTCCTTGCCGCCGCTTGTCAGCTCCAGCAAGCTGCCGAAGCCGTCGCGGGTCGGTGCGGAGATGGTGCCGGTGCCCAGCAGGTCGCCGGCTTGCAGGTTGCAGCCGTTCGATGCGTGGTGGGTGACGATCTGCTGGACGGTCCAGTACATGTTGCTCGCCGGACCGCGGCTCAGGCGGAAGGGCTCCATGCCGGCCTCGCGCATCTTTGCGCTGCTCAGGAAAACCTCCAGAGTTACGGCAAGCGCGCCGTGCGAGCGGTCTTCGTCGTCCGAGAGATAGCCGAGCGGGGCAGGGTCGCCCTCGGGCCGCGGGGGCTGGGCCATGCGGAAGGGGGCCATGGCCTCGGGCGTGACGACCCACGGCGAGATCGTCGAGTGGAAGTTCTTGGCAAGGAAGGGGCCGAGCGGCTGGTATTCCCACGCCTGGAAATCGCGAGCCGACCAGTCGTTCAGCAGGCAGAACCCGGCTATATGGTTCGCGGCTTCTGAAATCGGGATCGGTGTACCCAGTTCGTTGCCCTGACCGATCCACACGCCCAGTTCCAGTTCATAATCGAGCCGCACGCTCGGTCCGACCACTGGCGCGTCGGCTTCGGGTGGCTTGCGCTGGCCGGTCGGGCGCACGAGCGGCACGCCCGATGCGCGGATCGAGGAGGCGCGGCCATGGTATCCGATGGGCACGTACTTGTAATTGGGCAGCAGTGGATTGTCCGGCCGGAACTGGCGTCCGACATTGTTGGCGTGATGGATGCCGACGTAGAAATCGGTGTAGTCGCCGATCCGCGCGGGCAGGTGCAGGGTGCAGGTCCCGGCGCGGTGAAGGTGCGGTTCGACGGCACTGCGCTGGTCGTTGTCGGCAAGCATCTGGCTCAGGATGGCGCGCAGGGCCTTCCGGTCGCCCTCGGGCAGCGCCATGAACGCATTCAGGCTGTCCGAGCCTGCGGCAGAGGACGCTGCATCGGGTAGCAGTCCCGCCTTGGCGCAGGCAGAAAGGTCGAGGATCATGTCGCCGATCGCTACGCCTATGCGCGGAGTCTCGCCGGCCGGGGAGAATACGCCGAGCGGAAGGTTCTGGATCGGGAAATCGCGGTGTCCCTTGGCGCTTTCGACCCAGCTTGCGAGTGCCGGATCGTGCGTCGCGTCGGTCTGCCAGAAGGTCATGTCTCGCTTATCCCTGTTTGCGGGCGAACGACTTGTGCCGCCCATGCCATTCGAACGCGGACCCGGCGCCGTCGTTCCGACGCACCGGGCGGTCCTTTCCTACCATTGTCTCAGATGGGCTGCGAATTTGCCGTTCAAACTTGCCATTGCAGGAGTGGTGTTTGAGACGTACGTTCATAATTTTACAAAAAATTGAGTGATTGTTTCGATATGGACGCATTGGACCGAAAGATCGTAGAGGCTTTGCAGAAGGATGGCGCGCTCAGCCATCCCGATCTGGCGCAGAAAGTCGGCAGTACGGCACCGTCATGCTGGCGACGGGTAAAGCAGCTTGAGGAGGCTGGCGTCCTGCGCGGCGTGGTCCGGCTCGCCGATCCCAAGCTGCTCGGGCAGACGGTCAAGGTGATCTGCCAGGTTCGCATGCACAGCCACACGAACGAAAACGTCGCCGAGTTCGAAGCGCTGATGCGCGGACATCCGCAGGTCACGGAATGCTATTCGATGTCGGGGGATTGGGATTACCTGCTCCACGTCGTTGCCGAGGACGTGGAGGAATATGAGAAGTTCCTGGCCCACACCTTGCTCAAGCATCCGGCCGTGGGCGCGGCCTCGTCCCATTTCGCCCTGCGCACGGTGAAGTACGAGACGGCGCTGCCGATCAAGGGATAGGTGCGGCAGCAGGCCTAAGCCGATCAGGCCTCGATCGGCGCAATCTTGTCCAGCCCGAGGCGTGACAGAAGCACATCCACGAAGGCCTCAATCTCTGCCTTGGTCGGCATTATGGGTCTGATGATCGCATCGGACCGGAAGCCGAGAAGGGCGGCGCGAACCACTCGCGAAAGCTCTTCGGCGTCGCGCTGGTCGAAGTGGCTGGCGAAATAGTCCCGCATGTCGCTGCGCAGGCGGGAGGGGCCGCGCGTGTAGAAGGCTTCGACGATTTCCGGAAACCGGCTTCCTTCTGCCAGCACCAGGGCAAAGAGGCGGCGTGAATTCTCTTCGATGAGTTTCTGGAGCACGGCAATGCAGATCTTGCGCAAATTGGAGGCGCTGAACCGGTTGTCTTCGAGCGCCGCTTCCATGTCTTTGCCGAAGCAGTCGACGCGATCGTCGACGACCGCGATGAAGAGCTCCTCCTTGGAGGAGAAATGGGACCAAAGCGTGGTCTTTGATCCGCCAAGTTCATCGGCTATGGCCGACATGCTAGTGGCTGCGTAGCCGTTTTCCAAAAATGAATGAGTCGCAATGGCGACGATCTCGGCGCGTTTACGCGCCTTGTTGAGTTCCCGCTTTCCCAGTTCTTTTGTCATGTCTGTACTAGTGAGTACACTTTTTGGTTGACACTGGCAAGGAGAAGTTCGATAAAAAGTGTACGCATGAGTACGATCTTATCATCACGAGTCGCAGTGGCTTCCATGCTGGCTGCGACCTTTTCGCTTTCCGCCTGCGCCGCGCCCGATCTTGGTCCGCGGCCCGAGATGCGCGCGCCTGCAAATCTCGGATCCGGGCGGTCGTTGCAATCTTCCGATGCCAGCGCTGCCTGGCCGCGTGAGCAGTGGTGGAAGGCTTACGGCGATCCGCAGCTCGACGCGCTCGTGGATGAAGCGCTGGCCAATTCGCCCAGCGTCGCCATGGCCGAGGCGCGAATTCGCCAGGCACGCGGTGTTGCGCAGGTTACCGGCGCGCAAGGCTTGCCCAGTCTGGGCGGTCAGGCCTCGGCAGGGGTGACCAAGCAGACCTACAACAACGGCATGCAGAAGGGGTTTGCGCTGCAGGGCTGGAACAGCACCGGTACGCTGGCCTTGTCCGGCGAGTTCGATCTCGACTTGTGGGGCAGGGCGCGCAATGCACTGGCCGCTGCGACTTCGGACGAGATGGCGGCCATGGCCGACGCCCGGCAGGCGCAGCTGATGCTTTCGTCCAATGTCGTGTCGTCCTACTTCGATCTGGCCCGCCTGGTGGAACGCGGCAAGGCTCTGGGTGAAGCCGTGAAGGCGCGCGAGGCCATGGTCGACTTGACCGAGCAGCGCGTGCGGCAAGGGCTTGAGAACGAGTCTCCGCTTCACCAGGCCCAGGCTGCGGCCGCGCAGGCACGTGTCGCCCTGTCTGCCAATCAGGAAGAGGAGCTGCTCCGCCGCCATGCGCTTGCAGCCTTGCTGGGGGCTGGACCCGACCGTGGGCTCGAAATCGCAGCTCCAGCGATCGATGCCATTGCCGAAACACCGGTTCCGGCAGATGCGGGAATTGCGCTTGCCGGCAGGCGTCCAGATATCCTCGCGGCGCGCCTGCGCGCCGAAGCGGCTGCATCGCGTATCGACGAGGCCCGCGCAGCTTACCTTCCGGACATTTCGCTCAGCGGCCTGATCGGCCTTACCTCGATCGGTCTTTCGAACCTGATCGACAGCGGGTCGAAATATGGCAATGCCGGCGGCGCGCTGAGCCTGCCGATCTTTCAGGGCGGCCGGCTCAAGGGACAGTTCACGCAGGCTCGCGGCGGCTATGACGCCGCAGTCGCGAATTATAACGATACGGTCGTCGGCGCGCTTCGCGACGTCGCCGATTCGCTGGCCAGCCGCGAGGCGGCGGCTCAACAGGAGAAGGACGCCCGGCAGGCGCGGGAACAGTCCGAAGCCGCCTACGATATCGCGCTCAAGCGCTATCGTGGAGGTTTGTCGAACTACCTCGAAGCCCTGACAACCGAAACTGCAGCGCTGCAGGCGCGCACTTCGGCGGTCGATGCCCATTTCCGGACCCTTGCTTACGAAGTTGCGCTCAAGCGCGCTCTGGGCGGCGGGTTCGAAGACAATTCCAGTGAGAAGGCTCCTGACAATGAGTGACGACGTGCAGGAACTGCCTGCGGAAGACGAGAACGGAGCCAATGAGGCCAGCGTTATCGACGAGCGCCGGCGCAAGCCGCTGCTGATCGGTCTCGCTGTCGCCGTTCTGGCGATCGGAACCCTTTATTTTCTTTATGACATTTTCCTTGGCGGTCGTTCGGTGTCCACCGACAATGCCTATGTGGCCGGCGATTCCGCGCAAGTGACGCCGCTGACCAGCGGCCAGGTCGCCGAAGTTCTGGTGACCGACACGCAGCCGGTCAGGAAAGGGCAGATGCTCTTCCGGCTCGACGATACCGACCAGAAGATTGCGCTGGCCCAGGCCGAAGCCGATTTCGCCGCCGCCCAGCGTCGCTATTCGCAGTCGCTTGCCAACAACAGCGCTCTGGGCGCTGCAGCCGATGCGAGTACGCAGCAGATCGCGTCTGCCAGGGCGCGCGTCGAATCCGCGGCTGCATCGCTCGCGAAGGCGCAAGCGGATTACAGGCGGCGCGCGGCTCTCGCCGATAGCGGAGCGGTATCCGCGGAAGAACTGATGAGCGCCCGCGAAGCGCTTACTTCAGCCGAGGCCGCTGCGCGTCAGGCGAATGCCGCGCTCGACGAGGCACAGGCCAACGCCATCAGCTCGCGCAAGAAGGAACAGGCGTCCGTCGCCTTGACGGAAGGCACGACCGTCGAGACAGCACCGGAAATCCGTCTCGCGAAGGCGAAGTTGGCGCAGGCCATGCTCGATCTGAAGCGCACCGTCGTGCGTGCACCTGTCGACGGCGTGGTCGCAAAGCGTTCGATCCAGGTCGGTCAGAAGATCGCGACGGGCTCGGTCGCGATGATCGTCGTCCCGGTGAATCGCCTCTACGTGAACGCGAATTTCAAGGAGGACCAGCTCGGCCGCGTGCGTTCGGGACAGAGCGCGAAGGTGACCTCGGACTTCTACGGCGATGACGTCACCTATCACGGCAAGGTCGTCGGATTTGCCGGCGGCACCGGTGCGGCATTCTCGCTGATCCCGGCGCAGAACGCGACGGGTAACTGGATCAAGGTCGTGCAGCGTCTTCCGGTTCGCATCGAGCTGGATCCCAAGGAACTGAAAGAGCATCCGCTGCGCATCGGTCTGTCGATGGAAGCTGAAATCGATCTGACGGATTCGGAGTAATGGCTGGCGCGCCCACAGCACCTGCCGAGGCAGTTCCGGGCGAGGCACCACCTCGCCCGCTGTCCGGAATGCGGTTGATCTTGGCCGGCTTCGTGCTGGCCATGGCAAATTTCATCGTCGTGCTGGACCTTACGATTGCCAACGTCTCGGTTCCGCACATTGCCGGCGGCCTCGCGGTTTCGGTTTCAAGCGGTACCTGGGTCATCACCTCCTACGCGGTCGCCGAGGCGATCTGCGTGCCCTTGACGGGCTGGCTGGCAGGACGCTTCGGAGCCTTGAGGGTCTTCCTGTTCTCGATTTCGGGATTTGCCCTTTTCTCTGCCCTTTGCGGGCTTTCGGGTTCGTTGGGAATGCTGGTCCTGTTCCGTCTGGGGCAAGGGTTCTGCGGCGGACCGCTGATGCCGCTCTCGCAGACTCTCCTGCTGCGGATCTTCCCCAAGGAAATGCATTCGCGGGCGATGGCGATGTGGGCGATGACGGTCGTCACCGCGCCGATTGCAGGACCGATCATCGGTGGCTGGATCAGCGATAACTGGTCGTGGGAGTGGATTTTCTTAATCAACGTGCCGCTTGCCATCCCGATCGTTCTCGGCGTTGCCGCCCTCCTGCGCGGGGCAGAAACCCCGACGCGCAAGCTGCCCATCGACACGATCGGCCTGCTGCTTCTGGTGACCTGGGTCGGCGCCTTCCAGATGATGCTGGATCTTGGCCGCGAGGAAGACTGGTTCAGTTCGACCAAGATCGTGATCTTGGCGTGTACGGGGGCCATCTTCTTTGCCGCGTTCGTGATCTGGGAATTGACTGAAAAGCACCCTATCGTGGACTTGAAGGTGCTGAGACACAAGGGATTTTCGGCAGCCACGTTGTCGCTGATGATCGGTTTCGGGACATACTTCGCCTCTGTCGTCGTCATCCCGCAATGGTTGCAGACATCGATGGGATATACCGCGACCGAAGCTGGTTTCGTGATGGCCTTCGGCGGCGTTCTTGCCGTTGCCGCGTCTCCACTCGTCCCCGCGCTCATGCAGAAGTTCGACCCGCGCCTCCTGGTGTTCGTCGGCATCTTGTGGATCGGTTTCTGTTCATGGATGCGCACGTACTGGTCGACGGATTCGACGTTCTGGATCGTGTCCATGCCCCAGCTTCTGCAGGGGCTAGGGGTTTCCTTGTTCTTCGTGCCGCTGACCACGATCAGCCTGGCCGCCGTAAACATCGAGGAAACCGCCACCGCTTCGGGTATCGCCAACTTCGGGCGAACCCTGGCCGGCGCATTGGCGACGGCTCTGGTGACGACTTACTGGAACGACTCCGGGCGCATGGACACCGCTGAGATGGTCGGAACGCTGAATGGCGCCGAGCAGTTGTCCAACACCCTGCAGCAGCAGGGCTTCAGCGCCGAACAGGCCGCGGCGACGATTGCCCAGATTGTGCAGCAGCAAGGCTTGGCCGTGGGTACCACACACCTGTTTGGCGTTGCCGCCATTGTTCTGGTGGTGGCTGCCATGACGATCTGGATTGCGCCGCGTCCGCCCAAGGACATGAAACCCCAGGCCGGGCACTGATTCTTCGCGTCCGGTCGCCCAACGCCGGATGCGAAAAGGGACGGGCGGGCGACACGTTTCACCGTGTCGCCCGCCCGTCTTGTTTTCAGAAGGGAATGATCAGCCTTCAGAGCCGCAATTCGCGAGGATGTCGGCCGCAAGATCCTCGAGGCGCAGTTCGCTGTCGACCGCGCCGGCCTCGACCGCCGCTGCCGGCGCCTGCGGGACGGTGGCGGTGTTGCGGTCCTGGGCAAGCGTGCGCCAGCCTGCGGCCTGCAGCAGTTTCAGGCCCTTAGCGCCGTCTTCGCCCATGCCGGTCAGCACCGCGCCGATGGCGGGCATCGAGGCGCGAGCGATCGAGCCGAACAGCAGCGTTGCCGAAGGACGGAAGCCTTCGACCGGATCGCGCTCGACAAGGCGCAGCTTGGCCGGCGCGCCGGGTTCGACGATGACGTGCTTGCCCGGATCGGAAGCGATGTAGACCGTGCCGGAGCTCAGCTCCGCACCGTCTGCGGCGGCCTTTACCGCGCAGGGGAAGTCCTTGTTGGCGCGGTCGATGAACATCTGCGCCAGCGCCGGCTCGGTCTGCAGGATGATCACGGTCGGCGGGCAGTTCTTGGGATAATGCGAGAGCACTTCGGTCAGCGCGTCGACGCCGCCCATGGAGGCGCTGAATGCCGCGATCTTGCCGTTGCTGGCATAGCCGCCGGCTTCCGCTTCGGCCTTGGGGCCGCGGTTGCGCGGCTTGTCGCGCACGTTGGAGTTGGCCGCGGCCAGCACGATCTTGCCCAGTTTGCCCACCGTCTTGGCGAACTGCTCCGGCGTTGCCTTGAGCGGCTTGGGGAAACATTCCACCGCGCCCAGTTCGAATGCCTTGAGCGATGTTTCGGTGCCGCTCTGGGTAAGGCTGGACAGCATGACGACGGGCAGCGGGTTGGTGGTCATGATCTCTTCGAGAAATTCGATGCCGCTCATTCCGGGCATCTCGACGTCGAGCGTGACTACGTTCGGCATCAATTCCGCGATCTGGTCGCGGGCCTCGGCGGCATTGGCGGCCGTGCCGACGACGCGAATGTTCTTAGTCTGCTCTAGAACATCGCAAAACAGGGCGCGCATAGCCGCTGAATCGTCGACTACCAGTACGCGGGCGTCATGCATGAGTGAGAAACCTTCTCGCTGAATAGTGGATATCGATTGGCTGCGCTGGATACCACTAATTGAGCGATCAAATTCCTTAACCAATCTACGGACATCGCCTGAGTTGGTAGCAAACGAGGTTTTGGCAAGCGGCCGTGTAGCGTGACCTTTGTCAGTGGTTCGCGGACGATTTCCCGGTTCGATCGGAAGGTCATCCCGTTGTCTTGAGTTAACGATCGGGATGCCCCGGAATTCGGCAGGCGGAGTGCCTGGATGACCGGCTTCTGACCGTTTCCCTAAGGATAACTGCGTAGGACCAGTGACATAGTGACGGAAAGGCTGTGGTCGTATTCAGCGGCAAACTGCTGGGGGCAAAATGAACAGTATTATCTTGCCGGCGCGCTGTGACCGCGCCGCTGCCGAAGCGATATGGCCGGAACTGGTTGCGGCGATGGGCGGCAGTCCGACCGCGATTGACGGTTCGGGTGTGGAGCACGTCGGCCAGGCGGTGCTTCAGCTCCTCGTGTCCGCGCGCCGCAGCGACGGCGGCGCGACCATCGTGCCGTCACCGGCACTTCTCGATGCGGCCCAATTGACAGGCCTCACCGCGGAACTCTTCGAAGAGAGCGAACTATGAGCCCTGAGGAAATCCAGCAGATATTCTTTGCCGAATGCGAGGAATCGCTGGCGGCCGCTGAAAGCGGTCTTGCCGCCTGCCAGGCAGGAACGCAGGACGCCGATACGGTCAATGCGGTTTTCCGCGCGGTGCACTCTATCAAGGGCGGCGCCGGTGCCTTCGGTTATGTTGCGCTTCAGGCCTATACCCATACGTTCGAAACGCTGCTTTCCGATGTCCGCGAGGGGCTCGTGGCGATCGAGAGCAAACTCGTCGACCTGCTGCTCAGGGCACTCGATACGCTTTCGGACCATGTCGAGGCTGCACGCGAAGGGGGCGATGCGCCGGCCGACGCGGCCTTGATCAGCGAAATGGAAGCGTCCATGGCGGCCAATGCCGGCGGCGCTCCCGAAGCGGCGGTTGAGCCCGCAGTCGAGCCGGAGGTCAGCGAGCCGGATACGACCGACTCGGATGCGGAAGGCAGCGCCGACTACGAACTCGATCTCGATGCACTGCTCGACGATCTGACGGCAGGCTTCGATCCGGCCCCGGCCAAGGCCGCCGAAGCCGCACCGGAGAAGCGCTGGAAGGTCCATCTTCGTCCGCATTCGGGCGCCATGCGCAATGGCAGCGAACCGCTGCTGATGGTGCGTGAAATCGCCAGCCTTGGCGGCGAATGCGTGCACTGCGACGTCTCGCAGGTGCCTCCGCTCGATGCCTTCGATCCGGCGCAGGGTTACCTGGGCTGGACGTTCTCGATGCCCGAGGCGGCCAGCGAGGATTCGGTTCGCGAGATCTTCGACTTCATCGGTGACGACTGCGCGCTCGCATTCGGCGAGGACGCGGACATTCCTGAAGTGAAGATCGTTGCAGCGGCTCCCAAGCCTGCACCTGCCCCTGCACCGGCTGCGCCCGCACCCGTGAGCGAAGCGAAGGTCGCTGCCCCGCAGCCGGCAACACCTGTCGCTGCTGCGCAGCCCGAACCGGTGCCGGTTCAGGAAGCGCCCGGCGACGTTGGTGCGAAGGCTGCCCAGGCTGCGCCGCCGGCTCCCCCGGCAGGTGGCCAGTCGATTCGCATCGATCTGTTCAAGCTCGATCGCCTGATCGACCTCGTGGGCGAACTCGTGATCGCGCAGGCCATGCTCGTCCAGCGCCTCGGTGCCAACGGCATCACGGCGAACGAGGAGCTTTCGCTGCTCGAGACGCTGACCCGCGACATCCAGGAAAGCGCGATGTCGATTCGCGCGCAGCCGATCTCGAGCGTCTTCAGCCGGGTGCCGCGCATCCTGCGCGAACTGGCATCCTCGACCGGCAAGCATGTGAAGCTCGACGTCATCGGCGAGACTACCGAACTCGACAAGACGGTGATCGAGCGTCTGGGCGAACCGCTCACGCACCTTATCCGCAATGCCGTCGACCACGGCATCGAGAGTGCCGAGGACCGCATCGCCGCCGGCAAGGCCCCGGAAGGAACGCTCACGCTTTCGGCAGAGCATCGTTCGGGCCGCATCCTCATCTCGATTGCCGACGACGGCGCCGGCATCAATCGCGAGCGCGTGCTGGCAAAGGCCGTGGAGAAGGGCATCGTCAGCGCCGAAGCGCAGCTGTCCGCCGAGGAGATCGACAACCTGATCTTCGCGCCCGGCTTCTCGACCGCGCAGACGGTTTCGAACATCTCCGGTCGCGGTGTCGGCATGGACGTCGTGCGCCAGAACGTGAAGGACCTTGGCGGTCGCATCACAATCGACAGCACGCCGGGCAAGGGCACGACCTTCATCCTGACCCTGCCGCTCACTCTCGCGATTTCGGACGGCATGATCGTCAACGTCGGCGACCAGACACTGGTCGTTCCGCTCGCCAGCGTGGTCGAAAGCCTGCGTCCGGGCGACGGCGAAGTGCAGGGGCTTGGCTCCAACCGCAACATGCTCAACGTGCGCGGCCGCTTCATTCCCATCGTGTCGCTGCGTTCGGCACTGGGCGCGTCGAGCGGCGCGTTGACGCCCGACGAAGGCGTCCTGATCGTCGTCGATACCGAAAGCACCGGTCAGGCCGCGCTGCTTGTCGATGAAATTCAGGACCAGCGCCAGTTCGTCATCAAGAGCCTGGCTACCAACTTCCGCCCGGTCGACGGCGTTGCCGGCGCTACAATCCTGGGCGACGGACGCGTGGCGCTGATCGTCGATGTCGACGGCCTCGTCTCCAATGCCGTTCCCGGACAGGAGCGCCAGGCTGCATGAGCGCTTCGCCCGCCACGACTGAGCCGATTCCCGGCGTCAGCCCGGACATCTACAGTGCGGCCGATTTCCAGGCCGTATCCGAGATCGTCTATCGGGCCGTCGGCATCGTGCTCCAGCAAGGCAAGGCGATGCTCGTCTATTCGCGCCTCGCTCCGCTCGTGCGCCAGGCCGGGTGCGTCACGTTCTCGCGCTACATCGAGCTGATCCGCTCTGATGCCGATGAACTGAACCGCGCCGTGGCCTCGCTGACGACCAACCATACCTTCTTCTACCGCGAAGCACATCATTTCGAACACTTGCGGCGCGAGGCGCGTCCGCGCCTGCTTGCCAAGCTGGGCGATCGGCAGCCGGTTCGGCTGTGGTCGGCGGGTTGCTCCAGCGGGGAAGAGACATGGTCGATGGTCATGACCCTGCTCGGTCCCGAACGGCAGGTAGGCCTCAACCTCATGCGCAGTGACTTGCGCGTTCTGGCCAGCGACGTCGCGCCGCACGCCATCGCGAAGGCAGAAGCGGGGGTCTATGCGGAAAAGGAAGTGCAGCCGGTGCCCGAGGACTTGCGCAAGGCCTGGGCGCGCATCGAGGGCGGCAATGTTTCGATGTCCGATGCGATCCGTTCGATAGTGCGATTTCGCCTGCTCAACCTGCTGGGCGACTGGCCGATGAAGGGTCAGTTCGACGTCATATTCTGCCGGAACGTCATGATCTATTTCGATAATCCTACCAAGGAGCGTCTCGTGCAGCGCTTCGTCGATGCCCTCGTCCCCGGCGGTTTTCTCTACATCGGTCACTCCGAACGCGTGACCGGACCCGCCCAGCGCCAGCTCGACCTTGTCGGGCCCACCATCTACCAGAGGAGCGCTGCATGACGATCCGGGTTCTCATCGTCGACGACTCAGCGACCATGCGTGCCATCCTGATGTCGCGCCTGCGCCAGCAGCCTGACATCGAAGTGGTCGGCGCCGCTTCCGATGCCGCAGAAGGGCGGGCCATGATCAAGAGCCTCGATCCCGACGTGGTGACGCTCGACATCGAGATGCCGGGTATGAACGGCCTCGACTTCCTCGAGAAGATCATGACCTTGCGCCCGACCCCGGTGATCATCGTCTCGGGCGCCACGCGCGAAGGCAACGAGGTTACGGCGCGCGCGCTCGCGCTAGGTGCGGTCGATTGCTATTCGAAGTACGATCCCAGCGGAAAACTCGCATTCGAGGACGGCGGCCGGCTGGCCGGGATGATCCGTCAGGCCGCACAAATATCCTATGAAAAGCCGGGCAAGTCTCCTTCGGCCGCGCCAAGTGCCGGCAGCAAGGCGATCCGTCGCGATGCCCGGCTGATCGCGGTGGGCTCCTCCACCGGCGGGGTCGAGGCGTTGCAGGTCCTCCTGCGCGACTTTCCGCAGGATTGCCCGCCCACGGTCATCGTCCAGCATGTCAACCCGCGCTTTGCACCGGCGATCGCGCGTACGCTCGACCAGGTCTGCCCGGCCAAGGTCGGCGTTGCGGTGCATGACATGCCGCTGCGGCCAGGCCACGTCTACCTCGCCGCCGAGGCTGACCATCACCTGCTGGTGAAGGGCGGTGACGTACTCTACGCCAAGCTGCGCAAGGGTGAGCCGATCTCCGGCCACGTACCCAGCGTCGATGCCCTGTTCCATTCGGTAGCCCAATATGTCGGCGCCGGAGCGGTGGGCATCCTGCTGACAGGAATGGGCCAGGACGGCGCCAAGGGCCTGCTCGCGATGAGCGAGGCGGGCGCACACACCATCGTCCAGGACGAAAGCACCTGCATAGTCTTCGGCATGCCTCGCGCGGCCATCTCGCTGGGAGCGGCGCGCGTCGTCGCCCCGATAAACCGTATCGCGCACCACGCGCTCAGCATGGCGGCCTGACGGATCATGAACGCGATCATCACGAGCGGGGCCACTGTCCGCCTGACCGTTCTGCAGGGGCAGTTCAAGGTCAGTTCCGGGCCGCGCGTCGAACTCAGCACGGTGCTGGGCAGCTGCGTCGCCACCTGCCTTTACGATCCTGAAATCGAACTGGGCGGCATGAACCATTTCCTCCTGCCCGAGCCGCCGTCTGGCCGAAATCCGGGTGAGGTGGACGTCCATTACGGCGTTTACCTCATGGAAATGCTGATCAACGAAATGCTGTCCTACGGCGCACACAAGAATCGTCTGCGGGCGCATCTCTATGGCGGCGCGAACATTCGCGCCGGCATGCAGCAGATCGGCACTGCCAATGCCGAATTTGCCCGCGGTTTCCTGAGGAGCGAACGCATCGAACTGGTGCGCGAGGACCTGGGAGGCGCCAATGCGCGCCGCGTCGATTTTCGCCCGGCATCCGGAAAGGTCCGCTGCCGTACCGTCGCCTCCTCGGATGCACCCGAGATCCAGGCACCACCCATGATCCGCCAGGCACCGCGTGGCGAAGTCGAACTGTTCTGAAGAAGCGAGGCATTTGATGTCCAGGACAACCAGAGTTCTAACCGTTGATGACAGTGCCTCTATGCGCGCGCTGCTCAATCACGCCCTGTCCACCAACGGCTTCGAGGTTTCGCAGGCCGACGACGGCGTATCCGCGCTGGAATGGCTGGCGGTAAACGAAGTCGATGTCGTGATCACCGACATCAACATGCCGCGCCTCGACGGCTTCGGCCTGATCGAGCAGGTGCGCGGCGGCACCCGCCACCGGGATCGCCCGATCCTGGTGCTGACCACCGAAAGTTCTGACGAGAAGAAGGCGCGTGCCCGCGCCGCCGGTGCGACCGGCTGGATCGTCAAGCCTTTCGATACCGACAAGCTCGTCGCGGCCGTGCGCCGCGTCGCCCACTGATCCGGCCCGGCAGGGTCATCGTTCAAAACGAGGATGAGTTCATGCAACGCGAACTGATCACTTTCCAAGTTTCCGGCCAGGTCTTTGCGCTGGACATCATGCAGATCCGCGAAATCCGCGCCTGGAGCCCGGTTACGCCCATGCCGCGCGTTCCCAGCTACGTCGCGGGCGTCGTCAACTTGCGCGGTACCGTGCTGCCGGTCGTCGACCTGGCCGCTCGCCTGGGCTGGCCCGCTACCGAAGCGACGCCGCGCCACGCGATCATCGTGTGCCAGGTCAACGGGCAGGCGCAGGGCCTGATCGTCGAATCGGTTAGCGACATCGTCACATTCGACAGCGAAACGCTGCAGGCGCCGCCCTCGACCGGCAACGACAGTGTCGTGCCTTTCCTCGAAGGGCTTGCCGCGATCGACGACAACATGGTCATGGTCCTCGATCTCCAGGCGCTCAGCTCCGCCGAAGACGGCCTGATGGCGGCCTGAGAGGCACGATGCACCACGAACCCAAGTTCCAGGCCATGGCCGAGGTTCTCAACGAGCTCGGCAGCGAAGTGGAGGCGCTCGGCGAAGTCTTCTGCCGGGATGCAGGCTTCGCAGGTCGGCACATGCGTGAACTACAGGCGATCGACCTGATCGCCCAGAAGCAGCGCGTGCTGGCCGCGATCCTGGCGGCAGGGTTCAGCGAACAGGAAATGCGGCGCATCAGTCTCGATGCGCTGCGCTCCCGCTTCTGCGGTTTCCTCGAGGATGAAACCGGCGCAGGTGAAGCGGCGGCCGGCAATGGCAATACCGGCGAGGCGAGCCTCTGGGATTGAGGCTCGCCCCGGTCTCGGCCGGCAGGTGCAATCGACGAGGCGGGGACTTGCGGGAGATGGGCGCGAGCCCTAGTCCTTGCCCATGACCGACGAGCGTCGCCACGCGCCTGCTACCGCCCGAAATCGCGATCCGATCCTTGCCGTCCTGCGCGAAGCGTTGCCGGGCAGGGGGCTTGTGCTTGAGATCGCGAGCGGGACGGGTGAGCACGCCGTGCACTTCGCCCGGGCACTGCCCGACATAACCTGGCAGCCGAGCGATCCCGATGCCGATGCACGGGCCTCGATTGCCTCGTGGCGCGAGGCGGAAGGCTCGTTCAACCTTCGCGCGCCGCTGGAGCTGGATGCCGCCGCCGAGACATGGCCGGTCGAGCGCGTCGATGCGATCGTGTGCATCAACATGATCCATATCAGTCCCTGGGAATCGACGCTTGGCCTGATGGCGGGGGCAGGGCGCACACTGCCTTGCGGTGCACCGCTCATCCTCTACGGACCGTTCCGCCGCGAAGGGTATCCGCTCGAGCCCAGCAATGCAGAATTCGACCTGAGCCTGAAGGCCCGCGATCCGCGCTGGGGACTGCGCCAACTCGAGGACGTCAGTGGGGTCGCCCGTGGCGAGGGCCTAGCCTTTGAGCGTTTCGTGGAAATGCCGGCCAACAACCTTTGCGTTATTTACCGTCGCAGCTGAAACTGCGGCGCGTCAGGCGCGGCAGGACGATAATCTGGCCGATCGCGCGAACGACGAAGAACAGCGTGAAGGCCAGCCACAGGCCATGGTTGCCCAATGGGTGGAGCAGCCAGATCAGGACGCCGTAGACCGCCATGGCCACGGCCATCGTTCCCAGCATCGCACGCGTCCATCCTGCGCCGACGAACACACCGTCAAGGACGAACGAGGCGACGCCCAGTAGCGGCAGCAGCGCTACCCAGAAGACATAGGTTCCGGTTTCGGCGATGACGGCGCTGTCGGTGCTGAAGCGGGCTGCCAGCCATGGGCCGCCCAGCAGGTAGGCAAGGCTCAGAACCAGCCCGGTAACAGTGCCCCAGAGCAGGGCGTTGCGCACTGTGGCGGTGAAGTGCTTGCGATTGCTTGCCCCGATGGCCTCGCCGCACAGGACCTGCGATGCATTCTCGAAACCGTCGAGCAGCAGGGTGGACAGCATGAAGAGCTGGAACAGGATGCCATTGCCGGCCAGCGTGACAGCCCCTTGCTGGGCCCCGCTTCGCGCGAATACGAGGATGGCCGCGTTGAGCAGCAGGGTGCGGGCGAACAGGTCGCGGTTGAGCGCGAAGAGGCGCAGCAGCGCATGCCGTCTCCACGTCATTCGTCGAGTGAATGCCGCCCACGCCTCTCTCGAGGCGGGCTGGCGCAGCACGATTGCTGCCAGGAGGGCGAACTTGAGCGCTTCCGAACTCAGCGTGGCCGCCGCGACACCGGCTACGCCCCACTCTGCAACAAGCACGAGCAGCAGGTCGAGCGCGATGTGCACGACATTGGCGGTGATCTCGACGACCAGGATATGCCGCACCATGCGTTGTCCGATCAGCCAGCCCACCAGCACGCAGTTGGCGAGCCAGATCGGTCCGGCCCAGTAGCGTATCGCGATATAGTCACGGGCGCCTTCGCGGACCTGGCCGGAGGCTTCGAGCAGATCGAGGCCCAGTGGAATGACCAGATGCATCGTCGCCAGCAGCAGCGCTCCGATGCCCAGTGAAACGGCTAGCGCGCGCACGAGCGTTTCGGCTTGCTCGGCGCGGTCGCCCCGTCCGGCGCTCTGCGCGGTCAGCGCGACAGTGCTGGTGCGCAGGAAGTTGAAGACGTTGAGCAACGCCATCATGTACTTTGCGCCAAGTTCGACTGCGCCTTGCGCCGGGGCATCGCCCAGGCGCCCGATCGCCCACATGTCGGCGAGCCCGAAGAGCGCGGTTGCGACATTGGTCAGCATCGCGGGCAGGGCAATGGTCCAGAGCAGGCGCGTCGTACTCGGTTCGGGCGCAGTGGGGTGGGGTGAAATTTTTGTCGTCATGGGCGGTGCCATTGCGCTTCAACCGGCATGTAGCTGCTCGTTCGGGTGGAATGACGTGCAAGGGCCGCCGAATCAGACAACGGTGTCATATATTCGGACATAAATTTCGCATTCGCAGCAATTATCGGAAACTCAATGCTGCATTTGCACATCGGGTGGCTCGCGAATTGTCGAGTGAACAAGAAAAATGCGCCCGAAGGCGCATGATTCTCTTGTAATTTTCGCTAATGGGCGTCTTATTGCAACTGCGAGATATCGGCGCGCCGGAGAGGGCCTAAACTCTCCCCGGCGCGCTCTCTCCCAACGCCGGTAAGGTCGGTGAGGACCTTTCGCGTTCATATTGCAGAAATTTATATGCCGCGCAAAGGTTGAATTACACGATATGCTGCGCAGCATCTTCGCGCCGTCGTCTTATCATGCATGAGGTCTCGTCGTGGCGCCTCCTCGTGCGGCCTCCTCGTGCGGCCTCGTCCAGGCAGCTTGTTCCGATTTCGCCGGGACAGGTCCTTGCCACCTGCGTCAAGGTCGCCGTTCGTTAACCAGATTGCTCGGGATCGGATGACGATGCCCTTTCGCCGCCTGGGTCGGGGTGGGATGATCGCGATAATCGAAAAGAGCGGGAGAAAGGCGATGGCGGAAGGGACGGAGCCGGAGGCGGAAAGGACATGGTGGGCAATCAGCGTGAAGGACGCGGCGCAATCCGGCGGCGGGACGAAAGGGAAGCAAGGGTGCGGGGGCATAGGGCGGGCTGGCAGGCGTTCGCCGAAGCGTGGCGGCATGACGCTTTCGATGCATGGTCGCTCGGGCCGGTCGATCTTCCAGCTGGACCTGCAGCTACAGGGGCGCGGTGGCGCGGCTTAGCTGGGTGCGGTGGTCTTCCGTGCGGATCGCCTTGCGCCCAGCGGCCTGTCGGATCGCATGCAGGCCATGAAGGCCGAGCCCGATCAATCCGCGAGATCTCTCAGATGGCGGCGACCTGATCCAGCAGGCGTTCGATGTCCCGGGGATGGGCAAGGCCCGCGCCGGCCCGCAGCACGGCTGCCGATCCTGCGGCCAGGCCAAGGCGGAAGGCCTCGGTGTCGCTCTGCCCGCTCGCGAGGGCGAAGATCATTCCGGCGACGAAGCTGTCCCCGGCGCCAACGGCACTGGCAGCTTCGATAGATACAGCCGGCAGCGCGACGGTTCCTTCCTTGCGGGCCAGCACGGCTCCATCATGCCCCATCGTAACGGCGACGAGACGGGCCTTGCCCGCCTCGACGATGCCCATGGCGGCTTCCTCGATGGCCTCCGCGGTTTTAAGTGGGCGGCCGATGTACGACTGCAATTCGCCCAGGCTGGGTTTGAGCAGGGCGAGGCCGCCCGCCTCGATCCCGGCGGCAAGGGCCTTGCCCGAACTGTCGAGAACGATTTCCATGCCGCGCGGACGCAGCAGCTCCGAGATCCTGGCGTAATAGTCGTCAGGCACGCCCGGTGGGAGCGATCCGCTCAACACCATGTAATCGCACTGCGCTTCGCCCAGCTGTTCGAGGCAGGAGCGCCATTCGCTTTCGGCGATCTGGGGGCCTTGGGGCACGAAGCGGTATTCCTTGCCCGTCTCGTGCTCGAACACGGCGGAGGCGATGCGCGTTGGCCCGGCGATGGGAATTCGGGTGCGCACCAGTTGGTGGCGGTCAATCAGGCCATCGAGAGCCGGGCCGGTGGCGCCGCCGGAGAGGTAGTAGCAGCGCGCATTCCCGCCGAGCCTGGCGAAGACCCGCGCCACGTTGATGCCGCCGCCACCCGGCGCGTACCACTCGTTGTCGGTGCGCATCTTGTGCGTATGGCGCATCTGGCCGACGTCATAGGATACGTCGATGGTGGGATTCATCGTCAGCGTGGCGATGCTTTTCATCTCGCGGCCTCCTTGCCTTGCCTGACAGACAAACTCGCGCGGCTACCCTTCGGGTTCCATGCGTTCCGTCAAATCGGCAAGACAATCAAGGGCGAATGCCCCTGCGCCGGCCCGGTACAGGGAAGCGATCAGGCCGCGTCAAGTTGCTGTGTGACCGCAAGGGCGTAAGCCGGTTCGGCCCGGCCGAAGAGAAAGCCCTGTCCCTGCACGCAGCCTTCGCTGCGCAAGTAGTCGCGTTCGATTTCCCGCTCGATTCCTTCTGCGGCAACCGTCAACCCGAGGCTGCGGCCAAGACCGATCACGGCGCGGATGACTGCCCGCGAATTGGTTTCTTCGTGCAGGCTGAGCACGAAGGACTTGTCGATCTTGATCTTGGTGAACGGATAATTGAGCAGGTAGCTGAGCGACGAATAGCCGGTCCCGAAATCGTCCAGCGAGATGCCGATGCCGAAGGCGCGCAAGTTGCGGATGATGGCGGCCGGGCGCGGGCCTTTTTCCATCAGCACTGCCTCGGTGATTTCCAGTTCGAGCCGTTCGGCGGGCAGGCCGGAAGCCGACAGGGCGTTGATGACCGTGCTGAGCAGGTTGCCGTTGCGGAATTGCAGCGGCGAGACGTTGACCGAGAGCTTGACGTCATGGGGCCATCGCATCGCCTCGGTGCAGGCGGTCTGCAGCACGAAGCGCCCAACCTGATCGATCAGGCCCATTTCCTCGGCCAGCGGAACGAAGATCTCGGGAGAGACGCTGCCGCGCTCGGCGTGGTTCCAGCGAGCCAGCGCTTCGTAGCATTCGATCGCACCGCTTTCGAGATTGACCAGCGGCTGGTAGAAGACGTCCAGTTCCCCGTTGCGCACGGCTTTGCGGAAGTCTTTCTCCAGCTTGTTCTTTTCCTGCGCCGCATGGTCCATCTGCGCTTCGAAGCTGCGGCAGCTCCCGCGCCTGTCTCCCTTGGCGGCGTAAAGCGCAAGATCGGCAAAGCGAAGCAGCGTTTCAGGATCGCTGCTGTCGATGGGGGCACTGGCGAAGCCGACAGTGGCGCCGATATGGATCATGTTTCCCTTCACGTAGAAGGGTTCGGACAACGTGGTGATGATCGCGCGGCCGACCAGCTCGGTCTGCGTCGGGCTGGAACGGCGGAAGATAACCGCGAACTCGTCACCGCCGATGCGGCACAGCAGGGCATCGGGCGGGATCAGCTCGCGCATGCGCATGGCTGCCTCGGTCAGCAGCAGGTCGCCGAACTGGTGGCCATAGGTATCGTTGACGGCCTTGAAGTGGTCGAGATCGACAAGTGCGATCGTTACCGTTTCGCCGCGGCGCGCGCGGTTGAGGGCGTCGCGTAATTGCTCGCGGCAGTGGGCGCGATTGGCCAGGCCGGTCAACTCGTCGTGACGCGCCATGTGCTCCATGCGCTGTTCGATGCGGCGGCGCTCGGTGACGTCGAAGATCGAGACGATCGTGGCAGCATAGCCTTCCATTTGCGAAAGGCGGGTCGAAATGACTGCTTCCACGGCGTCCCCGTCGCGGCGCAGCATCTGCCAGCACTCGTTCGTGTCCGGGCAGTCGGCAGCGAGCATGGCCTCGGCCTCGGCGCGCGTGGCAGCCGGAAACAGGGCGGCTATCGGCATTCCTGCCATTTCGCTGGTTTCGTAGCCGAAGAAGGCGCAGGCGGCTTCGTTAGCAGAGCGGATCTCGCCCCGGTTCACGTCGCACACCAGGGTGGCGATGGGATTGCGTTCGAAGAGCAGGCGGAAGGTTTCTTCCTTCTGCTTGAGATCGGTGATGTCGACGCGGATGCCGATGGTCCCGCCATCGCCGGTCTTGCGCTCCTCGATCATGATGCAGCGGCCGTTGGAGAGACGCTGTTCGTGACGAATGCCGGGCTTGTGCATCAGCGAAAGGCGATGCGCGAGCCATTCCTCCTCGCGCCCGGCAGCCTCGGGATAATCCCCGCGCTCGATGCCGACGCGCAAGGTGTCCTCCAGCTTCACCCCAGGTTCGAGAAGATCCGCAGAGCGCGAATAGATCTCGGCGTACTGGCGGTTCCACAGGACGTAACGGCCTTCCGCGTCGAGGAAGACGATCCCCTCCGGCAAGACCTCGATCGCTTCACGCAGCCGTCGTTCCGCAAGCGAAGCCGCCTGCAGCGCATGCTCCAGCGAAGACTGTGCCTGCTCCTGGGCAGGCTCGCCGCTTTGCACTTGGTAAACCCCCACAGTCCCTTGCACGACCCCAGTGCCGGGAACGCTATCTGGCAGAGGTTAATTTTCTCATCATAACAAGAGGAAGGCAGGATTTCGTCGGCCCGGTCCGCAGTCTTGCCGCGCAATTGTGCCGGATTCGAGTAATTGCCGCGTCAAATCCGCGCAAGTTCCTCAAGGCAAAAAGAAATGGCCCGTCGCGCAAAAGGCGACGGGCCAAGCTTTCCTCCCCAGGAAAACATAACGGTGATTCGGTCGGCGCTTGCGCGCGCCGCACCTTTGCTGTGGCTCAGCGGCGGGCTGCGCTGCTCAGACGGTGATAGAGGTTCGAGTACTTCGAGGAGATCGGATCGTCCTCATGTGCCTGAAGGTAGAACAGGACCGCTTCCTGAAGCAGCTGGAAGTCCTGGGTCGAAAGCACGGCGCGCGAGCGAGCCGGTTCGCAAGTGGTGGTAGTAGTCATCACTGTACTCCTTTCATATCGCTCGTGGGTGCGGATCGGCCCGCGAACTCGTTGTTTCACTGCCCTGTGCAGCGAACCTGGGTCCCTTGTGACCGGGAAGGGGGTTTCTCCGGCCACAAGGGAGATCGGGACGTTCGCCTCAGGCGGCGAACTGATTCATCGTGTTGTGCTCGCCGCCGGCCTTGAGGGCCGCTTCACCGGCGAAGTATTCCTTGTGGTCGTCGCCGATGTCAGAGCCGGCCATGTTCTGGTGCTTGACGCAGGCGATGCCCTGGCGGATTTCCTGGCGCTGCACGCTCTTGACGTAACCGAGCATGCCCGCCTCGCCGAAGTATTCCTTGGCCAGGTTGTCGGTCGACAGGGCCGCGGTGTGGTACGTCGGCAGGGTGATCAGGTGGTGGAAGATGCCCGCCTCGCGCGCCGCGTCCTTCTGGAAGGTGCGGATGCGCTCGTCGGCCTCTGCCGCCAGATCGGTGCCGTCGTAGTCGACGCTCATCAGCTTCGCCCGGTCATAGGCCGAGACGTCGCGTCCTGCCGCGCTCCAGGCGTCGAAGACCTGCTGGCGGAAGTTCAGCGTCCAGTTGAAGCTCGGTGAATTGTTGTAGACCAGCTTGGCATTCGGAATGACTTCGCGGATGCGCGAGACCATGCCGCCGATCTGGCCGATGTGGGGCTTCTCGGTCTCGATCCAGAGCAGGTCGGCACCGTTCTGCAGCGACTGGATGCAGTCGAGCACGCAGCGGTCCTCGCCGGTTCCGGGACGGAACTGATAGAGGTTGCTCGCCAGGCGCTTGGGGCGCATCAACTTGCCGTCGCGGCTGATCAGGACATCGCCGTGGCCGAGCTTCGCGGCATCGACTTCCTCGCAATCGAGGAACGCGTTGTACTGGTCGCCGATATCGCCGGCTTCGCGAACGAAGGCGATCTGCTTGGTCAGTCCGGCGCCGAGCGAGTCGGTGCGGGCAACGATGACGCCGTCGTCAACGCCCAATTCCATGAAGGCGTAGCGAACCGCGCGGATCTTCGCGATGAAGTCCTCGTGCGGAACCGTGACCTTGCCGTCCTGGTGGCCGCACTGCTTTTCGTCCGAGACCTGGTTTTCGATCTGGATGCAGCAGGCGCCCGCCTCGATGAACTTCTTGGCGAGGAGGTACGTGGCCTCAGCATTGCCGAAGCCGGCATCGATGTCGGCGATGATCGGAACGACGTGCGTTTCGTAGTTGTCGATCGCGGCTTCGAGGCGCCTGGCTTCCATTTCGTCGCCGGCGTCTCGGGCCTTGTCGAGTTCGCGGAACATCATGCCCAGTTCGCGTGCGTCGGCCTGCTTGAGGAAGGTGTAGAGTTCCTCGATGAGGGCCGGGACGGAAGTCTTCTCGTGCATCGACTGGTCGGGCAGCGGGCCGAACTCGCTGCGCAGGGCGGCAACCATCCAGCCCGAAAGATAGAGGTAGCGGCGCTTGGTCGAGCCGAAGTGCTTCTTGATGGAAATCATCTTCTGCTGACCGATGAAGCCGTGCCAGCAGCCCAGCGACTGGGTGTAGTTCGCGGGATCTGCGTCATAGGCGGCCATGTCCTCGCGCATGATGCGCGCGGTGTAGCGGGCGATGTCGAGGCCGGTGTTGAAGCGGTTCTGCAGGCTCATGCGCGCAACCGATTCGGGCTCGATCCCGGTCCAGTTGGGTTCGGTGCCGATGGTGCGGCCCGCCTCGATGATCTTCTGCTGGTAGGTCATGATTCGCTTTTCCCGTAAGCACTGGTGTTGCCGTTCGATGGCTCTGAGCTAGGCAGGAATTGCGCCGCGGGAAACGGCCCGCGAAGTGTCGTTGTCAAACTTTACAGATTTTCATTGTAAAGTTGTGCAGGTCTGACAATACTTTCGGATATGGCTGAAAACCGTCCCTTATACCTTGGTCCAAGGCTGCGCCGCCTGCGCCGCGAGCTGGGTTTGACACAGCAGGCGATGGCCGACGATCTGGAGATTTCGCCCAGCTATGTCGCGCTGCTCGAGCGCAACCAGCGACCGGTCACGGCGGACATGTTGCTGCGCCTGGCACGTACATATCGGCTGGAGATCGGCGATCTCGCAAGCGAGGACGGCGCCGACTATGCCCGGCGGCTGGGCGATGTGCTGCGCGATCCGGTGTTCGACGACATAGACTTGCCGCCGCTCGAGGTGTCGGACCTGGCGATGAGCTTTCCGGGCGTGGCCGAAGCCCTTCTGCGGCTTCACAGCGCCTACACGCGCGAGCAGCAGGCCCTGGCCGAGCAGCGCGATGCAGGACCGGGCCGGCAGGACAGCGATCCGGTGCGCGAGGCGCAGCGCTTCTTCGCCCATTCGCGCAATTACTATCATGGGCTCGACACCCAGGCCGAAGAGCTTGCCGCGGAGATCGACAAGGCAGGCGGGATGGAAAAGTGGCTCGGCACCAAGGGTGTACGCGTGCGTTTCATGCCATCCGACGTGCTGATGGATGCGATGCGCCGCTTCGACCGCCACAACCAGCAATTGCTGATCGACGATTCGCTCGACGCGGCGAGCCGGACCTTCCAGCTGGCCACCCACATCGCGCATACGGCCATGCGCAGCACGATCATGCAGCTCGTGCGAGAGCAGGAATTCGCCAGCAACACGACGGCGACGCTCGTGCGCCGGGCGCTGGCTGGATATGGCGCGGCGGCGATGGTCATGCCCTACCGCAAGTTCGCGCGGGCGGCGGAAGCGCGCAAGTACGACATTGCGGCGCTCGGCGGCCTGTTCGGCGCCAGCTTCGAGCAGGTGGCGCACCGCCTCACCACCATGCACCGGCCCGGAGAGGAACGGGTGCCGTTCTTCTTCATTCGCGTCGATGAAGCGGGCAATGTCTCCAAGCGGCTCGATGGAGCGGGCTTTCCCTTCGCAGCGCATGGGGGCGGGTGCCCCTTGTGGAACGTGCACCAGGTTTTCCGGCGTCCGGGCGAGATCCAGACCCAGTGGCTGGAGCTACCCGACGGCCAGCGCTTCTTCTCGATCGCGCGCACGGTCACATCGGGCAGGGGGCGCTACGGCCGTCCGCAGGTCATGCGCGCAGTTGCGCTGGCGTGCGCTGCGGAAGAGGCTGGACGGCTCGTTTATGCTGCCGGCGTCGAACCGAATGAGGCGCCCGGTACGCCCATAGGCGTGACCTGCCGCCTGTGCCACCGCGCCGAATGCGTGGCGCGGGCGGTTCCGCCCATTGGCAGGGACATCCTGGCCGACGATTATCGCCGCGCGGCGCAGCCCTATTCCTTCGCCGAAAGCTGAGGCTAAAAGGGCGAGGATGAGCAAGGCCGATCTCAAGCCGGAGCGCAAGACGCGGCTGGGCGTTGTCGCCATCGTCGCCCTCCTGCACCTCGTGGCGATTGCCGCGCTCGTTCGCGCCTTCACGCCGCAGTTCGCGGCCAGCGTGTTGGACGGCATGACCCAGGCATTCACGGTGACGGTCAAGCCGGCGCCGGCGCCTGAGCCGACCGAGACGCCGCCTCCCGAACCTGTTCCGCCCGAAGAGGAAGGCGCTGCTGCGCCGCCGGGCAAGAAAGCCAGGCCGCGCGAAACGGCGGCCCCCAAGGCCCCCATTGCGATCAAGCCGACACAGGCGCCGCCCGTGGCGGGCAAAGGCGACGAAAACGCCTCGGGCGCCCGCAACGAAGGCGAGGGCACGGGCGCGTCGGGCGAAGGGCACGGGACCGGCTCGGGTAACGGCGGGTCGGGTCAGGGGGGCGGCGCCGTCACCCCGCCGGTCAAGATCAGGGGCGATATCAACTCAGCCAAAGATTACCCGCGCGGCAGCCGCGATCTGCGCATCGGCAGCGAAGTCATCGTTGCCCTGACGGTCGGCACCGACGGCCGGGTGAAGGGCTGCCGTGTGGTCAAGCAGAGCCCGGACCCGAGCGCAGGCCAGATTACCTGCCGCCTAGCGGCCGAGCGCTTTCGCTTTCGCCCGGCACAGGATGCCTCCGGGCGTCCGGTCGAGTCCGTCTATGGCTGGAGGCAGCGTTGGTTTTATCGCGACTCTGGTGTAACCCTGCGGGAATTCGGACGTACCTCCTGAATTTCCACGTTCTTTTCCACAAAAATGGCCTAGGTTCAATTTTATGTCCGTAGGAGTTATCTCGATCCTCGAAGGCGGTTTGCGCGTGTGCGGAGGCAGCTTTGCTACCCCGAACCGTGGAGCGCAGGCATGAGCGGGACTTTGCCGATCCGACAGGTGGAAAAGCCCTGGGGTCGGGACGAACTTCCCGCACCGTTCATTGCGCCGGACGGCCAGCGCATCGGCGAAATCTGGTTCGAGCCGCCCGCCGAATTGCCCGCACTTCTGGTCAAGTACATCTTCACCAGCGAGAAGCTCTCCGTGCAGGTCCACCCGAACGATGCGCAGACTCTCGCGAAAGGGATCGGTCGGCAGGGCAAGGAAGAGTGCTGGCTGATCCTGGCCACGGAGCCGGGCGCGACCCTTGGCATCGGCTTTCATGAAGACCTGAGCGAGGACGAACTGCGCACAGCCGCGCTGGACGGCTCTATCGAGGACCTGATGGTCTGGCATGAGGTTGCGCCGGGCGATTTCTTCTACATTCCCGCGAATACGGTTCATGCCATCGGCGCGGGGGTCAGCCTGATCGAGGTGCAGCAGAACAGCGACATTACCTATCGTCTGTTCGATTACGGCCGGCCGCGTGAACTCCACCTGGAAGAGGGCATGGCTGTTGCGCGCGGCGAACCCTACGCGATGAAGTGGAGCCGCAAGGTCGCTCCCGACAGGTCGCAGGTGCTTGTCGACGGGCCGCTGTTCCTGCTCGATCAAGTCGCAGGCCGGCCCGATGACGCCATGGCGGATCGCTATCCCGGCGCCTTGCTGGTCATCCCGCGTGAAGGCACGGTCACGGTTTCGGGCCAGCCCGTATCGCCGGGCGAATGCGCGCTTGCGCCCACTTTCGATGCTATCGGATTTGCACAGGATAGCGTCTGTCTTCTTGCACGCGGCTGTGCAGACTGACGTCTCGATGCAATAAGTACGGGCATGATCGTCCAAACCATCCAGTTGGCATTGACGCCGGTCTTCGTCCTCGTTGCCATCGGCAATATCCTCAGCATCCTTTCGACCCGGCTCGGCCGGGTCGTCGACCGGGCGCGCATCCTGCAGACGATGCACGAGAACACCGAGGGCACCGAGCACGACTTGGTGGTCCGGGAAATCCGCGTCATCGACAAGCGCATCACGATCATCACCCAGGCCATCCGCATCATGGTGCTCTCGGGCCTTGCCATCGGTTCGACGGTAGCCGTCCTGTTTCTCGAAGGGCTTGCGAGCTTCGACCTGCATGTCCTTGCTGCAGTGACCTTTCTGGTATCGGTGGTACTTCTGCTCTACGCGCTGATCCTGTTCCTGCGCGAGACGCAGGTTGCAGCCGAGGCGCTGCGCATCCCGCGCGATTACCTGGAACTCGACCGCGAGATCTGAGCCTGCATTTCCGGTCAGTGGGGGCAGGGCCTTTTCCACGATCCGAAAGCCTGCGATGCGCGGGGGCCTTTCCCTGAGGGGCCACCCGCTGTAACGCGGCTGTGAGAGGATTGGCGGTATAGGCAGGGCGCAAATGTGCGGTATTACCGGCTGGTACAGGCGCGGCGGCAGGCCGGTGCCGCGCGATGCGATCGTGCGGGCCTGCAATACGATCGTCCATCGCGGCCCTGACGACTGGGGCATCCACCTCGACGGCGACATCGGCCTCGGACACCGCCGCCTTTCCATTGTCGATCTCGAAGGCGGGCATCAGCCGATCTATTCGGCAGACGGGCGCTGGGCCATCGTCTTCAACGGTGAGGTCTATAACTTCCCGGAGTTGCGCGACGAGCTGGAGGCCTGGGGCTGGACCTTCTCGACGCATAGCGACACCGAGACGGTGCTGGCCGCCTACGTGCGTTGGGGCGACGATGTCTGGCCGATGCTGGAAGGCATGTATGGTCTGGCCATCTGGGACGCCAGGGAACGCCGCCTCGTCCTTGCCCGCGATCCTCTGGGTATCAAGCCGGTCTACTACACCCTGCAACAGGGGGGCATTGCCTTCGGTTCGGAGATCCGCACGCTGCGGGCGATGACCTCCCCTGACGGCGGCTCGCTTGATTTCTCGATCGATGAGCGCGGCGTCCATGACTTCTTCATGTTCGGGCACGTCCAGAAGCCGCGCTCGATCTGGCGCGAGGTCAAGACGCTGCCGCCCGGCCATGTCCTGCACATCGCTTCGGAGGGCGATCCCGAGATTCGTCAGTTCTGGCGCCCGCAGTTCAGCGAGCGCGCGGGACTTTCCGACGCGGAGTGGATCGAGGAAACGCAGCGCTGGGTTTCCGAGACCACGAAGCGGCACATGCTAGCCGACGTCACGGTCGGGGCATTTCTGTCAGGAGGGGTCGATTCCAGTGCAATCGTCGCGGCGATGGCCCGCCATGCAACGGCCCCGGTCAAGGCCTTCACCATGGGCTTTCCCGGCACCTCGATCGACGAGACCGAGGCGGCAGGACGCATCGCCAGGCACCTGGGCTGCGAGCACATCACCTTGCCGCTCGAACCGCAGGATGCCGGCGTCATGCTGCCGGAAGTGCAGCGCAGCCACGACGAACCCTGCGCGGCGACGGCGGCGGTTCCGGTCTGGCATCTTTCGAAACTGGCGGCCGAACATGTGAAGGTCGTGCTGTGCGGGGAAGGATCGGATGAGATCTTCGCCGGTTACAAGCGCCAGCGCACTGCCCTTGCCGCCGCGCGCACGGCACCTTTTCTGCGCATGCTCGAGCCGGTCCTGGCGGCGGTGGACAATGTGCCGGGCATGGGAGGCAAGCGGCTCAACTACCTACGGCAGAACGCGCGCCGGTTCCGGCAGTCGGCCATGCTGGAAAGCAATTATCAGCGCTTCTTCCAGGGCACGCAGATATCTACCCCGTGGGTGCGCGAGGACCTTTACGAAGAGGGCTTTTACGCGCGGCAGGAAAGCGATCATCCCTTTGCCGACCTTGAGCGCGAGTATTTCGGCTGGCCCGGCGCGCGCGATCTCGATCCTCTGGCGCAGTTCATGCTGGCGGATCTGACCGTCCACATGCCGTCCTCGCTGCTCAACCGCACGGATCGCGGATCGATGGCCCATTCGCTCGAGGCGCGCGTGCCGTTCCTCAGCCACAAGCTGGTCGACTGGGCGCTGACGATGCCGCGCCACATGAAGCTGCGCGGCAAGGTCGGCAAGTATGCCCTTAGAAAAGCAGCGGAACCCTGGCTGTTCCCGGGTGCGCTCGATGAACGCAAGCTGGGTTTCCAGCTGCCTTTCGCCGAGTGGTTCAGCGGCGGCTTCGCCAGCTTCGCGCAGGAGGCCTGGATCTCGAGCGGGGCCTCGCGCAGCGGCTACTTGCGGCAGGACGCGGTCGAGAAGCTGTTTGCCGAGCATGCCGCGGGCCTCGCCAATCACGGTCGCATCCTCTACGCGATCGCCATGTTCTCCTGCTGGTGGGACCAGACTTTCGATGCTCGTTGACCTTGCCAAGAACCCCGAAGCCGCCGACCGCCAGTTCGACGTCTGCGTGATCGGCGCCGGCGCCGCCGGCGTGACCATCGCGCGCGAACTGATGCGGGCGGGTCATCAGGTGTGCCTGGCCGAAAGCGGCGGCATGGACTTCGAGGAGAAGACGCAGGCCCTCTACAAGGGCGAGAACATCGGCCACGAGTACTACGACCTGGAAGAATCGCGCCTGCGTTTCTTCGGCGGGACGGTATCGATCTGGGGGGGCCGATGCGCGTTGCTCGACGAAATCGACTTCGCCAAGCGTTCGTGGGTTCCGCACTCGGGCTGGCCGATCAGCCGCGATGACGTCATGCCGTATTACCGTCAGGCGCAGGACATCTTCGAGATCGGCCCGTTCGAATGGGATGACGCGTACCGGCTCTGCGGCATTCCCGACCAGGGTTTCAGCCCCGAGAAGCTGGCGACTGACCTGTGGCGCTTCGACGAGGCGACCGAACGCTTTGCACAGGGCCGCGCAAGGGACCTGATCGACGCGCCGAACCTGACGATCCTGCTCCACGCCAATGTCGTGAACCTGCAGGCCAGCGCGAACGGGGCCGAGATCGAGCATGTCGAAGTGCGCACATTGGGCGGGCAGTCGGCCAGGCTCAAGGCGAAGCACTATGTGCTGGCCTGCGGTGCGATCGAGAACGTGCGGCTCATGCTGGCCTCGGACGACGTCTGCGCCGGCGGTATCGGCAATGGCCGCGACCAGCTCGGCCGCTTCTTCATGGAGCATCCGACGGGGCGCATCGGGAAGGTCGAAACCGACAGGCCCTTCGATCTCTGGGCCGCCTACCAGAAGCGCTTCATGAAGTCCGGTCCGCCGCTGGCCCCGGTGCTGCGTCTGGCCGACGGCCTGCAGGAAGCCGAAGGTGCGATGAACTCGATCGTCACCTTCAAGTTGCAGCGCCCGCCGGAAAAGGGCGTGGCGCTGGGCAACAAGCTCTACGGCACGATCAAGCACTCGCTCAATCCGGACCGCACCGGGCGCAAGCTCGATCATATCTACCGGGGGCTGCGGGCATGGTTCCACCGCGTCGTGCGCGAGCGGGTCGAGGCGGCCATGGCCAATACCGGCATGACCGGTCTCTACATGATCGTTCGCGGCGAGCAGGCGCCCAATCCGGACAGCCGCATCGTCCTGTCGCAGACCCGCAATGCCCTGGGGGAACGGCAGGCCGACCTCAACTGGCAGCTCGATCCGCTCGACAAGCACACGGCGCGCGTGTTCGCCCGTGTCTTCGGTGAGGAGCTTGAGCGCATGGGCCGGGGCTCGGTGACGCCGAGCGAGTGGATCAGCGAGGCAGGCAACGACTGGCCGGTCGATCCCACCGTCGGCAACCACCCCATCGCCGGCTATCACCACATGGGCGGCACGCGCATGAGCGACGATCCGGCGAGCGGCGTCGTCGATGCCCACTGCAAGGTTCACGGCGTGGCGAACCTGCACCTTGCGGGCAGCTCGGTCTTCGCAACGGCGGGCTGGGCCAATCCGACCTTTACCCTGGTGGCGCTGGCGCTCAGGCTGGCGGAGCGGCTCGACGGACAGCTACGGGCAAGGTGACTGCTGGCCGTCCCCGGGCGGACCGTGGATTGTCAAATTGTTGGTTGAGCCCTCCGGAACAGGCGCAATGGCCCTGAAACGGCAATAGCCCGGAGCGGCTTGACGCGGCTCCGGGCTGCTGGGTCCTGGATGGCCTGTCGGCGCGGCGGATCAGGCCGCCAGCCTGAACGGCTCGATTTCGCCCGACAGGTAAAGTTTCTTGGCCTTGGCGCGGCTGAGCTTGCCCGAGCTGGTACGCGGCAGGCTCTTGGGCGGAACCAGTTCCACCACGCAGTTCATGCCGGTGATCGAGCGGACCTTGTCGCGGATCATCTCGTGCAGCTCCAGCCGCTTGACCGGATCGGACACGCGGCAGTGGACCAGCACGGCCGGGGCTTCCTCGCCGTTCTCCATCTCGACAGAGAAGGCGGCGATGTCGCCGTGGTTGAAGCCGGGCAACTGCTCGACGGCCCACTCGATGTCCTGCGGCCAGTGGTTCTTGCCGTTGATGATGATCATGTCCTTGGCGCGGCCGACGATGAAGAGGTAGCCCTCGGTCATGTAGCCCATGTCGCCGGTGTCCAGCCATCCGTCGACGAGGCATGCCTCGGTCGCTTCCGGATCGCGGAAGTAGGAATGCATCACGCTGGTACCGCGGCACCAGACCTTGCCGATCTTGTGATCGCCCAGGGTCTGGCCGTTTTCGCCGCGGATCACGACTTCCATGTCGAGCACGGGCTTGCCGCAATTGACGATGGCGCGGTAGCGGGCCGGGCGGCTGAGGTCGCGCGGGGAGCCCGAAAGGCGTTCTTCCTCGACCAGCTCGACGCGGATGCCTTCGCCCGGGGGCATGATGGTGACGGCCAGCGTCGCCTCGGCAAGGCCATAGCTGGGCAGGAACGCGGAAGCCTTGAAGCCCGCATCGGCGAAGGCGTTGACGAAGTTCTGCATGACGTCGGGACGGATCATGTCCGCGCCGTTGCCGGCAAGGCGCCAGCGCGACAGGTCGAATCGGTCCGACACCGGGCTCTGGCTGGAAATGCGGCGGGCGCAGATGTCGTAGCCGAACGTCGGCGAGTACGAGATCGAGGTGCCCCGGTTGCGGGTGATGAGGTCCAGCCATGCCAGCGGGCGGCGGGCGAAGTCCTCGGTCTTGAGGTAATCGCCCGAGACCTGATTCGCGATCAGCGAGAGGAAGCAGCCGACGAGGCCCATGTCATGGTACCAGGGCAGCCAGGAAATGCAGCGGTCGGTCTCGGTAAGCTGCATGCCGTGACTGTGTGCGGCGAGGTTCGACATCAGCGAACGGTGGGTGACGGCAACGCCGTGCGGGAAACGGGTAGAGCCGCTGGAGTACTGCAGGTAGCAGATATCGTCGGGCAGTGCCTTTGGCAGTTCGACTTCGGGCGCGTCCTTCGCCGCGAATTCGGACCACGTTGCATGGCCGCAGCCCTGCCGCTCTGCCGCGGCAGAGGTCAGGTGCGCGATTTCGTCCGGACCGATCAGCATGGCCGGGTCCGAACTGGAAAGCTGGACGGCAAGTTGCTCGATGTAGTTGTCCTTGCCGCCGAAGCTGGTGGGCAGGGGCAGCGGCACCGGCCACGCGCCAGCATAGACCGTGGCGCAGAACAGGGCCGCGAAATCGGTGCCGGTCTCGGCAATCAGGGCAATGCGGTCACCCGGCTTCACGCCGCGCGCCACCAGCGCATAGGCCACCGCCAGTGCATCTTCGCGCAGTTCGCTGAAGGGATAGACGCGCGTCAGTGTGCCGCGCGGATCGTGGAAATTGAAGCCGCGCGAACCTTGCGCGGCATAATCCAATGCATCACAAAAGGTGTCGAAGTCGGCAAATCGACGGGGAAGCGCGTCCTCATTGGGAGTGCGGACAAGGTCCTTAGCCGCATTCGGCACCACGGAGATGGTGTCGCTCATATCTTCATAACCCGTTGTTGTTATACCGTTTTTCTCGCGGAACTGGGAGCTTCTAGCCGGTTTAACCTGAACCTTAGATAGCTGCCTTCAACGACCAAATTCCGCGCGCTCTCCCCATTCTGAGCCGACTGTGGCACGAATAGGGCAACATGTCCTCCAAGCGTCGCAATCCACAACCGTTGACGAAAGCCCGCCTCGAGGAATTGGCGCTGGCCTATGTCGCGCGCTTTGCAACGACGCAAGCAAAACTGCGCAGTTATCTTCAGCGCAAGCTGCGCGAGCGGGGGTGGGAAGACGATGGCGCTCCCGAACTCGATGACCTGGTCGGTCGATACGCGCAGCGCGGCTTTGTCGACGATGCAAGCTGGGCGCGCATGAAGGCAGGCAGTCTGCTGCGCCGGGGCTACGGCGCGCGGCGCGTGGGCGAGGCGCTGCAGGTCGCCGGAGTGGATCACGATATCGCCCAGGACATTCGGCCGGGTGAGCTGGAGCAGCGCCGGGCCGCGCTGGTACTGGCACGGCGCAGGCGTTTCGGGCCGTTTGCCATTCAGGTTCCGGACATGGCGAAGCGGGAAAAGCAGATTGCCGCGATGATGCGGGCCGGACACAGGCTCGACATCGCCCGGCAGATCGTTGATGCCGACGATCCCGACGCGGTCGAAGACTGGGTCGAGTCGGTTTCCGGAGAAGATTCTTGCGCCTGAACAAAGCTTTCACTGCCGCTGCCGCCACGTTCCTGATGATCGTCGGGGGGTGTTCCCAGGGCGGACAGGAGGCCGTCGCCAAGCCGACCGCGCCTCTTGTTCATCCGATTTCGGGGCTCGAAGTGGTGCCGCTGATCGTCAAGTCGCAGGGCAAGGTCCACAAGTTCAGCGTCGAAGTGGCGAAGACCGAGGAAGAGCAGGCCAAGGGCCTCATGTTCCGAACCGAGATGGGCCCGGACGAAGGGATGATCTTCCCCGAAGACCCGCCGCGCCGGCCTGCCTTCTGGATGCGCAACACGGTCATCCCGCTCGACATCATCTTCATCGGTACCGATCACCGCATTCTCAACATAGCGGCCAACGCCGTGCCCTACGACGAAACGCCGCTGCCGGCTGCCGGCATGGCAAGCGGCGTGCTCGAGCTGAATGGCGGCCGGGCGGCCGAGTTGGGTATCAAGCCGGGCGACAAGGTGGAGTGGTGAAGCGGCGCGACTTCGCAACTTTTGCGCAATAGGCGAGGTGCCAAAACCCGGCCCGTCTCATGACATGCGATCCCGACGTTGCGCTCAGGCTGGCTGATGAAGCCGCGAAAGTCTGCATCAATTACCACGGCAATTCTGCGGCTGGCGATGACGTGCTGCCGATGATCGCGGACAAACAAAAGGCGCCCCGGCCTATCGGTCGGGGCGCCTTTTGTTTGTATCTTGGATGAAAGCCGTGCGGATCAGGTCTTAGCGGCAGCGGGCAGGGCGGCTCGAATTTCGGTCGATCTCGCGGCCGAGGAGGGCGCCCGCGCCAGCGCCGACGATCGTGCCGACCGTCTTGTCGCGGCCGCCATCGATGGCGCGTCCGATGAGGGCACCGGCAACGCCGCCGATGAGCAGTCCGGTCGTTCCGTCCGACTTCTTGCAATAGTAGCGGCCATTATCGCCCCGCCAGTAGCGGATGCCGTTGTCGGTCCTGTGATAATGCCGCTGCTTCGCGAGGGCCGGGGTCGCGGTCACGACGGCGGTGGGGACAGTGAGAGCCGCCATGGTGGCGGCGATGATGGCTTTACGCATGGTGGATCACCTTCGTTGCTCTGCGTGTTTCGCGAATGGAACGCGCTCCATCGTGTCACGATCCACAACGCCAGATGAACGGCTGCAAATGTCGGAAAATCAGCGGCGAGAGGTGGTCGCGCTGCGGTGAAGCGGGAGGAGGGCGCAGCCATGCAGGACGCTGGGTCCGTCGATCCGGCTCTTATGTCCTCGCCTGGCCGCGAATTTTCTCGCTGCCCGGTGGGCAAAGCGCTTCAACGTGCTTGGCATCGCGGGCGAAGGGCGCTAACGCGCGGCTCATGGGAATCCTGTCGAAGATCTTCACCTGGTGGGATGGTGCGACCATCGGAACCTCGCTCTGGAGCTCGCGTCATGGCGAGCACGTCGGAACCGACGCGCAGGGCAACAAGTACTATCGCTCGAAGGGCGACAAGACGAAGACCACCGAAGGCTATGAGCGCCGCTGGGTCATCTACGCCGGCGCCAACGATGCAAGCCGCGTTCCGGCCGAATGGCATGGCTGGCTGCATCATTCCTATGACGGTGTCCCCGAAAGCCACCTGCCGCCGCCGCGGATCTGGGAAGTCGACTATACGCCGAACGCCACCGGCACGGCGCAGGCCTACCTCCCGCAAGGCGCGCTGGAGCGTGGCGGCAGGCGTGCGGCTGCCACCGGCGATTATGAAGCCTGGTCGCCGGACGCCTGAAGCCTAGTGATGCGGGCCCGCGGCTCACGAATCTCCGCGCTGGCGTTGACTGCCTGCCTTCTGGCTCTTGCCGGGTGCGGGGGCGAACCTGAACCAGAAGCCGAAGACACCAGCGTCCCCGAGGCGCTGGCCGGCATGCAGGCAGGCCCTGCCCAGGCCGTTCAGGGCCAGCGGATCGGTACGCCCAACAAGGATCGTGTCGTCACTCTTGGCGTGCTTAACAAGCGCAATAACCTGACCCAGGATCTCGAGATGAAGCCGGGCGAAACCCGGCGCATCGGTAACCTCGTGGTCAAGGTCGCGACCTGCGAAAAGACGCTGCCCTGGGAAAAGCCGCAGGAAGAGGGCGCCTTCGTCCAGGTCTTCGTGGAAGACCGCAGGACCTCGAAGGAAAAGCTGGCCTGGCAAAAGGTGTTCTCGGGCTGGCTGTTCAAGAATTCGCCGGGCCTCAACGTGGTCGAGCACCCGGTTTACGATGTCTGGGTCAAGTCCTGCGCGATGAGCTTCCCGGGGCAGGACGCCAGTCCCGCTTCGGCTGCATCCTCAAGCAATGCGGCGAAGCCTTCCGGCAGCGAAAGCACGCCTGAGCCCAATCCTGCGCCCAGTCCCGCGCCGAGTCCGGCCCTTGCGACGCCCCCGAGCCCGACTGCTTCCGCATCGGATTCCAGCGCGAACTGAGCGGCTTTTAGCAGCGTCAGATAGCGCTTCTGCGGCATTTCCACCGCGCCGAGGGAGGCGAGGTGCGGCGTTATGAACTGGCAATCGAGCAGGATCGCGCCCGCGCGGCGTAGCGCCGCGACGAGCCAGGCGAGGGCGACCTTCGACGAATCGGGCACGCGCGAAAACATCGATTCGCCGCAGAACACCCGGTCGAACCCGACGCCGTAGAGCCCCCCGACAAGTTGCCGCCCGCTGCCGTCTGCCGATTCCTGCCAGCATTCGATCGAATGGGCATGGCCCAGGAAGTGCAGGTTCTCGTAGCTGTCCTGGATCCGGTGGCTGATCCAGCTGCCGCCTTCGTCGTCATCCTCCCGCACGGCGCGCGGGGCGGCGCAGGCTTCCATCACGTCCGAGAAGGCCTCGTTGCAGGTCACAGTGAAGCGGCCGCGCCGCAGCGTGCGTGCCAGCGACTTCGACAGGTGGAAACCGTCGAGGGGGAGAATCGCCCGCTGGCGCGGCTCGATCCAGAAGATCTCGGGATCGTCGCGGCTGTCCGCCATCGGGAAAATCCCGCTGCGGTAAGCGAGCATGAGCAGTTCGGGCTCGATCATGTTCGCGGTTCGCGGTGCGTGCACGGTGGTTTCCGAGGCCTTGTTCCTGGCGGTATTGCCTTGCGGGATCTTAGCAAATCGTTGTGGCGTCGAATATCTTGTAAGGACACTCTTGTAATCCGTCGCGGCTCCATCTAGAGGCCACGGCGCCCGCAGGAGTGTAGCTCAGTTGGTAGAGCATCGGTCTCCAAAACCGAGGGCCGCGGGTTCGAATCCTGCCACTCCTGCCAAATTTCCCGAAAATCGTTGAGTTCGAAGCTTTCCCCTCATGGCGCGACGATTCGCCACGCGCTCATGCGATGGGAATTTGCGGCGAGCGGAAATCGGCTGTATCGCTGGCAGGCTTGCCAATCGCCTTGTGACGATTAGGAGGGCCGCGTCCTGCGACTCGGACCGTATGGTCCATCCGGGGCTCACGTTCTTGGTGGCGTATCGGGGAAGATTCAGTCGCAGATGCACGGAACCGCGCGGCACAATACGGTCGAGACAAGCGCGTCAGGTGGACTGAAACGCGACGAAGCGCTCTGGCTTGGCATTTTCCTGTCATTCCTTGCAGCCCTGCCGGCCCTGCTGGCGTGGACGCCGCAGATGACCGACTATCCTTCGCATCTCGCCGGCTACCAAATCATGGTCGATCACGGGCGCGACCCGTTCCTGACCAAGTATTTCCAGTTCAAGTGGGAATGGACCGGCAATCTCGGCGTGGAGCTGCTGATGGTGCCGATGGCGCCGCTGTTCGGGATCGAACTGGCAGGCCGCATCATCGTCGCGCTGATCCCGATCCTCACCGGGCTTTCGATCATATCGGTCAGCTGGACGCTGCGCCGCCGTGTCGGTGTAGGCGCCATCCTGGCCTTCGCGACGATCTGGTCGCCCTCGCTCTTGATGGGGTTCCTCAACTACTCGCTCTCGGTCGCGCTTGCGCTGTTCGCGTTTGCGGTCTGGGCCCAGCTTGACGAGCGTCCCTGGACGCGGCGCCTGCTGTTTATTCCGGTCGGCTTCGTCGTGTGGCTCTGCCATGTCTCGGGTTGGGGCGTGCTGGGCGTCATGGTCTTCGGCTACGAATGGAGCAAGCGGCGCAGCTGGCTGGACTGGCGCCCGTTCCTCAAGCCCTGGCCGCTGATCTTCCCGCTAGTCCCGATGCTCCTTGGCATGGGCGCCAATTCCAAGGTGTCCTACGGCGGCGGTGTGCTCGATTACAAATGGGGCATCCTCTACAAGGCGATGCGCAGCTACGACTACCTATTGGACGTGACCAGCGTGGCCGTGCTCGCGCTGGTCCTGTTCGTGGCCTTCGTTACCCGCCGGATCGACGGGCGCATGGGTTGGGCGGCGCTTATCCTCTTCGGCCTGACGCTGGTGGTGCCGCGGCAGATCTTCGGCGGCGACTATGCCGACTATCGCCTCAGCACGACGGCGCTGCTCGTCGCGTGCCTGGCCATCAACTGGCCTGCTCCGCGCTGGGGCCTGGCGCTTTCAGGTCTCCTGTTCACAAGCCGCCTCGCGATCACGTCGGTGGTCTGGTACCAGGACGCGCAGACGGCGCGCCAGATGATCGCCGCGCTCGACTACATGCCCGAGGGCGCGAAAGTGGCGACGGCCGTGGCGATCCCGCGCAGCCAGTGGCTGTTCGGTCCCTTCGAGCATTTCGGCAGCTATGCCGTCGTCCGGCGCAGCGCGATGGAAAACTCCAACTTCGCCTTGCCTGACGTGCACATGCTGACGATGCGCGAAACCGCTTTCCGCTTTGCCGATCCGACGCAGCGCATCCTCTACTCCTCGAACCAGCGGATAGACCTGCGCAAGTTCCGTCCCGCACTCCATGCAGAGTACCTGTGGTACATCGGCAGGGCGAAGCCGGTGGCGCTGCCGGACGGGGCCCGGATCCTCTACAGCACGTCCAACTCGTTCCTTGCACGACTTGCCATACCGGCAGACCTTGCAAATCCGGTGGACGGAAGCTAAGTCGCATCTTCCTTCCGACAAGCGGATAACATTTGCCCCTCCCGGCCCCGGCCGGGGCGGCGATGTCCCCTAGCCGGAAGAGATGAGAGTTTTTTCTCAGGCATCAGGCAAGAGACACGAGAGCAACTGACATGGCCAAGACCACTCCCGGCGAATTCATCCGGCAGGTGCGCGCAGAAGCCTCCAAGATTCACTGGCCCTCGCGCCAGGAAACTGTGACGACGGCGATCTTCGTCGGCATCATGACGGTGCTGCTCGCCACGTTCTTTCTTGGAATCGACGCGCTGTTCGGCTGGGTCGTCAGCTCGCTTCTGTCGCTGCTGTGATCGCCTGAAAACCGGAAGAAGAGAGAACCATGGCCCGTTGGTATATCATCCACGCCTACTCCGGCTTCGAGAACAAGGTTAAGGAAGCGATCCTGGCCGAGGCGGAGCGGATGGGGCTGTCGCAGCTCGTCGAGGAAGTGCAGGTCCCGCACGAGAACGTCACCGAAGTGAAGCGTGGCAAGAAGGTGCAGGTCGAGCGCAAGACCATGCCCGGCTACGTCCTCGCCAAGCTGACGCTCAACGACGACGTCTATCACCTCGTCAAGAACACTCCGAAGGTCACCGGCTTCCTGGGATCCAGCGGCAAGCCGCAGGCCATCAGCGAGAGCGAGGCCGCGCGCTACTTCGGTGCCGCCGAGGCCGCTGCCGCAGAGCCGCGCAAGCAGATCAGTATCGATTACGAGATCGGCGATTCGGTGAAGGTCCTCGACGGTCCGTTCGCCAGCTTCAACGGTATCGTCGAAGAACTCGATTTCGACAAGAACCGCGTCAAGGTTTCGGTGTCGATCTTCGGCCGCGCCACGCCGGTCGAGCTCGACTTCGAGCACGTCGAACTCAGCAAGTAATCTGTTCCGGCGCCGCGCCTGTCAGGGTGCGGCGTCATACAGCGTCATCCAGACGCGGGCGCGCTCGGCAAAGCCGAGGTGCCCATAAAGCGCCAGCGCGCTTTCATTGTCCGCATAGCTGTGCAGGAACGGCACGCGGCCTTCTTCCAGGATATCGGCGATAACCTTGCGCATCAGCCGCGAGGCAAGTCCGCGGCCGCGTACTTGGGGCAGGGCGCATACACCGCTGACTTCGACGAAGCCGGGAACCCGCATGCGTTGCCCGGCCATGGCGACGAGCAAGCCGCCTTCGATCAGGCCCCAGAATTGTCCGAGGTCTGCGGTACTGTCGGCAAAGGGGCCGGGTTCGGTCAGCCGGGCCAGTTCCAGCATCTGCGGATAGTGATCGCGGGTGAGCTTGACCATCGCGGTATCGTCGAGGGCGGGGCGGTCGCCCGCGAAGACGAGCTGAATTCCCTCGCGCCGTTTGATGATCCGGGTTCCCGCCGGCTCCATGGCTGCGGGGGCGTGGTCTGCCCGTTCCACGATGAAGGCCGGGCCGTGTTCGTGGACGAGAGCGGCGAGATCCGCCTGGCTTTCAGGCGAACGGTCCTGCGTTGCAGCAAGCGGGCCGATGTCCAGGCGGTAGCGCCGCGCCTTGCCCGATCCGATCGCGAATCCGGCCTGATCGCCGGTCAGGGCATTCCAGATGAGACGGTCGAGGACATGCTCGCTCATGCTCCGCTCCCTTGATTGCGCATGGCACGAAGGCGCTGTTCGAAGGGGGTCTTCGCCAGCGCATGGTCGAGGCGGGTGAGGTGGCCCAGCAGGTCGTCCGCAGGCCCTTCGCACAATTCCGCCACGGCGCGCTGGACCAGTGGAAATATGCGTTTTCGAATGCGGGCCAGGAGATCCTGTCCTGCCGCGCTCAGCGCGAAAGTACTCAGGCGTTGGTCGCCGTCGCTCTCGACCGGCTCGACCAGTCCTTCCGTAACCAGTTTGCCGATGCCGCGGGTAATGCCGGGCTGGCTCAGATCGAGCCGCCGGGCCAGCGCGCCGACAGTCCGCGGGCCCTGTTCGAGCGCCACCAGTATCGGAAACTGCGCAGGATTGAGGGCTATGCCTTCCAGACCCGCCAGTTCGGACACGCCTGTCTGCAACCGTTCGCCCAAGCGGCGGAAGCGGCTACCCAGTGACAGGAACCCTAGCTGGGCGATGAGGTCGCCGTCGATCGCTTCGTCAATTTCCATATCATGCTATATAGCGAGTTATGAAAATGCATGCAATTGCGCTCCTGCCTTTGCGAAACAAGTCCCGCGCCCGCGGATCTTGAGAACTTTCAGCGGGTTGGATCGGGCTTAGCGCGATATTAACTAATCGCTCGCTACCCTTGCCGGAACATTCGGGGGAATCGATGATGCGACAAACGCTCGATGCGTTTGGAGGGGGCGTGGTCCGGTTGGGGCAACTCGACGGCCTTCGCGGCATTGCCGTTCTGGTCATTGTCCTTGGCTACCAGGCGCAGGCTCTCTTCACGGCAGGCTCGTTCGATCACGCAGGACCGGTGCTCGGCTGGCTCCATACCTGGGGCTGGAGCATCGTTGACCTGTTCTTCGTCATCTCCGGCTTCATCTTCGCGCATATCTACATCGGTGGGCGGGGGCTTGGCAGCCGCGATGAATTGGCATCCTTCACATTCGGGCGGATCGCCCGGCTCTATCCGCTTCATCTGCTGATGCTGGGGCTATGCGCGGTGCTTTATTGGGGCGCGGCGCAGAACGGAGAGGCGGCGTTGCTGACCCACCTGTTCATGCTGCAGGGACTGGTGCAGCCAGCGGCATACGCCTTCAATCCGTCGGCCTGGCTCCTGTCGGTGGAAGCGATCTGCTGCGGCTTCTTCGGTCTGGCGCTGCATGCCGGGCGGCCGACGCTGCTCAAGGTGTCGATCGCTGCCATTTTCATCAGCACGGCATTCATTCTTTCGTTCGGTCTGCCGGGCGGACCGTGGAGCCAGGATTTGCTGATGCGGGGCATTCTGGGCTTCTTCATTGGCCAGATCCTTTGGCGGCGGCGGGTTGAGCTTCGCAAGTCTTCCCCGCTCGTGCTCTCGGTCATCTTCGTGCTCGCCATTGCGCTCGACATGGGAAATGTCAGTCCGCTGCTGCCGCTTGGCCTCCTGGCTTGGCCGTCCCTGTTGCTCCTGGCCCTGCGGGTACCGCTGCTGGAAAGCCGCGTCCTGCTCTGGTTGGGCGATCGCAGCTACGCAATTCTCTTGGTGCATGTCCCGATGCTTGATCTGATCGTAAGGGTCATGGGCAGGCAGGAAGGCAGTGGCTGGTTCATCGTCGGCGCGACACTGCTTTACGGGCTGGCCGTGCTGATCGCGGCCGAACTGCTCTATCTGCTCGCCGAAGTGCCGACCCGGCGCCTCGTTCGCGGCCGTATCGACATGCGCGATGTCAGTTTAACCCGGGCATTACCGAGCCGGGGCTAAGAGCCGCCAGTCAATCAGGAGTTGGAATGGATCGGGCGGCAAATGGGCCAGGTCACGGGGTGGAGCGGCTGACGCGTCTCGACGGCTTGCGCGGGCTGGCCGCTTGCGGCGTCGCTTTCCTCTACCATACGCAGCTGCTGTTCGCCCCTGACATGCACGGGGGTGAGGCGGGGGTCTATCACTGGTTTCACGAATGGGGCTGGGCCCTCGTCGATCTGTTCTTCCTCATCTCCGGCTATATCTTCGCGCATGTCTATCTGGGAGAGAACGCGGGAGGGGGCGGTCAACCCCTGGCCCGCGGCAGGTTGCTCGATTTTGCCGTCGCACGCTTTGCCCGGCTCTATCCCCTGCATTTGCTGACACTGCTGTTCTGCGCTGCCGTGTTCTTCGCGGCGCCGGGCAATACCCCAATCGCCTTCGGGGCGCATCTGATGATGCTGCAGGCTTTTGTTCAGCCCGTTGCCAATACCTTCAACGGACCGAGTTGGTCGATCTCGGTGGAGGTGGTCTGTTATGTGCTCTTCGCGCTGGGTGCGGCGGGCGGCCGCAGGACTTTGCGACTGGTGACCGCGCTCGCGATCGTGGGAGCCCTTGTGCATTTCTTGCTGCAGGGGCGATCCGGCGGCCCATGGGTCGGCGATGGCCTGCCGCGCGGGCTGCTCGGCTTTTTCCTCGGGCAGGTCATGTGGCATTGCCGCGCGCGAATGGCGCAGACATCGAGCGCATTGCTGGTCTGCCTGCTGGCCTTCGGGCTCGCACTCGACATGGGTACGCGCAGTTCGCTTCTGCCATTGACGCTATATGCCTGGCCGGCTGTCCTGCTGCTGTCCTTGCGCGCGCCTTTCATGGGTAGTGCGCCCATGCAGTGGCTAGGAGACCGCAGCTACGGGATCTACCTGATCCACATGCCGGTCCTGCAACTGTTCCAGTTGCGGCTGGGCGAATTGCCCGGGACGGGTGCGACGCAAGTGGTCGTGATCGCCGCATTTGCCGGCACGGTCCTGATCCTTGCGGACATGGGCTATCGCATGGTCGAGCAGCCTGCCCGCCGGGCGATCCGGTGTGGCTTTGAGCGCCGCAGGGCGGGTTCGGGCAGCGGTCGGACCAGTCCCGTCTGACACGGCAGGCAGGCGCGCAATAGCGGGCCTTGCAACTGTCTCTTTCCTTTTATCCCGATATCGTTTAGGGGCGCGCCCTTCGGATCGGCCTTGCCGGTGCGATTCCCGGCGGGAGGATGCGCAATCGCATCCGTCATACCGCTAAACATGAGCGCCCGATCTTGCCGATTTGCTCGGGGGTCTGGCGCGAAAGTGTGAAAGGAGCGGCCTCATGGCCAAGAAGATCGAAGGTTACATCAAGCTGCAGGTGCCTGCCGGCGCCGCAAACCCCTCTCCGCCGATCGGCCCTGCCCTGGGTCAGCGCGGCGTGAACATCATGGAATTCTGCAAGGCGTTCAATGCCGCCACGCAGGAGATGGAAAAGGGCATGCCGATCCCGACCATCATCACGGTCTATGCGGATCGCAGCTTCACGTTCGTCACCAAGACGCCGCCTGCCAGCTTCCTCATCAAGAAGGCTGCCAACCTCAAGTCCGGCTCGAAGGAGCCCGGCAAGATTTCGGCCGGAAAGATCGCGCGCTCGAAGCTTTCCGAAATCGCCGAGATGAAGATGAAGGACCTCAACGCCAACGACATCGAAGCGGCTACCCGCATCATCGAAGGCTCGGCCCGCGCGATGGGCCTCGAAGTGGTGGAGGGCTGATTCCATGGCAAAGCTGAACAAGAAGCAGAAGACGCTCACCGAAAAGCTGGGCGACAACCAGAAGCACTACCCCGTCGGTGAGGCTCTGACGCTGCTGCGCGAACTCAAGACCACCAAGTTCGACGAGACCGTCGAAGTCGCGATGAACCTGGGCGTCGACCCGCGCCACGCCGACCAGATGGTCCGTGGCATGGTTTCGCTCCCGGCCGGCACCGGCAAGACCGTCAAGGTCGCCGTGTTCGCCAAGGGCGACAAGGCCGAGGCCGCACTGGCTGCTGGCGCCGACAAGGTGGGTGCCGAGGACCTCATGGAAGACATGCAGGCCGGCAACCTCGACTACGACCGCGTCATTGCCACTCCGGACATGATGGGCGTCGTCGGCCGTCTGGGTAAGCTGCTGGGCCCCAAGGGCCTGATGCCGAACCCGAAGCTGGGCACTGTCACCCCGAACGTCGAGCAGGCCGTGAAGGACGCCAAGGGCGGCCAGATCGAGTTCCGCGTCGAGAAGCAGGGCATCATCCATGCCGGCATCGGCAAGATGTCGTTCTCGGACGCCGACCTGCAGAAGAACTTCGACGCATTCGTCGACGCGATCGTCAAGGCCAAGCCCTCGGGCGCCAAGGGCAAGTACGTTCGCAAGATCTCGCTGTCCTCGTCGATGGGCCCCGGCCTCAAGATCGACACGACCGAGGTCGCCGGGGCCTGATTTTTTCAGGACCGGACAAACGGTTAGGAACGGGCCGGCAGGGGAAACCTTGCCGGCCCTTTTCTTTTGTCAGGAAGGAGCGGGCTCAGTCGGCTTGGACCAGGACGGTGTCGATGGCCGTCCGCCTCGATCGCGAAGTGCTCCGCCACTTCTGGGCACGCTGCCGCCTGAAGCGCGCGAATCGCGGCGCAACGCTCCGGCGTGGTCCGCGCGCGTTCAATCGTCCCGAAGACCGTCTGGCGCATCTTTCGCAGCATACGCTCGCAGATGCGGAGCGCGGCGATTTTCGCTTCGTCTATCTGCTGCCTGTGTCGACTGATGCGGCCAGCGCCGCCGATTGATAGCACTCGACGACGAGGCTGATCGGCGCGCCGCCGGGCAGATGCAGGACCGCGCGATGGGACAGGACCGTGCCTGGCGGACAGCCTTCGACGCGGCCGCGAAAGGCAGCCAGACGCTCGCGGGTGAAGCGAAGCGGGGCGATAACCTTGCCGAATGGCTGGTCGGTATCGCGCAAAGCAGCGTTCATCTCAGGCGTAAGGCGCGCAGGCACGAACCAGTTGTGCGCCTGCGACAGGGTTACCCCGCCGCAATCGAGCCGGACGTGGCGGTAGCCAAGGCTTGCCTCGTCCTCGACCTGCAGCAGATCGAGAGCATCGGAGGGCAGGGGCGCATCGTCGTCAAGGACGGGCCTTGCCGTGATGCGCGGTGGATCGCCGATGTCCCTGGCGGTGCACCAGTCCTGCAGTGCGGATGTCGCGCTGTCCTGTGCGGCCAGGGCTCGCTCGAACTCTGCCAGCCTGCCGCCGGCGCATCCGGTAAGGGGAAGCCAAAGCAGCAGGATCGTCAGGGTAGCCCTAGATGCCACCGGCAACGGCCGGCCGATCCATGGCTTCCAGGCCCTTGATCAAGGCACGGGTGCAGGCGGCAAGGTCTTCGGCGCTGATCGAGCGGATGACGAAATTGGCACCGGTGCGGCCTTCGCGCCAGAAGGGATAGGATCCGATCTGGCAGGTCTCGAAAGCCTTTTCCGTGTCGCGAAGCAGGTCGGCGACGTCGCTTTCGCCGACCCAGCAGCCGATTGTTTCAGACAGCAGCGGAGCGCCGCCTTCGAGCTGGCCGGAAAGGGCATCGAGCATGCCTGCAGTGATACTGGGCACGCCGGCCATGATGAAGACGTTCCCATGCCGGATGCCGGGCGCGCCGGTGTAGCGATTGGGAATCAGGTCGGCTCCGTCAGGGGTCCGGGCCATGCGCAGGCGCGCATCGGTCAGGCCGCCACGGGTCTCGTAGTATTTCTCAAGGATGGCGCGGGCATCGGGGTGAACGATGACATCCACGCCGAGCGCTTCGGAAATTGCATCGACCGTGATGTCGTCGTGCGTCGGGCCGATACCGCCAGTTGTGAATAGGTAGTCGTTGCGCGCGCGCAAGGTGTTGACTGCCTCGACAATCGCCGCCGTGTCATCCGCAACCACGCGCACTTCGGCGAGGCGGATGCCATGGATCTGCAGCCAGCTCGCCACCTGGGCGATGTTCTTGTCGTGGGTGCGTCCGGAAAGAATCTCGTCGCCGATAACGACGAGGGCGGCAGTGTAGATTCGCGAGGATTCGGCCATGGCCGCATGGCTAGGACAAATGCACGCGAACCGCTAGCCGCACCGGGCCATAATTGCCCTGTGATATGCCGCGCATCTCGTTGGTTGCCGTGCCGCTCCGAATTGCGGCAACATCATGGAAAGCGCAAAAAAAAAGGCCGATCCAAAGACCGGCCCATGGAAGTTTATTTGGGAGAGGATGCCTGAAAGGCCCGTTCGATATGCCTCCCGAGCCGATTCGCTGCAAATGCGAAAAGATTTCCTGATGTTGCATGTTTTGCAATTACACCTGCCTCGTTCCACTCGAAGTTCGGATCAAGCTCATGGAAAACGGCCAAAAAAAATGGGCCGGTCCGAAGACCAGCCCTTGGAAGTTTTTTGGGAGAGGATGCCTGAAAGGCCCTCCCTATATGCTCGTGATCGGGCCATGCCGCAAATGCGAAAACCTTCCTTAGTATTGCGTATTTTGCAACACAGGTATCGTGCTGACGATAGGCCTCAGCTGTCGCTGCGTGCTCCGAACAAGTCGTGCTCATCCGCGTCTTCGACAAGAACGTCAACGATATCACCTACTTGCAGGTCATTCCCTACATTGCGAAGGAAGACATTGCCGTCGATTTCCGGGGCATCGGCCTGCGAGCGTCCGGTTGCGCCAATGTCGCCATCTTCATCCGGTTCACCGATTTCGTCGATGATGACGGGCAGGATTCGACCGATTTTGGACTGAAGCTTGGCCGCGCTGATCGCCGCGGTCTTTTCCATGATTCGGGCGTAGCGCTCTTCCTTGACCTCTTCGGGCACTGCGCCGGGCAAGTCGTTGGCTGCAGCGCCTGCAACCGGTTCGAAACGGAAGGCGCCGACGCGGTCGAGCTGCGCTTCCTCGAGCCAGTCGAGCAGATACTCGAAATCGGCTTCCGTCTCGCCGGGGAAGCCGACGACGAAGCTGGAACGGATCGCGATGTCCGGGCAGATTTCACGCCAGGAGCGCAGGCGTTCGAGCACCTTGGCTTCATTGGCCGGACGCTTCATCGCCTTGAGCACCGAAGGCGCTGCGTGCTGGAAGGGAATGTCGAGGTAGGGCGTCAGCAACCCTTCCGCCATCAGCGGGATCACCGCGTCGACATGCGGATAGGGATAGACGTAGTGCAGGCGCACCCACGGCGCGCGGCCCTGTGCGTCCTTGAGCTGGCCCAGTTCGCGGGCGAGGTCGGTCATGTGGGTCCGGACTGCATGGTCCTTCCACGAACGCTCCTCGTGGCGCACATCGACGCCATAGGCCGACGTATCCTGGCTGATCACCAGCAGTTCGCGGGTGCCGGCCTGGACCAGCTTTTCCGCTTCGCGCAGCACCGCGTCGATGCGGCGACTGGCGAGCTTTCCGCGTAGTTGCGGGATGATGCAGAACGCGCAAGCGTGGTTGCAGCCTTCCGAAATTTTCAGATAGCTGTAGTGGCGCGGCGTCAGCTTGACCCCGGCCTCGTCGTAAGCCTGCGGGATCAGGTCGAGGTAGGGGCTGAGATCCGGCGGCGCGGCTTCGTGAACGGCTTCGACGACGGCTTCGTACTGGTGCGCACCGGTCACGGCGAGCACGTCCGGGAAGCGGGCGCGGATCGTCTCGGCCTCATTGCCCATGCAGCCTGTCACGATGACACGGCCGTTCTCGGCAATGGCTTCACCGATCGCTGCCAGGCTCTCTTCCTTAGCGGAATCGAGGAAGCCGCAGGTGTTGACCAGCACGACGTCGGCGCCGGCATAGTCCGGGCTCATCGTGTAGCCGTCTGCACGCAGGCGGGTGAGGATACGTTCGGAGTCGACAAGCGCCTTGGGGCAGCCGAGGCTGACCATGCCGACCTTCGGCGGGGAGGGGAGTTCTATGGCCATGGGATGGCGCGCCCGATACGCCGATTGAGCCGATGAGTCACGAATTGAATGACGTGCGGCTTTTGACATGCTGCGCAATCGCGTCCTTGCACCCGTTACCGAAGGCTGCGAGACTGGCGCTAACACGGCTTTTTCAATGGGATATGGCCGTAAACGGAAAGGAGTTACGTCATGGGTCCGGTAAACTGGGTGGCGGTGGTGATCGCCGCGGCACTGGCCCTTGGCATCAGCATTGCGTGGTTCGGCACCTTTACCCGCAAGAGCGGCCAACTGATTCCCGCCAAGACGGAAACGCGCAGCAACTACATCCTCGTCGGCGTGCTGATGCTGGTGAGCGCGGCGATGTTCGGGCACAACTTTGCCCGCATCGGCGCTGAAACGCTGCAGGCGAAATCCTGGCTATACTTCATGCAGACCGGCGGGATCGCCATTGCCTTCGTCATTCCCGCAGTATGGCTGGTCGAATTGCGCAATCGTACCGAGCCGATGCGCCGGGTGATCGATTGCGCGTTCTGGCTCGTGGCCTACCTTGCCATGGGCCTGGTGTTCTGGGTGCTGGGTTGATCCGGCGCCTTCAGGCCGGGTCGCAACTGGCGTAGGAAATCTCGACGATCAGGTCGTCCGCTTCCAGCACGTGGGCGTCCGGTTCCCAGAAACCGATCACGCGCGATCCGCGGTAGATCCGCAGTCCCTTGCCGGTCGCGATCTTTTCCAGCGGCTTGCCGATCTCGTCAGGCTTGACCTTGCGTTCGACAAGCTGGACGCGGCCCGTGACCGAGGCAAGGTCCGACAGGTATTCCGAGATATGCTGGCCTTCCGCCGAGCCGGCAAGCAGCAGGCCGGTGAAGCGCACCGGGTTGATCACGTTGTCGGCACCAGCCTGGCGGGCAAGCAGCTCGTTGTCATCGGCGCGAACCACCGCCGTGATCGGCACCTTGGGGGCGACGTGGCGGGCGGTCAGGATGATCAGGATCGTGGTATCGTCGCGGCCTGCCGACACGAGGATCGAGCGGGCCTTGCCGATGCGCACGGCCTCCAGCGTCTCGTCGCGGGTGGCGTCGCCCTCCATGACGTTGCAGCCCGCGCTTTCCGCCAGCGCCAGCCTTGCCGAACTGGGGTCGATCACGACGATGCACGAGGGATCGGTGCCGCGCGCGATCAGCTCCTGCACTGCTTCGGACCCGCTGACGCCGTAGCCGAGTACGACGATGTGGTCTTCGAGCCGTTCCTGGATGCGCTTCATGCGCCAAGTCTCCCAGCTGCGCTTGATGATGAAATTATAGGCCGTGCCGACGAAGATGTAGATCACTGCCAGGCGGATCGGCGTGACGATGACCGCTTCGATCAGGCGCGACTTGTCGCTGACCGGGGCAATGTCGCCAAAGCCGGTCGTGGTGATCGAGATCATCGTGAAATAGACGACGTCGAGGAAGCTGACCGTGCCGTCGTGCGTATCCTTCAGGCCATCGCGGTCCAGCCAGTGGACCATGACGACAAGGAAGATCAGCCCGAGTGCAAGGCCGAGGCGAATGGCGACATCGGCCCAGACCGGGACGCCGATAGCGCGACGCAGCGGCTTGAACAGTGCCGGGTTGGGCCGCTTCTTCGACATAACCGAGGCTTAGGGTGACTTGGGCAGTTCGTCCAGCGGGTCTACCGGCTTGCCGTCGCGGCGTACTTCGAAGTGCAGCTCGTCTCCCTTGGCGAGACCTGTGTCCCCCACGAGGCCGATTCGCTCGCCCGCGGCGACCCTGGCGCCGTCCTTCACCGTGATGCGGCTGAGGAAGCCGTAGGCGGTGAACCAGCCATCGCCGTGGTCGATCACGACGAGATTGCCGAACTGCTCTTTCTCCTTGCCCGCGAACTTCACCGTGCCCGCTGCCGCTGCCCGCACCATGGTGCCCTTGGCCGCCGTAATGTCGAGGCCGTCGTGGTAGTTCGCGCCGCTGCTGAAATCGCGCCGGATCGGTCCGGAGACCGGCCAGAGGAAGCGTGACTTGCTTGCCGCAGGCGTGGCAGGGGCCGGCGTCGCGGCCGGTGTGGCGGGCTGCGGGGCCCCGTTTTTCTGCGGATTGAGCAGCGTCGGGATCAGCAGGTTCTGCCCCGGCTTGACCGGTGCGTCCGGATCGAGGCCGTTGGCGGTGGCGATCTGGTCCCAGGGAACCGCGTACTTGTAGGAAATCGCAAAGCCGGTATCGCCCGCCTGCACGGTGTGGCGCCGGGTTCGCGGGATCTGCAGCTTCTGGCCGACCTTGACCACGTAGGGCGGCTCCAGCCCATTGGCTTCGGCGATCAGGATACGGGCGACCTTGGCGCGCTGGGCTATCCCGCCGAGCGTCTCCCCGGGAGTGACGAGATGGACTGTCTCTTCCTCGGGAGCGGTTGCTGAGGCCGTATCGCCGCGCGCGGGGATCACCCGCGATGCGGTCCTGACGGCAGTGGCGTCCTGCGACTTGCCGGGAATGGTCAGCTTCTGGCCGATACGCAGCACATAAGGCGGCTCGAGACCGTTGGCGCTGGCTATCGCGCTGGCAGATGTGCCGGTGCGATTGGCAACGCCGAACAGGGTTTCGCCGAAGGTGACCTCGTAGGTGCCGCTGCGTGTGCTGACGCCTGTGCCTGCACTGACGCCTGCGCCGCCGCGCGGGATCTCCAGTTCCTGACCGGCGCGAACGATGAACGGCGCTTCCAGGTTATTCGCCCGGACAATGGCGGCTGCATCCACGCCGGCCCGGTTGGCGATCCCGTTCAGGGTTTCGCCCGGCTCCACCACATGGACGGTTTCCTGAGCGGCATTGGCGGCGCTAGCGTGGGAGGGCGTCAGCACCAGTCCCGGCAGCACGGCTGCGGCGGCAAGCAGGAGAGGCGGCTTCATGCCTTGTAGCGATCCATCAGGTTGGACATTGACGCATCGTGCGTCAGGTCGAGCTGCAATGGCGTCACCGAGACAAATCCTTCCGCGATGGCTTCCAGGTCGGTGTTTTGACCGGGGGTATGCTCAATACCGTGTAAACCAAACCAGAAATAAGGAAAACCTCTAGGATCAATGCCTTCCACAACCGATCCGCGGGCGTAGTCATGGAATCCCTGCCTCACGACGCGGATGCCGTTAACCTTGTCTGCAGGCAGCGCCGGAAAGTTGACGTTGATCAGCGTGCGCGGTGCGAAGGGGGCGTCGATCAGCGGCCGCAGCGCCTTGGCGCCCCATGCCTCGGCAGCGGAAAAGTCGACGTTGTTGCCCACGCCTTCCTTGGAATAGACCTGGCTCAGCGCGATCGAGGGTATGCCGGCCAGCGCGCCCTCCATGGCGGCCGAGACCGTACCCGAATAGGTGATGTCATCGCCCAGGTTCGCGCCGCGGTTCACGCCCGACAGGATCAGGTCGGGCGCGCCGGGCAGCACCTTGCGCAGCGCCATCGTCACTGAATCGGTCGGCGTTCCCGAGACCGAGAAGCGCCGCGGCGCGTGTTCGCGCAGGCGCACCGGGCGCGTCAGCGTCAACGAGTGACCGGCGCCCGATTGCTCCTCGCTCGGCGCACAGATCCAGATGTCGTCCGAGAGCTGCGCGGCGATCTTCTCGAGAACGTAGAGGCCCGGCGCGTTGATGCCGTCGTCGTTGGTGAGAAGAATGCGCATCGATCAAATTCCTTCGTGGCCCCGAATTGCCTGCGGAGCCGATTGTCGGGCTGTTTGCCGGCGATTGCCCGCCGGCGCGTCGTTCAGGCGAGCGGTTCCAGCTTCTCGATCCCGCCCATCCAGGGCTTGAGCCTTTCGGGCACCGCGACCGAACCGTCTTCCTGCTGGTAGTTCTCCAGTACGGCCACGAGAGTGCGGCCGACCGCAAGGCCCGAGCCGTTCAGCGTGTGCAGGAACTCGGTCTTCTTGGAGCCTTCGGGCTTGTAGCGTGCGTTCATGCGCCGCGCCTGGAAGTCGCCACAGTTGGAGATCGAGCTGATCTCGCGGTAGGCGCTCTGCCCGGGTAGCCAGACTTCGAGGTCGAAGGTCTTGCGCGCGGTGGCGCCCATGTCGCCGGCGCAGAGCAGGACCTTGCGATAGGGAAGTTCCAGCGCCTGCAGGATGCCTTCGGCTGCCGCGACCATGCGCTCGTGCTCCGCCTCGCTCTCTTCCGGCTTGCAGACGGTGACGAGTTCGACCTTCTCGAACTGGTGCTGGCGGATGAAGCCGCGCGTGTCGCGGCCCGCCGCCCCGGCCTCGGAACGGAAGCAGGGGGTCAGCGCGGTCATGCGCAGGGGCAGGGCCTCGGCATCGACGATCTGTTCGCGCACCGCGTTGGTCAGGCTGACTTCGGCGGTAGGGATCAGCCAGCGTCCATCGGTTGTCTGGAACAGGTCCTCGGAGAACTTGGGAAGCTGACCGGTGCCGAAGGCTGCATCGTCCTTGACCAGCAGCGGGACATTGCATTCCATGTAGCCGTTGTCGGCGGTCTGCGTGTCGAGCATGAACTGGGCAAGGGCACGGTGCAGGCGCGCCATCTGGCCCTTCAGGAACGTGAAGCGCGCGCCCGATAGCAGGGCGCCGGTCTCGAAGTCGAGGCCGAGGGCCGGGCCGAGATCCGCGTGTTCCTTGGGCGTGAAGGCGAATTCGCGCGGGGTGCCCCACTTCGCGACTTCGACGTTCTGCGTCTCGTCCTCGCCATCGGGAACCTCGTCGACCGGGATGTTGGGCAGGCGCGCCAGTTCGTCCTGCAGCCTGGCGCTCAGTTCCTTCTCCTGCGCCTCGAGCGCGGGGAGGGTTTCCTTGAGCTGCGCGACTTCGGCCTTCAGCGCCTCGGCGGTTTCCTTGTCGCCCTGGCCCATCGCCTTGCCGATCGCCTTGGACGCCTCGTTGCGGCGGTTCTGGCCTTCCTGCATGCGCGTCGCGACCGCGCGGCGCTGCTCGTCGAGCGCGAGGATCTGGGCGGAAGCGGGTTCAACCCCGCGGCGGGCGAGACCGGCGTCGAAAGCGGCCGGGTTGTCACGGATCAGGCGGATATCATGCATGGCGCCGGGCTATGCCGCCTCGGCGAGTCCGGCGCAAGCGCGAGATGGCCTGCGTCACTCAGCCTTGCAGGTGCGAATTCCCAGCAGTGAATAAAGCGGGCAGGTGCGCAGCAGCCCCGTCATCAACGGGACGAGGCCGATCCAGCCCCACGGCGTCTTCGGTCCGACGAAGACGAGGGCAATGAGGACGATTCCCAGAACGATACGTCCCAATCGGTCCAGCGTGCCGACGTTTGTCTTGAACATGGCAATTCCCTCCTTCGATGAAGGAGCCATGCGCCGGTTCGTGCATGCGGCGCATTGATTGCGATCAATCGCGGAAGTTCGGGATCTGTCCGAGAAACCATCCAATGGATGGTGGGCGCGACAGGGATTGAACCTGTGACCCCACCCGTGTGAAGGGTGTTAAGACATGGAAAACGGCCAAATCTCGTCAGCCAGTTCCGGAACAGATCATGATTCAAGCGCGAACAAAGCGCGAGCTGCTGACCATTTGCTGACCACGGGCGATCCAGCCGCCCCGTGGGCTCCTGACCTGATCATATACCACGACAAGTGCGCGGACGGAATCGTTGCGGCCTGGGCTTGCTGGCGCCGCTGGGGAAATCGCCCCGCCTACATCGCCTGCAACTATGGCCACACGCCGCCTTACGCCGAGGCCATGGGCTGCAATGTCCTGATCGTCGACTTCTCGTTTCCAGCCGATGAGCTGCGGGCCATGATCGAAGCAGGAGCGCAGTCGATCGTGATCCTCGACCATCACAAGACGGCGCAAGCCGCCCTTGCCCCCTTCCAGGTCTTCGCTGATCGCCCGGAGCGGTTTACACCCGCCGTTGCTGCATCGATGATCAACGACCTGCAGATCGGAGGATACCCGCCAATCCTCGCACTCTTCGACATGAACCGGAGCGGCGCGCGCATGGCGTGGGATTTCGCCAGCCACTTCACGTTCACACCGCTCCTCGTCCAGCTCGCTGAGCAGTATGACTTGTGGCGATTCGTGCCGGGCACGCACTCCCCGGCCGAGGCGCTGCACGTCGAGATCCAGGCGGGCGACATGACGGTCGAACGCATGGAGGTGCTGGACGGCCAGCTCACTGCGGGAGACGGGCCCATCGAGCGCGGCCGCGCCATCCTGCGCTGGAAGGATCAGCTCGTGCAGGAGATCGCCGCACGCGCCCATCTGCGGACCGTGGCGGGCGTCGAGGGCGTGATTGCCGTCGAGTGCCCTTACTCGCTCGTGTCGGCCGTCGGGCACTACCTCCTGGACCAGCATCCAGCCGCACCATTCGCCGCGATATCGGTGAGCGGCGAGAAGTCCGTCACCTGGTCACTGCGCAGCCACGACGACCGCACCGACGTCAGCGAGGTTGCCAAGAGCATGGGCGGGGGAGGGCACCGCAACGCGGCGGGGTTCCGGGAGGGTAAGACCTTAAACCAAGTGTGCGAGGCTTTGGCAGCCAAGGTCGCGCAGCAGGGCGCCGATCTCGTCTATCAGGCGAAGATGCTTGAGCGCGTGCGCGATGGCCTGGTCTTCATGGACGAACTTGAGGACGAGGGCGACCGTGTCTATTTCGGCAGCAGCAACCACGCCGACCACTTCCGCGATCTAGACCGCGACATCCGCGCTTGGGATTTCGAGCGCGCCGTCGTTCCAGCGGAGGATCGCGACCTCTATGCAGAGATGCGGGCGCTGCGGGCTGAGAACGACCGGCTGCGCGAAATGCTCGAGAACCCGCCGAAGCATAGGTACTGGCGACCCGGTGAGCCTGACTGCCCGCCAGAACTGAAGGCCGGTAACGGCGAACTGCACACGCTGCGCTGCAAGGCCTGTGGGCAGGACAACCCGCGGGACCAGATATGCCGTGCTGGCTTGGGAGAGCAGTGATGGAAAACGCAATGGCCGTCTTTGCGGCGATCAGGAAGTTGACCTTTTCCGAGATGGTGGCGCTCGCAACCGAGCTTCGTGACAGCGCGAACGCAGATACGTTCGATTACACCGACCAGTACGAATGGGCGAAGCTGCTCGATGGCCTGGCTCGTAGCTACAAGGACCTGGCCGAATGACGATGCTTAAAGTGACTGAGGCGGACCACCAGGCCTATCTCGCATGGAGCAACCTACCTCCTCGGGACCGGGAGGCCGTGCTCGCGGGCGAGTGGGACGAGACTACCGGAATGCAGGTTCTCGCCCGGCATCGACTTGCATCCGAAAAGGCCGAGCGCGAAGCGTGCGCGAAGGCGGCTCGCAAAAGGGCAGGCGAGTGGAAGGCCGCTATCAGCAATGGCCTGAAGCGCGTCTCGGTCAGCAAGGCTTATGCAGAGGGCGCGATGATCGAAGCAGAGGTTATCGCAGCGGCGATCGAGGCCCAGGCCCATGGGATATGAAGTCACGATCCGCTGCGACGACGGCAAGGGCGATCCGGTTGGCAAGCGCCAGTGCGTCACCTATGCGCGCAGCGATGCTGATAAGCCGCGGCGCGAGGCCGCTACCAGCCGCGATGCGGTCTATGCGGTCGAGAAGCGCGCAAAGGCCGCAGGGTGGAAGCTGATCAGGAGGGCAGGGCACCCGGCGCGGTGGGTGTGTCCGGTGTGCCAGGGCAGTGAACCATCCAACATTTCCGGATAGTTGCAACCCCATCTGATAAAGGGTAGATTTCTCAAGCACAGCAGGCCTCGAACGCATCGCCGTTCAACCTGCAGGCGCTATCCGGTACAACCGGAGTTTTCACACAGTCAAGGCCGCTGTGGCGTCGTAAGGCCTACCTCCCGAACTCCGCCGGCGGTATCGTTAGCTATCCGTGAGGCAATGAAAAAAGGCCCGGACAATGCCGGGCCTAAGTGCAGGTACTGGGCCGAAGCGAAAGGAGCAGGGTCTGCGATACCTCGTTCGACTTCGTGACTGTACACCTATCCGGCGCGTGCGAAAAGAGTATCTACCGGAACGTAAGGAGAACGGATAGAAGGCGGGCATGACCTACCTCTCCCGATTCTCCACCATGTCCGACGACGAGATCGCCGACGAAGCCCAGCGCCGGTTTGATCGCGTGAAGGAATCGACCAGCGCCGAGATCGGGCTCATCGAACTGCGCAACATCATGCCCGAGATGATCACCCGGTTACGCAAGCACGCCGACACGATGCGGGATATCGTCGAGATCCCTGAGTACGATCTCAGCAATCCGGCGCACGTTCAGATGATGCTTGAGCAGGCCGGGAAGGTCAGACAGCCTGACTAGGCCGCGGCTCACCGCACCAGGGCGGTGGCGATGAGAATGACCACGGCAAGCCCTATAAACACGAACGTCAGGTTGTATCGAATTTCGTGCGTTTCTTTTTCGCGCTCAACTTCCATCTCAGCTTCGCTGGGATGTGTGATTTTCTCAATCTCGTCGTCAAGGTCTGACTTGTTCATCGTATCTCTCTATCGCGCCCGATCCCTATGGACACAATTTAAGCATCACTTGCTGTGAGTTGAAGGCCATGCCTCGACGGTTCGATGATGACGGCCGGCGCACTCACCGTAAAGAGAGATGAGCGCGTTCTCCCAGATCGATCGCTCAGGGTCGATCAGCGGAACCGGGCCCAGCGGCAGTGCTGGGCAGTCCTGGCGCAGGTTCGCCTGCAGCTCTGGCATTGGCGGAACGGACGGCGTCGTTGAGCACGCCGCGCACATCGTCGCCAACAGCGCAATCGGTAGGGACCGGCCGGTCGTGATAGATCTCGCGGATCGTGCTCTCGCGCACGTTGGTCTGCACTCGTGCATCTTCTCGCTCCTGCTCATAGGCCTGCGCTGCAGCGTCGATCGTTGCGCGCTGCTCGTTGACGAGCTCGGTCGCCTTCTCGATTCCAGCGAGGACTTCGCTGTCTCGTTTCCAGTCGCGGACCGTCCAACCGCCCCAGGCGCCAACGAGGGCAGCCGCGGCCGCACCGCCGAGGCACCAGCTGATGGGGATCGGGTTCATTCTCCATCGTCCTTGATAGAGGCGGGATCATCCTTGCCGAACTGCAACTCCCGGTCGCCCCACTTGGCGCGTAGCCAGTCGGCGCCGAACACGATCAACCCAAGGATCACGGCGAACCATGCGACGAGCGCGGAGTTGAACCGCATCTGCTCCTGGATCAGATCGAAGAGCGGGCGGTAGGCCTCGCCCCGAGCAACAGCTCGGCGGGCGAAGTAGGTGTAGATGAAGTTCTGCCCCGACAGCGAGATCATGCCGCCGATCATGGCGAGCGAGAACAGCGCACGCATCTGCTGGCGCGTCAGGTTCACGAGGACGGTCAACGCGGAGACGACAGCCCGCAGCGGATGGCCGAGCCAGTGCAGGAACTCGCGGACCGTCATCGCATCGCACTCGCCAGCTTCTTGTGATAGTCGAACCGCTCGTAGGCCGGGCCGTTGTAGCGACGGGCGAACGCGCGGCAGTCCTCGGGATCGGTGCTCAAGGCACGCAACTCGTCGGCAAGACCGAAGGCCTCGATGTACCGGCTGAGCAAATCATAGTGCGCGGTCTCGCTCTCCACCGTCGACACGGCCAGCGCGAACGGGCTTTCATAGCCGAGCTTTGACCAGTGCAGGCCGAGCACCTGGAACTTGCCCCACGAGCACGAGGAAAAAGCCGCGTCTGGGTCTTTGGCGCAGGCGAGCAGGAGTTTGCCCCAACTGTCCTCGGAATATCTGCCCCCCGTAGCCTGGCTAAAGGATGACGGCGACCATCGGCCTCCGGTCTGTCTGTGGAACAGATGGCGCTCGAACAGTATCTTGGGCCGTCCGCGATCGTCGAATCCGCCGCCCGCGCTCTCGACCTTGGCGACGGCAGCGAGCTGCTTGCCGGAGCAGTGGAGCCGGGATGCGAAGCTGATCAGATCCGCACTGTTCACGGCCGGCGCGGCAATGTTGGTAAGGCGGGCGATCAGCGCGGCGCGGCTCTTAGGGCCGAACATGCCATCGGCTACAACACCAAGTCTCGACTGCAGGGCACGAACGTCCATCACTTTGACCTCTCTCTAATCGACAGGACCTCAGCTGCTTGCTCGGTCGCGATGCGCTGCCGGGCATCACCGTATCCCTGCATCATCGCCTCGAGGTGCTTGTTGCGAGCCTCGGCGACGGCGTGCTGTTCCTTGCATTCGGACAGCTCTTGCTCGACGTGGTCGAGCCGCTTCGTCAGTGCATCGATCCTGTCTTCGAGGCCTTTGATCAGCTTGTCCGTACTTGCGTCGAGCCGGTCGGCCCTCTTGTCCATTCGTCCCCCGAAGTATTCGATAATCCACCGCGCGGCGCTGCCCAGCGCCCGCATGATGCCGATGGCAAGAACACCGCCGGCGCCAAGCCCGACACCCATCGGCAGCGTTGTCGAAGCAAGAGATGCAAGGTCAGGCATCGTTCACGCCCTTTGCCTGTAATATGAAGCAAACACAGGATTGCGCAGTTCTTCGGAGATCTGCGCTTCGCTCATCTGTCCCGAGCGGATGCAGGCAATCAGGCGCTCGAAGTGGCTCATGAAAGGCGAACCTTCACTGCGCCGGAGGTATGGTACAATCCACCAACCGGAATACCCCCGGCGGCGGCAGCTGTGTCATCTGCATAAGAGAATGACGGCAGATCAATAATTTGAAGGCCGCCGCCGATAGGGATCGTCACGCGATCAAAAGCAGACGCGCCAACGCCATATCCAAATGTGATCTGAGACGTACCACCGGGCAGTCCGCGAAACGCCATCCACGGCGAGCTTGCCGCTGCGTCGGAGCCATCCACGCTGCCACGGAGTCGGAATTCAGCGGAGGTCCAGTCAGACCCGGCAGCATAGCGATTGAACTCGATATGTCCGGCGAGGGCGTTCCCGCTTGCCGCTTCAAGAAGATAGCACTCCTGGCGCGCGTACTGCCCCGTTTCAAGGTCGCCCGCATTGACGTAAGTCCGACCTTCTTCGTCAACCTGAAAGGCCGTTCTCCCGTCAACTATCGCGGCGATATGGTTGTCGAATTGCCCGCCGCTGGCTTCAGTGATGAACAGTAGACCGTAACCAATCGTCCCAGTATCTGGCGTAGCGAAAAAGCCAAACGACGAATTGTTGACCGTATCGATGATGCCCATCTGCGTGCGGATATCGAGTAGTGTGGTGCCGCCACCGTCGATATGCTTCGTCGATCCTTCGTGCTGTCCCCAAAATCCGGTCCCACCGTTCCAACCGGCAACGTCAGTCAGGATTGCGCAGGCATCGGATGCCGCACCGGCTTGGCGAACCACCACGTTGAGCCCGTCTACCTCGCCTACATTTGTGCCGTCCTTAATGACCGACACATTGAAGCCGATATCGGCGTGGGCAGGGCCGTTGGAGAGCGAGCCTGTTGGGCGGAATTCGATACCAAGGCCGGAGAACTGCTCGCCGATATGCGCGCCGCGATCGAAAGGAGCGATACGTTGTCGTGCGCGGCGGCCGGATTCGGCAAGGTCATACACGTTGAAAACGACGGGCTCGCTACCTTCCGTCGTGTAGGTGACGCCGTATGGCGTGAAGTTGACGAGACCCGCCCCTTTTCCACCCTCTGTCGAAGCAAGGTCACCGCGCAATCCTGCATCGGCGCCAGTGCCTTCCGACATGACGATATTCTCGCCGGTCGCGTCAAAAACAGGGAACTTGCTCGCGCGCGCCGATGCAGATGGTAGGGAGGGGCCTTCCTCTCCCATCGGTACCTTGAAGCCGCGATCGATATCCCGCTTCAGAACCTGGTCGCGAAGGACTGATCGATCATAACCTTCGTTGACTGGTTCAGCCAACCAGGCGGAGCCGTCTTCGAATTGCAGGTCCTGAGTGAACAACGCGGCGAGATATGGTGTGATCGAAAGACCGTCGGCCGGCGCGGTAGAAAACGACACAGAACCACCACTGCCGCTGTTGATGCTGACCGTATAGTCGCCGGGATCAACGTCGCTTCCGTCGCTGTCGCGCACCAGGACGGCAACTTCAGCGGCAGTGGGGGCTTTGAACGTGAACGGGAACACTGTGGTCACGCCGTTCGCGATATAAGGCCCCGAAAATGCGTTGGTTGTAGAAACTGCCATTAAAAGCCTCGCCTAGTTGGCAAGGGATTACGGGAGGCAGTGCACGCGTTGAATCGCGCCTAGTCGTCGATCTTTCCGGTCGACAGGCCTTGGAGCCAATCACTGAAACCTTGCGGATTGGTATCGCCATATCCGACGTCGACCAGGAATTGCGTCGCGGATGCCACCTGCCCGGGCACAAGGCCGGTCAAATATCCAGCCGCTTCTAGAACATCCTTTGTTGCGTGTGGGGCATCTCCTCCGCTGGCCTCTTTGGCAACAGACCCGACCGCCTTCACAAAGGATTCGAGCGCGCGGGAAACAGGAGAAATGGAAGGCGCATAGTAGCGCGCGCCACGCGCAGCATTCCAAGCTGGCTCAAACACATCACGCACAGCGGGGATCGGCCCGATTGCGTTCGCAAGTAGTTTGCGCGCAACCCATTGCGTCCACCACTCATCATCGTCGGGCCCCGCATGAGCCCCGACTGCAGCGCGCAATACCTCAGTCAGCAACGGAGGAAGCACCAGCAGGAAAAAAGCTCGGGCAGCGAGCTTGGGAACATTCCGCCTTCGGCGCCGATCTACTCCCATCGCATCGCGCGCCAGTGTGCGCTCACGTTGATATTGCGCTGAGAAGAAGCTGTAGAACATGGTCATGAGCTTGAGAGCTTCACCCCAGTTTCCTGTCCCGCGCTGGATTGCCGCGAGATCTTTAGGGCCGCCAGCGCCCTGCGACTGCCGCACAGCCTTATCCGCTGCATAGGCGGCGTCTTGCTCACTCATCCCAGCCGCCAGCGCATTACTGTATCCTGCCATCCAAGTCGGGATTGATACGGCAAGATCCATGTAGCCGATGCCGTGGAAGAAGAACTTTCTCCCATCAATGACCGCTGCCGCAGCCTTGTTGGCTGGGTTAATACGGGAAAGTCGCGCGATTTCGGTACGGATGTCGCGATCGATGGTGTTCATCCGGTGACGCAATTCGTCGGACCGCTCCATCACCGCGCGCGCATGGCCCGGAATGTCCCGGTAAAACTGCGCAATAGCCTTCACCATGGCCGCTTCGCCGACAACTTCGAATGAGTTTGAATAGCCCGCGATCTGGGATACCATCGTGGTCGCCCGCAAACCCATGCCAACAGCTGTCGTGTTTGCGCGAAGCCTACCCAGCCACTTGCCGATCCCCTCGTTGCCAGCTCGCTCGACGGCCCATGAATTGGCGACGAACTTGATCCACGGGCGGAATTGCTTGCCGATCTCCTGTCCAAGAGCAGCATCGACAGCTCGGCGCACACGCTCGCTGGTCAGGAACCGGTTCACCTGGATTACCGCCTCGCGATGCGTGATGTCGTGGATCACCTCGCCGAGGTGCCGATTGATCACGCCGAGGTCGAGCAGGATCGGCATTTTTACCTGTTCGCTACGAGCTTTCGATGAGGATGCATTAGTGTTTGATTTCGAATATCGTGAATCCAGAAGGTCGCTTTCCTTGCCTGCGTTCTCCTGCGCCTTGTAGTTGCGCGACGTATTATACACTGCCGGATAGTACCCGCCGCGCATCTGGCCGTTGGTGCTGGTGTCGAACTTGCGTGCGCGAACCTTGCCTTGGGCCACGCCATTAACGCGCTTCTCCATTGCGGAGCTCTCCGGCCACAGCGAGTCGAACGTGTCCCATACGTTCTGGACGAATTGCCACTCTTCCTTGGTCAACGTCTGGTCGAGGTAGCCAACGAGGGCGCCCCCGTTGAGGCGATAGCCGTCGGCGAGGCGCTGAAGGTTGCCCTCGTTGCCGACGTTCAAGGCCATGGCGACAAGCTGCTGCCGGTTGAGCACCATGTTCCGCCCGGTCTCGACATCGATGAAGGGGAGGACCATGCGGTCCTGCCAGCGCGCCGCAACCTCCGGCGGGACCTCCTCGAAATGCGCCTTGATCCGGCTGAGGTAGTCCTTGAGCATATCCGCTTCGCGCGCCTGGGCCCTGGCAATCGGGCGGAACGCGATGCGATTGAAAACCCCATTCGGGTTTCCGTCGTCGAGCCAGTCGAACACCGTCTCCATCTTGAGAAGTGTGGCGTCGATGCCGGCTATGCCGCGGCCGATACTCTCCCACAGGCGCGGATCGGCCAGGTCGGCAGGAGGCTTGCCGCGCAGATTCTCGGCGCTCGCCACTGCTTCCTTCTCTATCTCTTCCCAGAGGCGTTCTTCCTGTCCGTCGATCAACATCTGCTTTCGACGGCCCAGATGCATGATCTGCTTGACCGCCTCGTCGAGCATGAGGATGTCCTCTACCGGCATCTTGCTCCAGTTTGTCAGGCCGATGGTGGCCTCGAAGGTTTCCGGCACGACAACATCGAAGCCTTCGGCCTCTCGGGCCGCAGCCCATGCGGCAAAGCTGCCCTTGCGCTTCTCGTAGATCTGCGACCGGCGCTTGAGGTCGACCGCCTCGAGAAGCATCTGCGCCTGCTCGAGATAGTCCTGGTCGATCGCCTTGCGCGTCTTGGCCTCGGCAATCTTCTCCATGCGCTTGCGCGCCGTCTCGACTTCGTCAGCGGCGACATAAGCCTCGGCAGCAAGTGCGTTGTTGAGCATCTGGAACTGCTTTTGCCGGTAGGCCTCGGCATGGTCCCCGGCAATCAATGCGGCCTCGGCAGCCTTACCAGCCTTCGCAGCATTCCGAGCATGGCGCACCAGCGCGCCGGGCGAAGCGACATCGATCCACTTGCCCGACCGCACCTTGCCGCGCGCCCAGTCGCGCGCGATCTGGTAGGGCAGGGGGCCGCGCCCGGTCTTCCGGCCTAGCGCCCGGATCTCGGAGGAGATGACCTCGCCGAGCTGCTCCGACTGCACCGCCTCCATGGCCTCGCGCTCGATCGATCCGTCGTTGAGTGGATCGCCGTAACGCCGGGCCATTTCGTTATCGGTTGCGGTTTCGATCGCACGAACCCGCATCGACCGCTGATCACCTCCTTCCTTGGCTTGCCTATGAGTGCGCTCGGCACCGATCAGGGCTTCGATCATTTCGGTTGCGGACGAATAGCCCGCCATCTCGGCGATGCTCTCAGGGTTCACCCCACCCTCGATGTAGAGCGGCGGCACGCGGCGCGGCAGCAGGTCGAGGGCGTCGAGCCCCATGCGGTCGACGAGCCATTCCTTGCTGATGCGGTTGCCGTCCTTCTTTGGGTCCATAGCAGCCAGGGCCCGGAACAGCGGGCTCGCCTCGATGCGGGCGGCTTCCTCTTCGCGAACCCCGCGGCGGGCCTCACGGTACCGCTCCGTCTCGCGCCGGCGGATGGTTGACATCACGCGCTCGAGCAGCTTGGCGTGAGCGGCTGCGTTCGCGTCCTCGGCCTTTGCCTGGTAGGCGGCGAATTCGGCCTTGCTCATTCCAGCGTCGGCAGCCTGCTTGAACAGGGCGTCGATGCCCTGGCGCTCACGTGCTGCGGCGATTTCCTCGTCGCTGGCGATCATGCGGTCGAAAACCTCGCGGATCTCCGGACTGATCTCGGAACGGAGGGCGGACACCGAGCGATAGATTGATAGCATCCACTGACGGACGTTCTCGAAGATGCGGGTGAGGGCGTTTGTCGGCGCCTTGCCCTCCATGAAGTACCGCTCGATGCCACGCGCGAACAGTTCATGCGCCTCGACCGGGATCGTGCCGTCTTCGGCGATGGCGTGGCCTGAGTGTGCGAACCACGACTGCACCGCGGCCCAATCGGTTCGAAGTTGCTCGGGCGCACTGGGCAGCGCAGCATCGGCAGCAAGTTCCTCAAGCCAAACGTGTCCCAGCTCGTGGATAGGCGTCGACAGATCTCGGCCCTTGAACAGCTCGATGACACGCTTGTTCTCGTCGAAGATCACGCGGCCGCGCGTCTCCTGATTGAATTTTTCAATCTTCCGCGCTACAGCTTGCTCCGAGGCGTCGGTGGAGCGAGCTGTGTCACCTTCACCCATAGAGCCGGTAGTGTCTGTCGTCGTATCGGCTACGCCTCCTTTCTTATTTCCCTGCTCGTAGGACCGACCGACAATGTCGACCTCCTGCGCCAGCCGTTCCACCGCGTCGCGAATGTCCTGGTCAGTCATGTCCGACGGCGAGTAGCCGGCGTCCTCGAGCATCTGGCGCAAATCCTCCGCAGAGGCTCGGACATCATCGGTCCGGGTCTCGGCATAGACAGGTTGGCCCGCGATCTCCCCGGCAATGGCGTCGAGCAGGCGCTGTGTGTCGAGCGTCGACGGGCCCTGTTCGTTCTGGATGTTTGCCAGATCCGGGAAGTACCCGGCCTCGATCGCGGCAAGAAGGGTATTATCGATGCCGAAATCACCATTGCCGGAGACACCGCCGGCCATCTCCACCTGGCGCGGATCGTACTCGCGAAGGAACTTTGCAGGTACGCCCATCGAGGCGAGGTCGCCGCCGACGTCGTTGACTCCGCCACGCTGGGCTATGAATTCAAGCAGCGACGGACCCACACCATATTCGACCGGCCGTCCTTCGCGCAGCGCATTGATGACCAGATCCAGCCGGTCGGCCGCCACTGCCTGCGCAACACCTTCAGGCAGAACTTGCCGCACAGCGAAGTTGTCGAAGTCCTGTGGTGACAGCTCCATTCCCAGCCGCTGGGCGCGTGTCTGGGCGCGCTGCACCGCGATCTCGGCATACTGGCGCGCGACTGGCGCGGTGTACCCTTCGCCGAACATGGCGGCAACGCGGTCGACGAGCTGGTCGCGCGTAGACCGTGCGGTCCGGTCGGCGCGCTCGCTCGCAGCCATTTCATCGGCTGCCCGGCTCATGACCTCGGCCATTGCATCATCGAAGGTCTGGGCTTCGCGAAAAGACATGCCGCCCTGCGACAGGCGCACGTCATCCTTGATTGCCTCCCACGCGGGCGTGCCGACGACGTCGGTCAGGAAGTCTTCGATCGGCATCACGACATCGCCGCCGGTGGCAGCCGCTTCCTGAGCGTCGGAGCCGGCAAACGGATCGCTGGCCGGATCATACCCTTCGGACTGGTTGAAGGACCGGATTGCTTCGCCCGGGATGAAGACGGAAGTTGCCCCTGCTTCCTCGGCATGCTCGCGCATCAGGGTGCGGAACGCCTCTGGATCGCGCTGCTTGAGCTTGGATGCCTCAGCGCCCTTTGCCATCTCATCCAGGGCGGTGCGTTCGGCGCGGGCGCGTCGCGCCTCGCTGGCCCGGCCTGCGACAGAAGCGGTCGCATCGGTGGCGCGCTGCGCAGCACCAATGACCAACGAGGTCGTTCCACTTCCGCCAAGGACAGCCAATGCAGTCTGACCAGCGGCTTCAGGGCGCTCTAAAAGGAAATCGCCGAAGGTCTTGTCGCGGTTCTCGGGTAGATAGGCCCAATCTGTAAGATCTTGCGTGAAGGTAGCGATTTGTTCGCCGGTCATTTCCTGACCAAGCTCTCGCAGAAATGCCTTTCCCCACGGCATCTTGCGTGTGATCATCTCACCGAGGATACCGATCGGGATCTTCTCGGTGAGCGCCTCGGTTGTACCTTGGGCGAACGCATAGGGAATGGCTGATGCAGTCGAGAGTCCTTTAGCCTTTGCCGATTCGTATGCTGTCGACCCAGTCATCACGCCGATGGCGGTGGAGCCCAGTTCAGGGTTCCTGGTCGCGAGGGCGATGGCGGTCAGTGGAATACTGTCGACGCCTTGGAGCAGCCCTTCTGTGATACCGGTCGCGCCGCGGACCCGATTTCTTCCAGCTTCAGCCCGATCACCCCATGCATCACTAATGGCCTGCCGCTGTCGCACCGAAGTATTCAACGCGCCTTCAGGATCAAGAATTGACCAGCCAGTCGCTTGAGCAAGGCCGGACATCCCCGCATTGATCGGAGACTGCGCGAGTTCGTTTATGTCGACAATGCGGTTCCACGTCGCTGCAACGCCTTGCCCAGCCAGAGGAAGACCTGAATGGAAGACGCGCGACGGTACCTTGCTGATAAAATCCCACGCCTGACCAAGCACGCCGAGGCTTTCATGGTCGTCGACTGCCATAGCCGCGCCGCGCGGATTTTTCGCTGCCCATTTCCCGACGGCGGGATATTGGCTTGCTATGTCGACCATCTTGCGGACCTGAAGGCCGCGCTCGGCTGCGTCTTCATTGCCCTGGACATCAAGAATGCTGGAGCCGGTATCGCGGGCGATCTTCTCGGTTCGCGCTACGGCATCGGGAGCAGGGGCGGAAAGCAGTCCATCACGGATCTGGTCATCACGCTGGCGCTCCATCTCGCGATCGAGCCAAGTGCTCGGCGCGTTTGACGTCGATGGCTTTCGGGGCTGGCGCGCCCCGGGAAGATAGGTTTCCAGTTCGGGGAATGGCGTCGGCATAGGTCCTCGCTTGACGAGCGGACCCTACGGGCGGCATCTAAAGCTTTGAATCGCAGAGGGGCTAGAGATGATAAGGATTTCGTTGGCGGCGCTTGGGTTGGTTGCAACACTTTCTGGCTGCACAACATTCAGTAACATGGACAAAGGGCTGGACGCACTACAAGGTCAGCCGATTGAAGCCGCTTTTGCCAAGATGGGCATGCCAAACAGTGAAGGTGTATTAGCGGGTCAGAAGGTTTATATTTGGAGCAATGCGTACAGCATGACGATGCCAACCCCGCAGACAACAAATTACCAAGGTACCGTTGGCACTACACCATATAGCGGGACAGCAAGCACCACGGCTTGGAAGACTTCTGAATATGAATGCACAATTCGTCTCTTCGTAGACGAAAGAGAGCGCATCAATAACTACGATTATTCTGGCAACATCGGCGGGTGTGGCACATATTCATCACGCCTCAAGCCGAGGCGTTAGCCCCCAGGCTTGCCCATAGCCTCCCAGGCTTTCTCGATCTCGTCGTCGCTCGGATCGCGACCGTTGGCTTTGCGGAAGCTGCGGACGATCTGGGCCCGGAAATTCGGTGAGAGGATCTGTGACGAGCGCTTCTCTCCGCCGATGCCAAAGACGTTCGTCGTTTTGACCGTGCGGGTCGCGTCACGGAACAGGCGATCGAAGTCGGCATCGCCCATTTCGCGCCGGCCGGATTCTTCGGCGGCGCGCTGCTCCATGTAACGACGAATACGGAAGGCCTCGGTCGGATCCTTGTCGACGTCGATGCCCGACCACTTCTTCGCGCGTGTGATCGCACTGTCGATGTTGCTGCGAAGATCCAGCGCCTTCGGGTTGTTCAGGTCCTGCTGCGCCTTGATCTGCGCTGTTGCCAGCTCGTCGAACTCACCAGCCGTCATGAACGGCTTGTACTTGGCGAGGTTGAGCCCTGCGAACTTGGCCTGATCGACACGGCCGCCAGCCGCCATGCGATGCAGCGCAACGACGGTCTCGCTATTGGCAGGCGGAGCTTCCGACTTCTTGAGCTGCTTCTCGATGTTCTGGAACTGGATTTGCTGATCCGGTCCGAGCGCGTTCCAGGTATCGCGCGGGATCATCGATGTGCGGAAGGTGTCGCCCGAGTTTGCAAGGATCGTCGTGGCAGATTCGTCGGCGGCCTTCCTCTGATCAGCCAGAAGTCCATCATCAGTCTTGACGCGCCTGTCGATTTCCTCCCGCGCACGCTGGGCGCGTTCCGGGGAGATTTCCCCGCGATCAACCGCAGCATCGATTGCTTTGTAGGCTGTCTGGCGCGTTGCCGACCAATCGCGCGCAGCTGGTGCGTAGGCCGTAGCCTGGGCGCCGAGAGCGGAAACATTCTTCGCGACGTAGTCTCGCGTCTCCTTGGGGGCATGAACCAGCCAGTCGGCGCCATAAGCATCGATAGCATCGTCGAGATTGCCAGGTCCCCAATTGTATGCCGCCCACATTTTGGCGAGGTCGCCGCCATAGCGCTTTTCCATAACAGCGCGGTATTCCTGCCCGACCCGTACATCATCGGCGGGCGTTCCATTCGACGGGCGAATACCGAAGCCGGGATCTTTCGCCGTCGCTGGCATGACCTGCATCAGCCCGCGCGCGCCAACCGGACTTACCGCATCCGGGTTTCCGCCGCTCTCAGATTGAACCGTTATCGCGTTCAGTCGATCTGCGGTAGGGGTGCCGCCGGCATCAGTAATGGCCGCCGGTTGGGGCGTGAGGCCCATGAAGTAATCGGCATCGGCGCTGGCAACGCGGTCCTGCATCGGTCCCTGCATGCGCGCCATCGTCTTGGCGTAGAGCGCGCCGGTCATCTCGTCTCGGTACGCCTTAACGTAGTGAGCGACCTCGACGAGGTCCGGATCGAGTGAGGCGAACATGCGGTCGAGGACGCCGCCATGCATTCTCGACATCGCAGCCTTCTCGGCGACGGCATAGGCATCAGGCATGGCCTCTTCGTCGAAGCCGTCGAACTGCAGCTGTCGGCGCACGCTGTCGCGTAGCTTGAGGCCAGCCTGATCGCGGAAGGCAGGATTGTCGGAGGACACGGCGGAATCGATCAGCGAGTCCTGCTCGACCTTGAAGCTGGCCGAGGTCTCGGCGCGGCTTTCCGCGAAGGCATGGCTTGCCCCGATGGACCGGGCAGAGCCGTCCAGCTCGATCAATCCCTGCTCGATCATCTGGCGCATGCGCGGCGATGTCGCGGAATTGAGCGTGGACTTGCGGATCTCGTCGAGGCCCTTGTCGAATTCTGGTTGCCCGGCGCGCGCGGCGCCGAGTTTCGTGGCCTTGTAGCGATCGAGCGCAGAAGAATATTCAACGCGCGCGTTGGCAAGCGCCAGCCGGGATTGCGTCTCGTCATTCTCGAGGTTGATCTTGTCCTGCGTGTCGGCCAGCTTCGAGAGACCGGCAAGGCCCTCGGCAATGATGCCAGCCGCACCGGGGCCCGACGGTGCCTGAAAGCGTTCGCGCGTGGTCTGGACCGGGCCGACCTGGCCGGGCTGATAAGTTGGAACCCTTGGCATGTCAGCCGTTCCCGAAGCTGTAGGCCGTGCCCATGTTCTTAGCCCCCGATCCAGCAGGACCCTTCAGGTCTTTGTACTGTTTGGCCCCAGAAAGCAGCGAGGAACCCATGTCGAGGCCACCCTTGATCAATGCCGCTGTCCCGGCCTGTCGCGATGCCGAGGCCTCACCCTCGTAGTTCGAGGCAGCAATGTCATGACCGCGCAGGTTCTGGGCACCTTGCTTGTAAATCCGCCCCACGTCCTCGCGGGCGAGCATCTCGGTGTCGTCGACGACGCCCGCTGCGGTGCCGAAGTCGACGCCAACCCCGGCAGCGGCCGCCCGCGCGCGCTGCGCGCCCTTGAGTTGTCCTACCTTGCGGTAGTGATCGAGTGCCGCCTGCCGCGTGTTCTCCAGCTCCTGCTGGCCCGCCTCGCGTTCCATGTCGGCATTGCGCTCGGCGATCTTCGCCTTGAAGCGCGCCTGGGCATTGGCGGCCAACGCGCCCACGCCTGCGCTGGCCGCCGCCATGCCGGCCGCCACAAGGGGAAGGGCTGCAGGACCGCACATCAGGATATTACCTTGCTGAAACGGCGAAACGCCACACCGCGGATCATGATCTCGTCCTCCTCGACGGTGAAACCCCAGCACTGAAGCAGCCGGATGGCTTGTCGATTACGGGAGGAAACTAGATTGCCGAGGCGCTGCAATGAATCGCCCAGCCGTGAGACGAAGCCCGGTCCCCACATCAACAGCTCCCGGCCATGCCGGTAGACCTCATCCGTGCCCAGAAACCACGGCGTGCCGAGCCCGTTGATCAGGTCCTCGACGACAACACCGAACATCGCCTCCGGTTTTCCATCGACGAGCGCTGTCCAAGCCTTGCCGCTGGTAGCAAGCCCCAGCCGCATCGCCTGCTTTGCGGTTCGGCCCATTGCCGCGCATTCCTCGCGGTCGACCTCGCGCAGACGATTGGCGATCATGTTGATGTGGCGAAACTCAGCCGGGACGACGGCGACGCGACTATCCATTGATGACGATGTCGCGCGAGACGCCAAGGACAGTCATCGGCAATGGCGCGTCGGAGCGGATCCAGCACGTGATCTCATCGCTGGCCTTGTTCGCCATGCCTACCACGTAGTCACCCGTCATGAGGTCGTCGGGCGCACCATAAGCCTCACTGGTCCGGTTCTTGACGAGGAACAGGTTGTTCGCGTCTGAACCTGCCTTGACGGACCGACTGTCGCGGAGCGTGAGGACCACATCGCCCACCTGCTGGCGGCGCCCTACGTTGAATCCTTTATTCGGGATGTTGATCCGCACCGGCAGCGGTTCGATGTCTGCCGTATAGGGAATGCCGAACGTAACCTTGCTCGCCGTCGGCTTGATCGATGGGAGGGTGACACTGCCGTTGGTGACAGTAAGGTCGTAAACGGCGACGCCATCGACCAGCCCGGCGACATCGGTGCGCCCCTCGAGATGCCACAGGCCCGAGAAGCTCGATTGCGGCTCGTCGAACTCGGCCGAAACTGCGCAGTCCAGATAGACGCAGTCGGACACATCGCTCCACAAGTGCGGCGCCAGCCGCTCCACGAACCGCTTGGTCACTCCGCCGACTTCGCGCTCGACGATGAAGTAGACGCGGTCCTCACCGCCTTCGGAGATCGCGATGCAGTCGAGGAAGGCGCCATCCGTCTCGCACAAGGTCCAACCCCAGACGTTCTGCTCTTGCTCCCAGGTGAAGCACAGCAACTTGCCGTCAGACCGGCAGGCCCAGATCAGCGAGCGGGGTTCCTGCGCGTAGCACCAGCTGACAATGTGGAACTCTTCGAAGAAGTGCGGCGAGAAGATCGACACGTCATTCGACTTCTGTCCGTCCACGTCGAACGAGTAGAAGATGCTGCGCACCGACGATCCGACCGACGGGATGTAGAAGATCACGTTGTCGACGACGATCGAACCAACACGCGATGATCCCCGGCCAATCTGGCGCTTGATCGACGGTGGCGAGTTCCCGACAAGGATTCCGCCCTGGCCGTCTCCGTCCACCGTGAAGATGGAATCGGACGAAAGCGCGAGGAGGCCGGTCGTCGACACTAGCTGATTGATCGAGTTCACGCGTCCGGCGACGATCGTGAATGAAAGGCTATCGTCTTCGCGCAGAGGCTGGGATCGATCCATGTTCTCGAGCTCCGCCGAGCGGGTGCCCCAGACGCCGTTGGGTACGTTGCGCGTGCGCGCCCACAAGCCGCGCTGCTCGAACAGGGTGACGGTCGAGGGGTAGTCATCGGCTGTGTCGCCGAACGGATTGTAGGCTTCCGGCGGCGCCTGATCGAGCGCCGGGCCGATGTTGTCGTCGCGGAAGGTCAGGCCGTCAGTGGTACCAATGTAGCCGAAGAACTGCGAGTTCTCCGCCTTGTACACCTTGTATCGGTCCGCACCGGTCACCGCCGACCAGGTGATCGTGTTGTAGTTGCGCTTGAGCGTCAGGTCATTGGTGACGGTGTCCTCGTTCGAGGCGCGGCTCTCCAGCCCGTCAGCATCGATCGCAGTAACGCAATAGGTAGCGGGCTGCGGGAAGTAGTTCTCGCCGTCGTTCGGATCATCGATATTGGGCGTCGTGCTCGTCGCATTGCAGCCCGTCGGAGCAGCCAGGGACGGCCCGAACGTCACGTCTACAAATTGCCAGGACGTGTGCCCTTCGCGGATCAACTTGCCCGGTGAATGGTCGATGTGGGCGAGATACATCGTGTCTGCGGTCTGCTCGAAATCGAGATCCGCCAGCTCCACGCCGTTGTAGGGCGAGCCCACCTGATAAATACGGGCGACACCCATCAGTAGAACCAGTACCAGCCGCCGCCGGGGATGATAACCGGAGGATCAGGATCGGGGACGGGATCGGGGACGGTCGGCGCGACCGGATCGGGATCGGGCGCAGAGGTGCGCGTGATGCCGCCGGTTGCGGACGTGAATGCATCCAACCCTGTTGTATCCGCATCAATCGTGAAGTTGTCGGTGTCGATCGATGAGACGACCGTCCACACACGGCCATTGAGCAGTTCGCCGATCTCGCCAGCAATGCCTGTCAGATAAACGCGATTGCCAGCCGAGTATCCGTGGTACGCTGCCGTGATCTGGGCATTGGCCGCGTTGGTGATAGCGGTAATTGCGAGCTCGTCCTCGATCAGCCGGCCGCCGTTCGCGCAAGGGCTCATATACCCCTGGCCCATTTCCAGCGCATAGGTCTGCGTGAGCGAGAACTGGAACGGTAGCAGGCGATTGGGCGCACTGTAGTCGAGCACCTCTGCGACAAGGTGCGTGCCAGGGCGCTTGGACATGCCGCCGTACTTTAGCACCATGACATTTCGGGCGCGGCGCACCGCCGATTGGTACGCATCGACATCGAAGCGGCCATGCAGGTGCGGGGCGAGTTCGCCCTTGCTGAAATTCGGTTGTGCGGCGCGGAAGTTGCTCACCGCATGATCCCCATGCGGGCGAGCTCAGCTTCCGAGACGTAGGAGGTCTGCCGCTGACCCATCCGGTTTTCCTCATGAGCAAGGGCCCGAGCCCGCGACAGCTCCGCCACCCTGATCAGGGACTCGGTGATCTTCGGTTCTTTACTGAGGGGCGTGGCGATGCGGACAGCCAGTTCATCTACGAATGCCTTTTGCATCAGCGCGCCGAGTTCGGACGCGGTAACGGTCGACGCCGTGTAGATCAGCGTGGCCGTCTCGACGTTCGTGTAGATCTTGTCGCCTTCGAACACGAAGCGCAGCGGGTAACCGGCCTGGAGCGGAAAATTGAAGGGCCCGCCTTCCGGCAGGTCGGTCGCATCATCCTCGACCCGGCGAATACCAAGGGGTGTCTCCATGTCGTTCGGGACCGCATAGGCATATAGCCATTCCGCCGGGCGATCATTGGCCACCTCGGCCAGCACGACGCGGCGGCGACCGAGTGGAATGTTGTCGGACCAGCTGATCATCTCGTCGAGCAGGGGCTGCGCGAAGCGCACGCACTCGCGCGATTCGAGCGTATCCTCGTTGAGGCTCTGGATCTGGCCCTTCGCGACATTGGCGAGAGCCCGGTTGCACAGCTGGATAAGGCTAGCCATGCGGCACACCTATCTACCAATGCAACGCCATTGAATCGCAGTCAGACGCTATATGCCAGCGAGGCAATGATCACAGAGCCATCTGTCGCCGGATAGCCGTTGGCATATGTAAACACGGTGGCGCCGCTTTCACCGGCGGGTCCCAATACTTGCAGTCCCGCGCCGCTGATCGCGTTCTCACGCCCGTGCCCGACATAATCCCCACCGGCAATGCTGAAGGGAAGGGTGAACTTCACGCTGACTGCCCCGGTCCCGTTCGCAGTGATGGTGATCGTTACCGAGCAGAACACCATCCGGCCGATCTTCGTGTATGTGCCAGTTGCGGAATACGACGATATCGATCCAGACCCAGCCGTAACCGTGGGCGTCCACGTACCCTCCTCATAATCATCCAGCGTGTTGGGATCGGTGCTGGGCGATTGCGTGGCAGGAAATGAAACTCCGGATCCGGACGCGCTGGGAGCTGTGCCGACGCCGATAGTATCGGTGAACTGAGGCCGCGTTGCACGCGCAAGAGAACCGGAGCCAGTCCCTGCGGCCAGGCTCAGTGTCCCCCCACTAAAGGAAAGATCGGAGCCCATCGAGACCGCCGACCACGCACCTGCGCCGGAACGATAGTAGATCGTGTTCGTGCCGCTCAGTGCCGAGAGAGCATCGAGATCTGCATCCCAAGCCTGGACATTTGTCCCGATCGTCAGGCCGAGGTTGCTGCGCGCTGTCGCCGGGTCGACCACGTCGGACAGATTGCTCGCGGAAAGCAGCGCACCTTGCAGGTTATGCTCGAGCACATACCAGTTCGCGCCGACGCTGGCCTCGGTCCCGCCTGCATTGTCAGCTGAGCAGATCAGGAAGTCACCCACATCGACAGGCTTGCCAGACCCGCCGCCGATCTTGCCGGATGCGGTAATGGCGTAGGAATCGCCTTTCAGCCCGGCCGGATAATCAGGATCGGCCGAAGCATCGATGCCGCCGATGTATTCGAGCAGGCCAACGACTTTCGCATCGATATACGCCTTGACCGCCGCCTGCGTCGGCAACAGCGCCGAACTGTTCGCGGCGAGGGTACTGTCATTGTCGTAGTCCAGCGTTCCGCCAGTGCCGACGCCGAGCGCGGCGCGCCAGGTCGCACCGCTTGCACTGTTCACTATGGAAAGCGTGAAGGCGCTAGGCGTGGCCCCGCCTGCATATGCGGAGAGTACAGCGCCGGCAGAGATTATGCCGGTTACGTTATCATACGAGAGCGTGGTGTCGGCGCTCAGCGAAGTGCGGGCGCGGCTCTGTGTGAAGTAGAGGTTCGTGACGCCTTCAGCGACATCATCTGTCGTCAGGTCGCTGACTGCGGCTGCAAGTGCGTCGAAGTCTGTCTGAGAAGCCCTTGGCCTGTCCGGATAAACCTGGACGCCCCGCAAGGGGATGCGCGATCTGTTGAGAGGGTTGCTCTGGCGCTGTTGCATGTAGCGAATTGGCCCCGGGCGGGAGAGGTTTCGCCCGGGGCCAGCCCCCGTCAGCCTTCGGCCGACTTATCGTCGGAAGAAGAAGCGGTGGAGGCGGTGCGACCCCCGCGCTTTTTCTTCTCTTCGATCGGATTGCCGTCTTCGTCGAGCCAGGTGCTGCCCGGTGCGACGGTGTCGGGCACAGTGAACTTCTGGCCCTTGTAGACCATGCGACCTTCGGTCGACACGTAAACCGGCTCGCTCGCGGTGTAGGTTACGGTGCCCATTACGCACCCCCGTAGGAGTTGTTGGTCTGGCGCGCCATGACCGGGCCGGCAGTGATCTTGCCGGTGGTCGGAGCGGTGCCGGTGACGTCGTAATACAGGCGAACGTAGCGCGCCTTGGTTCCCTCGGGGAACTCGTAGGGCACATCGAACTGATAGCCTGCGACGAGATCGGCAGCAGCGACGACCTTGCCGCCCTGGATGGTGGTCCAGGTCGAGTTATCGGGCGACGTCTGGACCTGGACCTGCAGCGAGGTGAGGTTGTTGAACGCCTCGGTCACGCTGACCTGCAGCGGAACGCCGCCGCCGATCCCGATGTCGCGGGTCAGGGCAACGCTGCTGCCATACGGGGTGCCGGTTGCGCCCAGATCGATGACGTTGGTCGACGCGGCATCGGCCGTGATCGCCTGATCATCGCTGAGCAGAAGGCTGTTATCGAAGATCATGAGTAATCCTCCTTCTCAGGCCGGGGCTTACGCCACTGCCGTTTCGGTGTTGAGCAGCGCGTCGGTCTCGCGGATCGGCATGCCACGCCAGGTGAGGACTTCCTCGCCCTGGATCTCCATGGGACGCAGGCGGACGGCGGAACCGGTCGCGGTGCTTTCCGCGTCGAGCGCCTCCATCATCGTGCTGTTCATGTAGATGACGGTACGGCCGGGGCTCATCTCGCCGGGCTTTTCCATCTTGTAGGAGCGGCGGCCCTGCAGCTTGTAGTAGGCCTTGCGCATCAGTGCATTGACGCCAACGTTACCGGCAATGACTTCCGAGACGTCGATGTTGGCGACGCGGGCATTGAAGCGCCAGTCCTTGACGGTCACGCCTGCGTGCTGCGTGAAGATTTCTTCCTTCACGTAATAGGGGTCGCCATTCGCGTCGGTCACACGCTGCTCGCCCTTGTCCTCGCGTACGACGCCAGCCGGGATGTTTTCCGGGGTGAGCATCGAGGTCTGGCCGTCGCCATGGGTGACGAACCAGATCGAGGTGTTGTCCGAACCCGAACCAGCGCCGTCGATGACGTTGTTGTTCGCCAGCGAGTTGTAACGCGGCGCGAGGCCGTGGAACTGCTTGCCGTTGATGTTCACGTTCGAATAGAACACGGCGCTTTCCAGCGTCTGCGCGATGATTTCAAGGAAGCCGCCGGCTTCCATGAGGCGCAGCTTGGCTGCCTGATCGGGCTTGAGCTTCAGGAGGCGCGTGTCGACGGCCGACATGCCTTCGATGAAGCCGGTCGTGTCCTCGACCTGGGTATAGGCACCCTTGCTCTGGGCGATGCCCTGGTAGAGCGCACCCCACGAAACCGACGGCAGGCCGGTGCGGATCGACGAAGCGTGCTTTGCACCCTTGTTACAGGTGATGACGTTCGCGTCCTTCATGAAGGGCGTGAGCTGCGTCAGAGCCTCGACAACATCGCCGATGCCGTCGCCGCCCGCATTCAGGACACTGATGAGGTCCCAGTAGGAGTTGCCGAGAATGGCCATAGTAGTTTCCCCTTAGTCGTTGGGATACATCCGCTTCTCGACAGAGAGCGGGGTTGCAGGATCTGCGCCGGAGCGCGGGAACCCGTCTTCGGACGCCATCTCGCCGATCTTGCGCATCATGCGCACCATCTCGGGATGATTGCCGAAGCCGGTCTCGGTGAGCACCTTGCGGAATTCCGAACCCTCGGGATAACCGAGCGCGTCCAGAGCCTTCGCGCTGAGGTGCAGCGTCTCTTCAAGCTTTGCGCCGCCGATGTCGGGATCGGCCTTCGTCGCATCGGCCCAATCGGACTTCTGCTTCGCGCCGGCGTCGACGAGCTGTTGCAGCGTCTGGTTCGCCACGCTGTCGCGGAACTTCGCGGCGGCGGGCATGATCTTCTGGGCCTGCTCGTTGGTAAGCCCAGCTTCCTTGAAGATCGGCGTCGCTTCCTCGATCGCAGCGGGATCGAGATCCATGCCTTCGACCTTCAGCTCGTAAGCCTCGGGCACGACAGGATCGCCAGCCGCGGGCTTTTCTTCGCCGGGCTTGGGATCGTCCGGCTTCGCGTTCGGATCGGCCGGAGGATCACCAGCCGCAGGCTTGGGCGCTGCCGCGCCGCCGAGCAGCGACGTTTCGCCATCATCCTTGGGGCCGTCAGCAGGCGGGGTGCCGGGCGCGGGATCAGCCGGAGGGTCACCAGCCGGCGGCGTTGCAGGCGCGGCAGGATCTGCAGGGGCAGGGGCAGGGGTCGCAGGGGCGCCACCGGTGCCGGCGTCGTGATCAGGGGCACGCATCAGGCGGCCGTGCAGTCGCTCCATCGCCGTCGGCCGGATATGGCCGGACAGGATCGCCACGCGGGCGGTCTTATTCGTCGATGAATTCTGCATACGGGTCGCGTCGTTTTCGGGGTCCATGGGTTCTCTCCTTCGGATCGGGGTTCATCGCTTCGCGGATCGCTGCGCTGATCGTTGCCAGGGCCCCGGGAGTGCGGAGCGCTTCAGGCTGGCCTTGCTCGACCATCTGCAGGATCTCGAACCCCAGGCTCCGGCGCCCCTCGATGAAGCTGAGGTCACGCTCTATTGGCCCATGAGCGGGACCTTCATGAGCGAGGAGGCCCGCACTTTGAATCGCAGCGAAAAGGAAGCGGCGAAATTCGGGACGAGCGAGCAGACACTCAGCGTCTTCCCGCGAGATCTCTGACATCAGGACATCGCCCCGGTCTTCGGATCGACCGTGCCGTCACCGAAGCGCTGCGGTCCGCGCGGCTGCTTGTTCTTGGCTCCACCGGCGATCATCGTCCCGGCGATTCCGCCGAGCGCCGCTGCACGTCCTGCCTTGCTGGTGAGCATGCCCATCGGGTTCGCGGTGCACATGGTCAGCCTCCCATCATGGCGGCGAGCGCGCTGCGGCCGCCTGCATCGGTTTCTGAAAGGAGCTTGGCCGCGTCGGCACCGTCCTTGACGGCCGGCATCATGGCTGCCGCCTGTGCCGCCTGTTCCTGCTTGGCGCGGTTGGCGCGCAGTTGCTCGACCTCGGTCTCATCCCGCAGGATGCGGCCCGGGACGCCGAGCCGGTCGTAGTATTCGCGCAGCGCCTCGTCGGTGTTGACGTTGTCCATGACTTCCGGCTTGGCCGCGGCGAGGTTCCCGGCCATGCCAAGGGCGCGCTCGATCTGGCCGGCGCCAACGGCACGCTGCATGCGCGCAAGGATCGAGACGAACTCGACATTGATCTGCGCGCCGCCAGCTTCAGCGAGCGCGGCAGGGGGAGGCGGCAGCAACCCGCCCCGCATCATGATTCCGAAGGTGCGGTCGATCGCTACGTGCAGCTTCTCGCCGTTCACGCTATCGATGACTGGCCCGAGCTGGGTCAGCTTTTCCTCGTTGCGGCTGGCGATTTCCTCGATGTTGCGTGGCTGGATGCCCCGCATGTTCGTGATCGCGTTGAACAGGTCGGCAAACGACGCACTGTCGATCTGCTGGTAGATCTTCTCGATCTTGCCCTCGATCGCCTGCACCGCCTGGTAAGGGATCTGGTATGCTGGCATGGCCGCGTACTGATCGAGGTTTGGCACACTACGCGTGGCGCCGGGCTCGCCGGTTACGCGAATGCCCTGCTTGACCAGCATCTCGGGCTTCACCAGCTTGTCGACGGCTTCGTTCAACCGCTTTGCGTGGAACTGCAGCTCGCGCAGCGCAGGCAGCGCCTCCATGCCGGGAGAGACGCCATAGGTGTCACCGCCGATCGTGCCCCAACGCGGCGCCCAGAACGGCTGCTCGTTATAGCCGCGCACGTCCATCATCCGGCCCGCTTTGTCCTCGGGCAGCCAGTAGGCCGAGATCCACGGCTTCGAACCGAAGCGACCGGGGATGTACTCGCGATTGGGCTCGATCAGGTTGTAGTAGGTGAACGACTGGTCGCTGCGCTTGCCGGTATAGGCCTGCTTGACCAGGTCTGGTGCCTTGCCGCCGAAGGCTTGCACCAGCTGGCGCGCCGACATCGTGCATTCGCGCACAAGCGTGTCTGGGGTGAGGGCGTCGGACAGGCCGATCCAGTATTCGCCCGCCGTCATGGCATGGCACACCGAACCAGCGGTCATGTGCTCGGCCATGACACAGGCCTCGGTGCCGAACAGGCCCATCTCGGCATAGCCCGATTTGGCCGCGCCGTAGAAGTTGGTGCGGGCGAGGAAAGCGTACATCGCCTTCTCGCAATCGGAGAGCCACCCGCGCACGCCGGGGAGTTCGTTCAGGTCCTCGTCGGCCAGACGTAGCGTGAACCACGGGCTGGACGATGGCGTAAGCCCGCTCGTCATTCCGTTCGCGAGCGTGCGGAACGCCTCGATGCCGTGTGGATCGAGCAGCCGGTTATTGCGCGTGCGGCGTCGCGTGCCTTTGTTGCTCTCCGAGGCAAGGAAGCGCGACCGGGCCGGCTGCGCGAAGCGCGAGATGTCTCGCCACTCCGCCTCGTAATCCGAGCGCAGGCACTTGAGCGCGTCGAGGCGAGTCTGGCAATGGTCGCGCAGGTCGCTCATCAGCCGAGCGTCGGCGTCCCGACGGAGGGCGAGCCCACCGTTCCCGAGGGCGACGTCATCAGACCGGCGATGATCGCGCGGCGACGACGGCTGTTATCGGTCGATCCCTCGGGCGCGCCGTTGTCAGGCAGCTTCATGGCCTGGCGTTCGGGGACGGATGGGATGTCAGGGGTGCCGGTGCACATCAGCGCGCTCCTGTGATTAGGCCGAGAAAGCCGATTGCGAGGATGAAGCAGAGGCCGAGGTGGAACGTCTGGCGCTCGAACTCGATCAGCTCGTCTGCCATGAAACGAGCACGGTCCTTGACTGCGATGTAGGCGATCCATGCCCACATGCCGCCGCAGTAGACTGCAGCGAGGATGAGCAGGGCGATGATGATGGCGGCCAGGAACGTCATTCGACGATTCCCCAGTCCTCGCACAGAAGGTCGCTCTGCGACGCTACCCACGGCACGACGTCGCCCTGTGCGGTCTTCATGTCGATGTGCGGGCGGTAATCGATGCCTGTGCCTTCGGGATAGATCCCGAGAAGAGGCGGACGATTGACCTTGAAGTGCGAGCCGGGGACAAGGAACAGGAACATGCCCTTGCCGTTCCAGCCAGCGCGAGAAACGCGCTTGCCGTCTTTCAGTGCCACGAGGGCAGAGCCGAAATCCATTGATGCCTCCTGATGTCAGGAGGCGGTATGCGGCCTATCAGTCTGGCGTTGAATCGCGCGCGGACACTACCATTCGTCGTCGCGGCCGAAGCCTATGGGACGCGGCATGCGCCAAATCTCGTTGCCGTCTTGATCGAGTAGACCGGTGCGCACAGGCTCATGCATATCCACTTCGGGCACCGGCTCAAGGCGCTGGCCCTCCCACCACTCGCAGTCCGCTGCCCGGTGCGCGCGCGAAACATACCGGGGCATCGTCAAAGTCCCTTGTACGGGTCGTAGGGTTCAGGCGTCGGATCCGGGCACCGCGGCATCTCTGCACCGCCATTCTTGTGAAAACGCTCCACCAGGACTGTCATGTTGTTACGAACCCAATCACGCGGATAGCCGAGCGAGCCAAGGGACTTGAGCCACGCCTCCAGCGCTGGATCAAATGTCGTCATATGGATCATATCCTCCAGAATTGGCCTGCATCTCTTCCCACACTTCAGCCTTCACGGTTGAAAGATTGGCGAGGCAGCACGCGTCGCCGTCATCGGGTGAGTGGCCCAGCCGCTTCTTTTGCTGCTCTTTGGGCTCTATGAAGATACCGGCTGGGCGAAGCTCCCATCGGTAGCTTGCGAGGTCGCGTCGTAGACGGGGATCGGGCGGCAATGCGATCGGGTTTGGATTTTGCGGGTCGAGCTCTTCGCGCATTCCCCAGATCACCTCGGCGCGCAGGTTCACAAACTTGAGCGTGCCATCTGCCGTCGTCCCCTTCGATCCGTTGGCAAAATTCACCGGAACGACCTGCACACCATTGGCCGTGAGGAAGTTGCAGCATGAAAGCCCCCAGCCGATCACGTCAGCATGCACAACGGCACGGTCCTTGCGGTTTTCGATTACCTTGGCGGCTGCTATCGGCCCGGCGCGTTCTTGCGGGATCTCTATGCCGGGAATGCGAACCGGCTTCGCGAACCAGGTCCCATGACGCGGGTAGATCGTCATATTGTCCTTGCCGCCGGCAGCCGGGTCGACGCCCATACTATCCATAGGACTCGGTGCTTCCTTCGGCGCCCAGCGCGCCATGGCCGCGTCGATCCATGTCGTTGGAATAACCTGCCAGGGATCATCCTGCACGCCCGCATTGAAGTCGCCTTCCAGCATCTGGGAGCGCAGTGGCTCCGGTAGCGATTGCAGCGTCTGGATGTAGCCCGAGCGGACATAGAAGTAGTTGTCGGTAACGCGAGACGGGATGAAGGTCCGAGACCGCGCTGTAATCACCTTTTCAGGCGAGAACTCTGACGGATCGAAATCATACAGTGGCTCACCGCGAAATAGCACGAAGGGCCGGTCGTCCTCGCATTCCACATCTTTTCCGCGGATCGTCGTGAACCAACGCAGCTCGCCTGGCTTGGCTGGATTCGGGTGGTTTGGATCAAGCCATGGTCCGAAGTAGTCAATCACCCAGCGGCCCTCGGTCGTGGTAGGCGGATTGAATGTCATGAGCACGCGGCATCGCTGGATCGGATCGTTCGAACGGGTCCAGCCCATGGTGAACCGCACTTGCGTTTCGCGCTGCTCCGTCACCTCGTCGTAAGCTTTCAGGTCATGGGGGCGCCCCTGCCACTTCTGGTGATCGGTTGGATTGTCCAATCCCGCGAATTCAATCAGGCGCTCTCCCACACGCCATGCCGACTTCTGCGAGTTGTAGCCGCTGGTTGACCCGAGAATCTCAGTAAGACGCTGGATGATGCCTTCGGTCTGCGTCTTCTCCCGGCGGAAGATGGCAGAGCGCTTGTGCTCGGTCAGCGCGAGCCCTGAGATCAGGTCGGACTTACCGCCACCGGCTGCACCGCCATAGCCCGTCACAAACGCCAGACTGTCCGCAGCCTCTGACTGCCTGCCAACCTGCGCGCGCCAGATGTGGTGTGCAAGGTCAGCTTCTAGCAGCGCGTCGATCTCCGCGCGCAGTTCGGGCGATGCCGCGTAGTAAAGCGCTTCCCACTCAGCCGGCGTCGTCGGCAGGCTCATCGCCCTGTTCTCCGATCATGCTGTGGGCTTGCGCTGCTATCGCCGCGAGACGCGTAAACTTGGCAACGTCGTCCAGCTCGATCTTCTCGCCGTCCGCATCAGCGTGCTTCACCGTTGTGGCGTCCCCGTACTTTTTCGGCTGGAGCTTGCCGGCCATCCACTTGCGCGCATCGATGCGTAGCTTCGACCGCTGGACATGCTCCGCGTCGAACGCCTGGTATTCCGAGCCGTCGTCACGCGTGCGTGTGACATAGTCGTTGCTACCATCGTCGGCGATGTCGAGGATCTCGTCGAAGATCGCATCAGCCTGCGCCTCGCGCGCGCGCGCATAGCGCTCCGAAAAATCAGGGTGTAAGTCGCGGGAAAGCCAATAGAAAACTGTGCTCTGCGCAGGTATCCCGTCGTCTAGGCAGATGCTGCGAAGACTGCGCCCCTCCACCAATGCGGCGCAGATGCGGTCAGCGATCTCTTCAGAGTAGGCCGATGGCCGACCAATCTTCGCGCCACTGGCCCGCATGGACTTGATGGCCTCCTGCACGTCCTCGCGAGCGAGAAGAGCCGCAGCCTTTTTGGCAGCAACACCTGACGACACCCGATAGCCAGCACGAATATATGCTTTCGGCCCGTCCAGGTCGACGAGGTACTCCTCGACGAACCGCTGCTGCTTCGGAGTGAGCGGCTTACTCACACTGCCCCCTTGCGAACCTGCACCTTGCCGCCTGCGCGCGAACCGGCGCCGCACCCGCGGGGCACGTGGCGGCTGGTCGTCTGCTGGTTCGGCGCTTTCATGGTCCACTGGCCTGTAGCGCAGATCTGCACACGCCTGAATCGCTGGAACCGGATCACCTTGATCAGGCCGCGTTCCTCAAGCCTCTTGACCACAGTCGGTGCGCCGCTCGACGAGCTGCAGCCGATCATCATCTCCAGGTCGAGATTGAGCGGGCAGGGCTCTCCGGCCTCAGCCGCCCGGCACAGCTCATCATAGATGATCGTCTCGTTCGGCGTCATCTCGGTGCCGGTGCGCGGATTGATCGACCGCATTTTCATTCCCCTTCCTCACGATTGCCGCGCCCGTAGCGGCTGAGCCCAAGACGCCTGACCTGGCGCCGGTAGTTGGTCGCCGGCTGCACCGTGACGACCACGAAATTCCTGATGATGATCCGCTGGCCGCCCGGCAGGCGGACGCACTCGCAGCCGAAGTCGGCGGCGCACTGGACGGCTGGTGTCGAACGCGCCGCGCGAGCCTCGTCCTCCGTGCAGCGCCGTACGCTCTCCATGTACCGGCTGATGGCGTAGCTCGACACCCGGATCATGCCGCGCTGTCCTCCTCCCAGAACAGGCGGCCGTCGCGCTCAACGATCCAGCCTTGCGAGAGCCCGATGCGCTTCAACTCCGCGCTCAGCGTTTCCGGATCGGGCAGCGGCTCGGTCCTGATCGGACGCTCTGGGGCGACGAGGCGCAGCATCGGCGGCGTCTTGGGCCGGTTGTACCAGGCGAGGTCCTCGCGCGTCGCCTCGATGATCGCGGGCACGATCTGGGCATGATGCGTGCACTTCATGCGCGCCGCGCGGATTCCTGCCTCGAAGATGTGCAGGGGAAGATGGGCGAGCGTCTCGAGCGCGACGTCGAGCCATTCGTCCGCCTCCTGGGGCGACATGCCGACCGGACGCACAAGGGCGAGACTGGCTGACAGCATGGCTCCCATAACCATTTCCGGTTCATCGTTCACCGATTGCGATCCTTTGCTGGTGTTGTTCCTGATCAAGCCTGCGCTGGCGGCGGCGCTCTGCCACTTCGAAGCCGATCTGTTTCGTCGATGGGCGCTCAGGTGCGCTGCCCTGGTGGAATGAAACCCGACCGGCAGCGCGCTCTGCCTCCGCCTTCAGGCCCGCCGTGATCCACTCCACCGGGTTTTCCGGCGTGTGCTTCTGGCACCGGGCCAGCACGGCGATTACCACGCTCTCGTGGTAGTTCTTCTTCCAGCGCCCGATGATCGAGCGGGCAGGCTGCTCCTTGTGCCCGGCATCCATCAGGATCGTCAGGCCGGTCCGGAAAATCGTCGCCGCAAAATCGAGGGCCAAAGGAGGCGGCGCGTCGTCGCGCCCGTCAGCTTTAGCTGACGGAATATCTCTTGTTCCCTTGTTCCCTTGTTCTTTTGTTGTCCGGTCGCTGTCCGGTCGCTGTCCGGTTTCCTGTCCGGCTGCTTGTCCGGTCTTGGTTTCGACGTCCTGATATTTGGCGTAGTTGCAGATGGTTATGATCGTCTTGCCCTGTCCGGTTGCCCGTCCGATCATTTGTTCGGTTTCGAGACGGGTCAAAAACCGCTCCACCGCCGAAGGGGACCAGCCCCATGCTTCGGCCAACTGCGAGCGGCTGGCGCAGAGCTGCCCGCGCTCAAGCGAGATGACCTTGCCGCTGATGTCATAGGGCGTCGGCTTCCAGCATGCCTTGGCAACCAGCCAGAAGAACGCGCGAAAGCGTTCCCCGTCCTTCAGGAGGGGATGATCAAGTGCGTCTCGCTCCATGACGATGAAGCCCGTCAAATGACGATCTCCACGCGCCCGGGCGTCGCCGGTTCGTGGAACTCTGGGTAGGGCACGAAGCGCTTGTCGTTGACCTTCAGGGCATCGGCGATGCCGTCGAAGATCGGCTTCATGCGGTTCATGAAGTTCGCGCGGTCGCTGCGCCTGTCGGGCGGATAGAAGCGCACGACGATCTTGATGTCGCCATCCGCCGGTACCGCTGGATGGGCCTCCAGCGCGGCTACGAAGGCCCATGCGCGCCACTTCTTGGTAATGGAGGCCTTGCGCCGCCAATGGCCCTTGGCGTGCCCAGAGAGCGCAGACGGAGGGAAGGGGAGTTCGATCAAGGCTCTACCCCCACTGTAACGCCCATCATGAAATCCAGCTCGTCAGCAGAGCGGGCGGCTTTCAGGACGCAAGGCGCGTTCGCCATCCACGCATCAACGAAGGCCTGGTCGCGCATGCCGACATCGAAGAATGCCTTGACCGAGTGGATGGCCGTGCTGTGGTCGCGTCCGCCCATGAATCGACCGATCTGCGGGTAGCTGTTCCTGCGCGCCCGCAGCACCGTTGCTGTGAGTTGCCTGACGCGCACGATGTCGCGCTTGCGCGATTTGCCGATGATCTCTCCCACCGTGATACCGAAGGGATCGCCACACCGCTCCATGACGTCGTTTATCGTGATGGCAGGCCAGGCAGGGACACGCTTGACCGGCGGTGGAGGGACCACATTTTCCCGGCGAAGCACGACAGCCAGTCGCCGACTTCGCTCCACGACAGAGGACGCAAGGTGGCCGATGGAGCGCGCGTAGTCCTGCTCGGGCTCGTCGTCAGCCTCCTCGGCCCATTCTTCCTCGTCGACAGCGCGAAGCGCCGCACGGCTGGCAACGAGGCCGGTCCAGTCTTCTCGCCATCCGCGGATCTTTTCCAACGAGGGCGCGGTCGTGTAGCGATCGAGCACACGAGCGCGGACGGTAGAGGCGTCGGATATGTACCGGACCAGCCTCTGCGCATATGCGGCGGCGGTTACGGGCTCGGAATCCGGAAGGCCGCAGCTCGCGAACCATTCGGTATTGGCGGTGCGACCGCTCAGGATATTGCGTGCAACCATCAGTCGCCTCTCAGAACATCATCATCTGCGGATCGTCGTTGTTCGCGATCCAGTGGTCCCGGGCAGCACGCGCGCTCTCCAGCGCGGTGGCCGCATCATCGTGCTCGGCGGTTGCCCGCTGCAGCCGCACGGCGGCACGCTCGACGCGCTGCTCGCAAAGCGTGACGATCGTCTCCAGCCGGGGAAGATCCGGCTCGGCTGGTGTCAGGCCGGGAATGTCTGCCGCACTCGCCATGGTTCACCCGGCAGCGCGCAGCGGGATCACGGCCTCGCCCAGGCCGGTCTTCTCGCAGTCGCTCACCTCTCGGCCAGCCGGACTCGCGGGATGGTGCGCCGCGCTCTTGATGCGCAGGAACTCGTGGCAGTGCTTCTCGTACTCGTCGAAGTCGATGCCTTCCGGAACACGCTGGATCACGAAGCCCGAGGGCAGGAGCAGAGACAGCAGCTCGAGCGGCAGCGCCTCGGTTTCGATCAGGCGGAACAGCGATGCGACGGACATCGTCGCCGGTTCACGGTCGGCATCGGCCGGGAAGTAGGAAAGCACCGTGGATGGGGAGGTCCAGCCGCCGTCCAGCTGTACCGCTTTGATGGCAATGCGCCGCTCGTCCATCTGGCGCCGGATCGACCGTTGCCGGTCGCGTACAATCCTGTCGTAGTCAGCCATTTAAAAGCGCCTTTCGCTGCCCCGAGGGCGATCGATTCAAACAGTTTTCGGAATGCGAGCAGACGCGAAGGTTCGCGCGCCGATTGTCGCGCGGGTTACGGTTGATATGATCAACCACCTGCTCCATGCTCGGCGCGACATTCAGGATGTCGTGATAGACATAGATGTTCTTAACGTGACCATCGCGACGTACTTGCCGGGCGAGCCGTTTGTCGGCCGTCACTCGCCAAGGGTAACGCCGAAGCAGATACTCGTCGCAAATGTCGAAAATAAATCTCACTTCACCCGCTACGGCGACCAATACTTCACCGCTTCGAATGATGCGAAATTTCCCAGAAGAAATACGCTCTTGCTGGATTCTCTGGCCTTTTACGGCAGCGCTAATCAGGTCACGCTGACCACGAAGCTTTTTTCGTTCTGCCTCGCTGAAATTGGCGGCGATCACACGCGAAACAGTGCGTGCGCTGATACCTAAATCCATCGCTATCTTACCTTGGGACTCCCCTAGGGCGTAGCTTTCCAAGATCGTGTTCTTATGAACCATGACTTTGCTGCACCTGCGAAGTAAAAGGGTTGCATGAAGACGAATGCGAGAAACCGGCCAGTGCCAGCCGCAATGCGGTTACGAGGTGTTGTGCCGGCCGAAGATGCGGGTGAGCGCCCGCGAGACGGCTGGGGCCGCGATGTGGTCGATGAAGAGCCAGGCAAGGATGGCGGCACCCGCGAGCTTCATGGCTCAGCGGTTCGCCCGGTAGAAGACCACCGCATAAGCAGCTGCGGCTGCCATGGCGGTTGCAGTCCACTTGAGCAGGAACACTCCAACGGTGGCGAGCGTCATGCGTCCTCTCCCTGTGTCGTCAGGCCGAATTCGGTGATGGTGACGGTGCGCCAGCCGTGGGCGCGCTCGATCGAGATCGCCCCGCTTCGTTCCAGCCGCCGCAGGGCACTGGCGCCCGATGCCGGACCGCGCCTGCCGATCGCTGCCGCGATGGCATCGTTGCAGGGGCAGGGCATGCCACGCGCAGCGCTCGACTTGAGCAAGTGGAAGGCAGCCGTGTCGCTGCTATCCTCCGTGCGGCGGATCACGCGGCGGCGTCCCGCGGGTGCCAAGGATCAACCTTCTCGAGCACATCGATCTGGTCTGCGCAGAGATCAGCTATCAGCGGGTGCTTCCAGCCAGTCTTTCGGAAAATGTGGATGGCAAGGGGACGCGAAGGGTCGCGAACACCGTTGGCGATCATGCTGGCGTAAGACTGGCTTATGCCAGTAGCTTCGCGCAACTCACGTGGCGATGGCTTATCCATACCTCCATATCACAGAATGTGAATTATGAGGCAAGGGGTGAATATCACAATCTGTGTGGAGATTTACTCATCACAATTTGCGATAATCCCCAAATGACCGGAGGTGCGGACAAAAATGGTGGGCCAAACTACCTGCAGGCATGGCGCGAGTTTCGCGGCATGTCGCAGGCAGAATTGGCGGCTGCCGTAGGCACCAATCCAAACATGATTGGATACTTGGAAGCGGGCGAGCGAGGTTTGTCAGCCAAGTGGCTTCGCCGACTGGCGCCGGCCCTCAAGACACAACCGGGGTTTATTCTTGAACATGACCCTCGCACCCTTCCAACCGATATAATTGAGATTTGGATCAATGCGAGCGACACCGAGCGGCGTCAGTTGGTGAATTTGGCACAAGCGATCGTGCGAACGGGTACTGACGGGTGAACGCTGCTCAATTCGGTCTGGCTATTTTGGGGTGGGTTTTCGGAGCGTTCGGCGGGATTTGGATTGTCTCCGCGATTGTATCGCCCATCTGGTTTGCCAATACGCTTTCGTTTGCCCGGATAACCAACGGCCGAAGAAGGCTGCATTACGCCCATTCTATCGAACGTTGGTGGCACTACCCGGTTGGTTTGCTGATGCTCTGTGCGATTGGGCGCGTCTTGTACTGCGCTACTTACGCCATCACCTTCATCATACCGCCGAATTTGGGTGTGGCTGACGACGCAGGAGACTGGGCTTCGGCCAGGTTTTCCATCCAACTCCTCATCACGGTATTGCTCACCGTCACACTTGCCCCCTGCTTGGAAAACCGGGCACTCGCCGATGAGGAGCGCCATCGGCAGCCTGATATCGCAAGGTGATTCGCCCTACATTGCGGCGGCGTATTCACAACTTGTGAATATTTTGGCTTGACTGAAAATCACAAAATGTGATCTAACATCCTCCAACAGCCCAGCGGTGAGCCGAAAGCGCCGACCCGCCGGGAGCCTGATTGGAGGGAAAGATGCCTGGCGCATCCCATTTCACCGCAGATCGCGCAGTGGCCCAGCCGGTAGCTGGTCGCCCCATCGACACCCGCAAGGTCGAGCGCGCGGTCGCCGTCAACCTGATCCGCAACTTCCTGACTGCCCTTGAAGGCGAGGGCGGCGCGGCGTCACCGTTCATGGAATACGCGCAGCGCCGTGCTGAATGGCAGCTGGAGCAGTGGGGCGAGCCGCTCCGCGAAGGCGGCGTGGCATGAAGATCCCGCGTCTCCGCAATCGCAACGGCAAGTTCCTGCGCAAGCTGGTCAGGACGCCCGAGGGGCAGCATTGCTGGCTAATCTGGTCGCGCCGCTGGCACATGTGGCACCGCCGGGATTTCGACGGCCTCACCAAGGACATCGGCGAGGCGGGCATGTTCCCGTACTCGAAGGCGCTCGCCTACCACGACGGCGAGAACAACGAGGCGTTCCACGTCTCGGACAAGGTCGACCTGATCGAGCATCGCCGCGAGGAATTGCAGCGCCTGCTCTTCGGTATCGAGGAAATGTCGCTCTCGGCACGGCAGGTGGCGGCATGATCCGGCTGCACCTTACGACCGGGCCGGTCGTCACCTTCGACAACTTCATCGACCTGTTCGACTACATGATCGACCGGATGACGCAGCGGGGTGAGCTGTGATGCGCACCATCATCGCCATCGTCCTGATCGCGCTCGGCACGCTCTCTGCGCATGTCTGGACGCAGTTCCTCCTGCGCAATCCAGCCGTCGAGGCCTTCGTGAATTCCGACCGCCTCTGGCTGGCCGTGTTCGGCGTCGTGTTCGTCTTTGGCTCGATCGCAGCCGCGTGCTGCGCCGCGCTCGTCTTTCATCCTGGCAGCCTGCCGGGTCGCAGGCCGGAGGGCGGCGAATGACCGTCCCCGGCCAACCTCTCCCAACCGCAGCTCCGATCGGCTCCCATCCCCCCGCTTGCCGATTTGCGAATACCACCCGCGGCGCCGGAGCCGTCGCGGGCAACCGGAGGCGCAGCCGCGTGACGACCGAACCGAACATGCTCCACCTCACTTACGACGAGGCCGAGGTTGTTGCCGCGTATCTCCTGCGCGTCTGGCCTGGCGCCACTGGCCTGGCGACAGCGCCGCAGTCCGAGAGGGCGGCCGACGTGGTCCAGCTCGTGCTGCGCAAGTCGCGGGAAGTGATCGCAGATCGCGATGCCGCCCAGGCCAATGGCCGGATGCACGTGCCCGAGAACGAGCTCCCCTACTGATTTCACAGCCTACTGAGGTTCTCCCACCATGAGACACAGCATTCTGCGCGCAAAGTATCGCATCAATCATCTGGTCGGCGAAGTCGGTCGCAAGCTTGTTCGCTGGTCACAACGTGACAGCAACTATCTGAAGCACGCTCGCAGCGAGTGGGCGATAGCCTTCCCGCGAAAAGGAGATGAACTAGCCGACAAGATGCAGCGCGCCATAGGTGAGAATGTTCTCGATATGGTCGCGATGTTTGGCCTCGAAGGTCACTCGGGCTCGAGTGCCAGCTACGCTCAGACCTACATCGAGAAGGCGCTCAAGTTCGAACCTTTCTCGCCGCTGACCGGTCACGAGAGCGAGTGGATGGATATCGCCTACGGCGGGCTGCAGCAGAACAAGCGTTGCGGCCACGTATTCCGAGAGGATGACGGCAAGGCCTACGACATCAATGGCCGCGTCTTCATTGAGCCGAGCGGGGCTGCATACACCAGCCGAGACAGCCGCGTTTACGTTGAATTTCCCTACGTACCGACGACCGAATACGTGCGGGTCGAGGAAGCTGCATGATGCTCTCCTACGCCACTCTCCCCGAAATGCAGGCATGGGCTGAAAGCATCATGCAGCGCGAGCCCGACTTCGTGATCGGCGACGACTATCTGCGCCGCTGGTTCATCGTCCCGCGCAACGAGCAGATGAACGTCTACCTGCACGAGATCCGCAAGAGCGACGACGACCGCGCGTTGCACGATCATCCGTGGGCGAACACCAGCTACCTGATCGCGGGCCGCTACATCGAGCACACGCCCCAGGGCGCGACTGTCCGCAATGCCGGTGACTTCGTCGAGCGCAGTGCGATGGCGCTGCACCGCCTTGAGGTCATCCCGGGCGAGCGCGCGATCTCGCTGTTCATCACGGGCCCGAAAGTCCGCGAGTGGGGCTTCGCCTGCGGCCATGGCTGGGTGCACTATCTCGATTTCGTCAACGAGGATGATCCGGGCCAGCCGGGCCGCGGCTGCGGCGAGTATGGCGACCTCTCCCCGGTCACCGAGGAAGGCCAGCCGCGCGGGGTGATGGCATGAGCGGGCACACGAAGGGGCCTTGGGAATACCGCAATCAGCCGCATGACGATTGGGGTATTGTTCGCGCCGGTCGCTATCTCATCTGCCAAGCGCGCAGCCCTGAAGTCTACACAGACGAGCAGTTGAGTGCACACCGCCGAGCGGGGACTGATCCTTGGGAAGCGAACGCCCGCCTTATCTCGGCCGCGCCTGAGTTGCTCGCACTCCTCGCTGAAGCTGATCGCCGTATTGCGTGGGAAAGCGTTGGCCTGGGCAACACCTTCTCCGATCGCGTCGAAGCCGCCATCGCCAAGGCGGAGGGCAGGGCATGAAGCTCGTCATAATGGCCTGCTCCGGCACCAAGCGCGCCGATGCAGCCCCGCTTGCCGCACTCGACCGTTACGACGGCCCGATGTGGCAGACGCTCCGCGCATGCCTCGCCCGGCATCCGGAAGCTGCCCGTTGCCTGGCATCGAAGGATCTGCAGATCTGGGTCCTCAGCGGCCTGTACGGCTTCATCCCGGTCGACGTCGAGGTGCCGGACTACGAGCAGCGCATCTCGGCCGCCCTGATCGCCAAGATGGCGCTCGATCCTTCCTACGAATTCCAGATGGTCCCCGGCCTCGTCGATGAGGCTGAGGCGGTCCTGTTCGCGGGCGGCACACTCTACCGCGACGCGATGTGGAAGGCATCGGGCAGCAATCTCTGGAACATCATGAAGATCGACGAGACGGACGGCGCCGGAATCGGCGAGCACCGTGCCCAGCTGGCCGCTTGGTTCGCAAAGCAGTTTCCAGCCGAGCAGGAGGCGCGGGCAGCATGAGCAACTGGCTCCCCGGCACCAAGAACGACTGCGGCGTCTACTGCCCGCACGAAGAGCTTAAACTCTATCGCAAGGGTGGCGGGCGCCGGGCGGCAATTGATCTCGTGGAGACCCCGGAAGGTTGGCGGTCATATCGTGGGTTCTCGTTTTTCACCGGCAGCTGGTGGGGGTCGACAGGACCGATCACTGATGACTGCCAGCCGCACCCGAGGCGTGAGGATGCGATCCGCGAGCAAATCGCGAGGTTCCACCGTGATTTCGCCAAACTGACAGACCCGTCGATGCAGCGGGAAGCCCGCGAGATCATCGAGTGGGCCGAGAGCCTCGTCCCCGACCAGATGGACCTTTTCGGAGCAGCCGCATGAAGAACAAGCTCACCGACCTCAACGATCACCTGTTCATGCAGCTCGAGCGCCTGGGCGACGAGGACATGGACGCCGACAAGATCGAGCAGGAGGCCAAGCGCGCCGATGCGATGGTCCAGGTTGCAGACCAGATCATCCGCAACGCCGACTTGCAACTCAAGGCCGCGAAGCTTCTGGCGGACAACGGCTATCATTTTGAACCTCACCTCAAGGGCATCGCGCCGAGCGTTGAGCGCAAAGCTATTAGCTACGAGGGTAACGCATGAAGGGCCGGGCTATCCGCTACAGCCCCGCCGAAATGGACTGGCTTGAGGCGCACCGCTCGATGGTCATCAGCGACTATCACCGCGCATTCGTCGCCGAGTTTGCGCGCGATGATGTCACCGCCGGCCATCTCCATGCGCTGCGCAAACGGAAGGGCTGGAAGACTGGGCGCACCGGGCATTTCGCCAAGGGGCAGGAACCGGTGAACAAGGGCAAGAAGTGTGCGCCTGGCACCGGTGGGCTGCACCCGAATGCGCGGCGCACGCAGTTCAAGAAGGGCAACCGCACTGGCAAGGCGAACCTCAACTGGCAGCCGGTCGGAACGGAGCGTGTCAGCGAGGACGGCTACCGCGAGCGCAAGGTTCACGATGGCCTGCCCATGCAAACGCGCTGGCAGCTCGTGCACCGCGTCGAGTGGGAAGCCGTCAATGGCCCCATCCCCGAAGGCTATTGCCTTAAATGCCTGGGCGACAGGCTCAACACCGATCCGAGCAACTGGGAGCTGATCCCGCGAGCGCTCCTGCCACGCCTCGCTGGCGGCAATCGCTACCGGCATGTCCTCGCCTATGACGACGCGCCCGACGAATTGAAGCCAGCCGTCCTCGCTGTGGCGAAGGTCGAGCACGCGGCACGGGAGGCGAGGAAGTCATGATCGGGCAGGAATCGAACCCGCCAGCGCATAATCGCTTTGGACACGACTTGGCTCCACACAGCCGCGCTCCACAAACCAGTGGCGGCGCGCCCGATAGCACTGATTTCGTTTCCAATTCCAGACACAAGAGCGCCACAAGCTGGCCCTTCGGCACCATGCGCCCATTCTCCTACGGCGCGCTACTGGTCGATCCTCCGTGGCACTTCCGGAATTTCAGCGGGAAGGGCGAGGGCAAGAACCCGACGGCGCACTATCAGTGCATGTCGCTCGACGACATCGCCGCGCTGCCGGTCGCGCATCTGGCCGCGCCGGACTGCGCCATGTTCATGTGGGCGACCGCGCCGATGCTTCCCGACGCTGTCGAGCTCATGCGCAAGTGGGGCTTTGCGTTCAAATCATCGGCCGCGTGGGCGAAGCAGTCGAGCACCGGCAAGGCATGGGCCTTCGGGACCGGCTACGTCTTCCGCTCTGCCGCAGAGTTCGTCCTGGTCGGCACGATCGGCCAGCCGCGCGTGCAGTCGCGCTCGGTGCGCAACCTGATTGTCGCGCCAGTCCGCGAGCACAGCCGCAAGCCGGAGGAGCAGTACGAGATGGTCGAGGCGCTCTACGCCGGACCCTACGCCGAGATTTTTAGCCGCACGAGCCGCCCGGGCTGGGATTGCTGGGGCGATGAGGCGGGCAAGTTTGATGAGGTGGCAGCATGAGCTACGCGACTATGGACCACGCCAGATGGGTGGAGTCCAACAACCACTATGCCAACCTCGCCGGGAAGAACCGGAAACGTTACAAGCCAGCTCCGGAGAAGCTCACCCAGTTCCAGGCTAAGGTGATCGACATCTGCGGCATGGTCGGCGGCGGGATCTACAATGCCCCGATCAATTGGGAGCGCGTTAATTGGGGCGCGCCAGGCTCGAACGGTCACCATTCCGGAATGTTTGTGCCGTGGCGTGATGGCCGCATGGCGACGTTCGATAGCGGCGCCCTGACGATGCTCGTCATGCTCGCACACGAGGCGCGCATCCGTGTCGAAATTCGCGCGAAGGCGTGGGGCCACATGGAGCTCTCGTTCTTTCAACGCGGCCATGACGGTGGAATTGCCGGAAGACATCCCAACATCGACGAGGCAATTGCGAGCTTTCGCCGTTACCTGCCTGAGGATCACCGCATCCGATACCAGATGCCAGCCGATGAGGTGGCAGCATGAGCGAGACCAAGCCTTCATTCTTCATCGTCTGGAATCCTGAAGGCACGCGCCCACCGACGCACAGGCACCCCACCGATTGGCAGGCTAAGGCCGAGGCATCACGCCTTGCGCTCGAAAATCCCTTGCAGGAATTCTTCGTCATGGAAGCGCGGCTCGTCGCCCGCGTGCGACAGCCTGTCGAGATCGAGGAATTTGAACCAGCCGACGAGGTGCCGTTCTGATGACCGTCTACGTCGACGACACCCGCCTGCGCCTCGGCAACATGATTATGTGTCATATGTGGTCGGAGAGCCTCGACGAGTTGCTCGCGATGGCTGACCGCATCGGTGTCCAGCGCAAGTGGATTCAGGGCCACCCGACGCTCTCGCACGGGAAGCACCGCAATGTGGCCTGGGTCCACTTCGACATCTCCCTGAGCAAGAAGGAGAAGGCCCTGCGCTACGGCGCGGTGCTCACCGATCGCTACGGTCCGGTCGAGTACACCGCGCGCCTCGACGCGAACTCCGACGATCCGAAGCGCCGGCGCAAGGGAAAGAAGATGCTCGCAGCGGTCGAGCAGGCGCGGGAACGCCGCGCGAGGGAGGCAGCATGAGCTACGAGTTTCTCGGCGAGCGCCTGCTCCGCGCCGTCCGCAAGCCGCACCGCTGCGAAGCCTGCGGGACGATGATCCATGCGCGCCAGCCGGCTGTGTACTGCTCGACCATCCAGGATGGTGACTTCTTCGGTTGGTACTCGCACCCGGAGTGCAGGGTGGCGGAAACCGATTGGAACAAACGGCGTGGTCCTTGGGGAAATGGGTCCTGGTGCGACGAGGATTACTGCTGGCTGTTCCAGGCCGTTGACGGAGAGCCCATCGAGCAAGCGTGGATGGTGGCAAATCACCCGATTGCCGCCGGTCGACTTCGCTTGTCGATCGAGGGCTGTTCCAGGGCGGAGAGCGGCCACTGGAGGTGGGCAGCATGAGCGACCACGGATGGAAGCACGACGAACTAGCCGCAGATCTGGCGCAGTACCTCCGCAACGATAAGCGGATGGTCTGGACTGACATGCAACTCGGCCCCAGCGGTTCGCCTCGCCCCGACGTCTACACACTTGAACGGTCCTACAGCAAACCGCTCCCGACTGCCTACGAATGTAAGATCAGCCGCTCTGATCTGCGTTCCGATACCACGTCGGGCAAGTGGCAGAAGTATCTGCAATTCGCGGGTGCCGTCATCTTTGCCGTCCCCGAGGGACTTTGCACACCAGCCGATATCCCGACCGGCTGCGGCTTGATAGTGCGCAAGGACAAGGTGTGGCGGAACATCCGGAAGGCCACACGCCAGCCGGTCACGCTACCGATGGATGCATGCATGAAGCTCCTGATCGATGGTGTTCATAGGTCGGTTGAGCGGACAATCCCAAAGCCGCGCGAGATCAAGCTGTGGGTGGAGCACGAAGCCGTCCGCAAGAAGTTCGGTGCCGCCGTGGCGAAGGCAGCTCGCGACCTCACTGCCGCGCAAACTGAGGCGACCAACTACGAGGCACAGCGCCGGGCCATGTGGCAACGGATCGATCTCGAAGCCGAGGCGAGGAAGAAATCCCACATCGAGCTCGCCAAGCGCGAGGCCGCTGAGTACGAGATCGCCAAGCGCGACCTTTTGGCGTGGCTAGGACTGGAAGAGCCCGCGAGCGTCTATGGCATCCGCCGCCGCATCGCTGAATTGCAGGCAGAATGCCGCGCCGATGTGCGTGTCGAAAAGGTCGAGAATGCCCTAACCCGCGCACTGCATTCCGCTCAGCAGGCAGCAAAGACCCTTGAGGCCCTCACTCAGGAGAAGGCCGCATGACCGCCCATAGCATCGCGCAGAAGTACCGCCGGGCGCTTCGCAATGGTACCGGCGCATCTTTCACCCTCGACCAGTTGCAGGAGCTCGCCGGCTACGGCGTGCTCGAAATGATCTCCCGGATTGAAGCGAACGAACTATGTCCCGTGACACCAGCCCCTATATCGTCGGCGACTACTGGCTCGATTTCCGCCGCGACGGCAAGGCCGAGGGCATCTGGCAAATCGCCACCCCCCGCGGACGGACGGTCGTTTATCGCAGCACTCGCAAGAGAACATTAGACGCAGCGAAGGCCGTCCTCGATGCTCACGTTGCCGAGATCAAGGCGCTCAGCACCCGGCAGGCACCGACGGACGCGGGAGTCGCGCCGATTCTCATCACCTACTGGAAGGAGAAGGGGCGCAAGGCGGTCAACAATGACCAGACCAGCCGCTCCCTGCGCACCTTCCTCGCCTTCCTCCTGCAGGACCAGGCGGGCGTGAATGCCGTCGTGACCGATCTGACCCCAGCGCTGTTCGAGCGCTTCCGCGAATGGCGTATGGGCCCGCATGCCTTCGATCTGGAGTGGTTCGGCGAGACGTTCGACTACCGCAGTGAGACGGGCGTCGCCGGGGCGACCGTGCAGCGGAACATCAACGACGTGCGCGCCGCGGTCCACTATGCGGCCGACAACATGCGCATCACTCACGCGCCGCGCATTCCCGATCTGGGCGAAGAGTATAAGTCGCCGCCGCGCGAGCGCGTGCTGACGATCGAGGAGATGGCGCGGATCGGCTGGTACGCCAGCCACAATCTCGACCTGTTCCGATTCGTCGCGCTCCAGTTCGCCACGGCCGTGCGTCCACAGGCTGCACTCAAGTTCGATCCCCGGACCCAGTTCAACGAGCGGTTCGGTTTTATCGACCTGCAGCCCGAGGCATCGAAGCAGACGAAGAAGCGCAACGCTGTCCTGCCTGCGATCAAGCCGCTGCGCGCGGTCCTGCGCAAGTGGAAGAGGGAAGGCGGCGCGACGGCTGGCAGCCGCAAGACGGCCTGGCGCATCATGCGCCGCACGCTCGGCCTATCCGCCGACGTGCACCCCAAGACGATCCGGCACACGATCGCGACCATGCTCTACGAGGACGAATCGGTGCCGGAGCGCGAAGTGGTGGAAATGCTTGGCCATGACGGCAAGCTGGCGCGCACGACCAAGATATATGCGAAGTACCGCCCCGAGCGGATGCGCAATGTCGTGCGAGCGCTGACCACGATCTGGCGCGCTGTCCACCGTGAGGCGAAGGCTTTTAGTGCTGACCATTTGCTGACCACCGAGGGTCAGGGGGGTCGGAATGTTGTGGTGAAGAGATCCGCTGCAAGCGAGGACCTGAGCCATCCAATGGATGGTGGGCGCGACAGGGATTGAACCTGTGACCCCACCCGTGTGAAGGGTGTGCTCTACCGCTGAGCTACGCGCCCGCTTCCAGTTGCGGAAGCGCGCCCCTAGACAACTCCGCGCGAATTGACAAGCGTCCATTGCCGACTAAAGCGCGGAGCATGACCGAAGAGACCAATTCCGGCCCTGACGTGCCGCCCGATCACATTGCCATCAACCCGAAGAGCGAGTTCTTCGATGCCGAAAAGCTGCGCCGCGGCATCGGCATCCGCTTCAAGGGCACCGTGCGCAACAATGTCGAGGAATACTGCATTTCCGAAGGCTGGGTGCGCGTGCAGGCAGGCAAGACGCTCGACCGTCGCGGCAATCCGCTGACGATCAAGCTGAATGGCCCGGTCGAAGCATGGTACGAGGATCTCGGCGAAGACGCGCCGGTCGCCAAGTAGGCGCTCTTCGCAAGGCAGAGTTTCGGGGGCGGTTCCGCGATCCCGCACAGGACCGGCCCCTTTCGGGTAAACTCAGTAGTTTCCGGCGATGATGGCGCCGATGGGGTCGCTGTGGCGGCCCTTTTTCTTGCCCTCACTCAAGGGCGGCGCCGAATCGGCTTGTGAGGCAACGCGGCTCGATCCGGCGTCCGGAAGCGATCCGGGCTGCGCGTTGTAGATGAAGCCCGCGACCGGCCAGTGCGATGCGCCCAGGTTATGGGCCGGGCCGTACCAGACGCGCACTTCGCTCCAGTCGTTTTCCGGCGAGACGTCGAGCACGCTGACGTTGCGCTCGATCTTGCCGGGGACCGACCAGTTGGCGTGGCTTACCAGGATCGTGCGGGAATCGACGATCTGCGTGACGGTTGCGACATGGCCGAGCGTGGAATTGCCATGCGGCTTGATCGCCAGGACGGCGCCGACGCGCGGTTCGAACCCGCGGGCGTACCGGCCCTTGGCTTGCTTCCACCAGGTATGGGCATCGCCATAGATCTGCAGGCCGGAAAGCTGGCGCGCAAAGGGCACGCATTCCAGGTAGTCGGAATTGCCCGCTGCGCCGGACGAACCCGATGAAAGAGGGCGGCTGCCCGCGCTGCCGGAATCGTCGTTGGACACGATCGCGTCGATGGCGCTGCGGGCACTGGCCGGAAAGATTACGGCCGCGCTCAGAGCGAAAATGATTGCTGTGCAGTAACCCTTCATGCCTGCACGATCACCTAGGCGGGGTTATCGTTTGCCTGCAAAATTGGGTTAACGGACCGGCAAGAATTTGCCGGATGTTTGCCGGGTGCTTGCCAAAGCCTTCGGAAATCCCCAAGCGAGTCGCCATCATGCTCCCGCAAGTCATCATCATCGGTCGGCCCAACGTCGGCAAATCCACCCTGTTCAACCGTCTGGTCGGCAAGAAGCTCGCGCTCGTCGACGATCAGCCCGGCGTCACGCGCGACCGGCGCTTCGGCGATGCCGAACTGCTCGGGCTGAAGTTCCAGATCGTCGATACTGCCGGTTGGGAAGACGACGAGGCGGAAACCCTGCCCGGGCGCATGCGCAAGCAGACCGAGGCTTCGCTGGCGACTGCCGACGTCGCGCTCTTCGTTGTGGACGCGCGCGCCGGACTGACACCCCTGGACGAGGAAATCGGAAACTGGCTCCGGGCCTCTCCGGTGCCGGTCATCGTGCTGGCCAACAAGGCCGAAGGGCGCGCGGGAGAGGGCGGTCTGCTCGAGGCCTACTCGCTGGGTCTTGGCGATCCGGTGGCGATCTCGGCAGAGCATGGCGAAGGCATGGGCGACCTGTTCGAGGTCCTGTTGCCGCACCTCGAACCGCTGCAGCCGGTCGAGGAAGAAGACCAGGAATACGATGAGGAGGCGCTGCTCAAGGCGCCGCTGAAGCTGGCCATCGTCGGCCGCCCGAACGCCGGAAAATCGACGCTGATCAATCGCTTCCTGGGGGAAGACCGGCTGCTGACCGGGCCGGAGGCAGGGATCACCCGCGATTCGATCGCGATCGACTGGCTCTGGACCGATCCCAAGACCGGCGACGCGCGCGAGGTGCGCCTGATCGACACCGCAGGCATGCGCAAGAAGGCCCGCGTGGTCGAAAAGCTGGAACGCATGGCGGTGGCCGATGCGCGCCACGCAATCGACTTTGCCGAAGTCGTCGTCCTCCTGCTCGATGCGACCAAGGGGCTGGAGCACCAGGACCTCAAGATCGCCTCGAAAGTCCTCGAGGAAGGCCGCGCACTGATGATCGCGATCAACAAGTGGGACGTGGCCGAAGACGCCTCGAAGCTGTTCAATGGCATTCGCGCCGCGCTCGATGACGGTCTTGCGCAAGTGCGCGGCGTGCCGCTGCTCGCGGTCTCTGCGCGCACGGGCAAGGGCCTCGACGAGATGATCGCTGCGGCCTTCTCTATCCGCGAGGCCTGGAGCCGCCGCGTGCCGACCGCCGCGCTCAACCGCTGGTTCGACGATGCGCTTTCGGCGAATCCGCCCCCGGCGCCGGGCGGCAAGCGAATCAAGCTGCGCTACATCACCCAGGCCAAGACGCGCCCGCCGGGCTTCGTGCTGTTCGGCACGCGTCTCGACATGCTGCCCGAGAGCTATCGGCGTTATCTGATCAATGGCCTGCGGCGTGAACTCGGTTTCGAGGCCGTGCCGATCCGCATGACGCTGCGCAGCCCGAAGAACCCCTTCAAGAAGGACTGACCGAGGCCCGCGGGAGCGGCAGGCGCATTCGGCTGGCTTAGCCGGGGTGCGCCTCTGCTTCCGATTCGGCGGCCGCGTCCGCCTCGCCCTCGGCTTGCGCGGCCTGGGCGCGCCTGGCCGCCTCGGTGCCCTTGATATTGGTCAGGCTGCCTGCTCCCTTCGCCTCGGAAACGAGGTTCCACACAGCGATGAACAGCGCGGCGATGACCGGGCCGACGATGAAGCCGTTGAGACCGAACAGTTCGAGGCCGGACAGGGTGGCAATCAGGACCACGAAGTCGGGCATGCGGGTATCGCGACCGACGAGGATCGGGCGCAGCAGGTTGTCGATCATGCCGATGATGAACACGCCGCAGAAGATCATCACGCCGCCTTCGACATAGTTGCCGGTCGCCAACAGGTAGCCCGCGACGGGAACCCACACGATGCCGGTGCCTACGGCGGGCAGCAGCGAAAAGAACCCCATCAGCACGCCCCACAGGAGCGCACCTTCGATGCCGATGGCCGAGAAGATCAGGCCGCCGACGAGACCCTGCATCACTGCCACGACAACGGTGCCCTTCATGGTGGCGCGCACGACCAGCATGAAATGATCGAGCAGCGCATCGCGCAGGTGCGGCCGCAGCGGGATCGCGGTGCGCACGAGTTCGCCGTAGCGTTCGCCGTCGCGCAGCAGGAAGAAGGTGAGGTAGAGCATCACGCCCAGCGCGGCGATGAAGCTGAGTGCCCCCTGGCCGACGATGAGGAGGCGCGAGGCGATGTCCTGCAGGCCGCTGGCGATGCCCGAGCCGAATTCGCGCCGTAGCGTCTCGAAATCGGTGGATGTGTAACGTGCCACCGTGTCGCCGATCTGGTCGGGCAGGGCGGTGCGGAGCCGTTGCAGCATGGCGCCAAGGTCGATCTGGCCACTGCTGATCCGGTCATAGAGCGACGTCGCCTCCTGCACGAGGCTGGCGCCCAGGAACAGGGCGGGCAGGATAAAGATTGCCAGCAGGAGAAGCAGCACCAGCGCCGCCGCCGTATTGGGCCTGCCGCCCAGCTTCACTTCCAGTTTGCGGGTCATCGGCTCGAACAGGATCGCGGCGACGATGCCCCACAGGACTGCCCCGAAATAGGGGGCCAGCAACCAGGCAAAGGCGACAGTGACAAGAATGACGAGGCCGATGAACGCGTAGTCTTCAAGGCCGTATGCTGAGGGGCGCTTTGTCTCCATTGGCGGAGCAATATCATGAAATCCGGCAATTCCATCCCCGATCTTCGCAGCTGCAAGACTGGGGTGGATTTTTTCGCCGAAGCGGGCGAGACAACAGCGCATCCCCCCACATCACGAGGTCGCTCTCTTGATTTCCACCATGAAATTCCGAATCGCCGTCAGCGCCCTGGCACTGGCGAGCGTCCCGCTGGCTCCCGCCGTTGTAGCGAAGCCGTCCTCTGCCGCCGCCGGGCCGGAGCGCAGTTTCACGCCCGATGACCTGTTCAAGCTGCAGGGCGTTACCGATCCGCAGATTTCGCCGGACGGTTCGAAGATCGTCTACGTGCGCAGCAGCGCCGACATCATGATCGACAAGGTCGAGCCGTCGCTGTGGCTGGTTGATGTATCCACGGGCGAGCAGCGTCCGCTCGTCGCCGGGCCGGGCGCGCATATGTCCCCTCGCTGGTCGCCCGATGGCAAGCGTATCGCCTATGTCTCGAGCGACGGCAGTTCCGCGCCGCAGCTTTACGTCCTGTGGCTGGCCAGCGGCGCGAGCGTCAACGTCACCGACCTGCCCGATAGCCCTGGCGCGCTGGCGTGGTCGCCGGACGGCAGGCAGATCGCCTATACCATGCGTGTTCCGGGCGAGGGTGAGAAGCTGGGCTCGCAGCCCGAGACTCGTCCCGAAGGCGCGCAATGGGCCGAGCCGCTGCAGGTGATCGACCGCGTGACCTATCGCTTCGACGGTGCCGGCTATCTGGAACCGGGCTTCGACCATATCTTCGTCGTTCCGGCCGACGGAGGCGCGCCGCGGCAGGTGACTTTCGGCAAATTCGACGATGGCGGTCCGCTATCCTGGACGGCCGACGCAAGGCGCATCGTCTTCAGCGCCAACCGGCACGAGGACTGGGAACGCGACATAAACAACTCGGAAGTCTACAGCGTCGACATCGCAAGCGGCGCGATCCGTGCGCTGACGACCCGGCAGGGCCCCGATGGCGGGGCGCTTGTCTCTCCCGATGGAAAGCACATTGCCTATCTCGGCTACGACGACGTCAACCGCTCCTACGAAAACTCCGATCTCTATGTCATGAATGCCGATGGCAGCGGCGTGCGGCTGCTGACACCGAAGCTCGACCGTTCGATCGACGCGCTGGAGTGGGCAGGCAACAACAGCCTCTACGTCCAGTACGACGACGAGGCGCAGACCCGGGTCGCCCGCGTCGGTCTCGACGGGTCGATCAAGCCGGTGGTGTCCGGCCTGACGCCCGGCGGGCACTACGACAGGCCCTACACCGGCGGCAGCTTCAGCGTCTCGAAGGGCGGACGTATCGCCTATACGGCCGGGACGACCAGCCATCCGGCGGACCTGTGGGTGTCGAACGGCGGATCGGGACGCAAGCTCACCGACCTCAACGGGACCTGGATGGCCGACAAGGCGATGGCGCCGGTCCGCAAGCTGGCCGTGACCGCACCCGATGGCAGGCCGATCGACGCCTGGCTGGTAACGCCTCCCGGTCTGCAGCCCGGCCAGCGCGCGCCCCTGATTCTCGAAATTCACGGCGGGCCGAACACCGCCTATGCGCCTGTCTTCGCCACCGATTACCAGCTCTACGCCGCGCATGGCTATGCCGTGCTCTACACCAATCCGCGCGGCAGCACGTCCTATGGCGAAGAGTTCGCCAACCTCATCGACCGCGCCTATCCGGGCACGGACTACGACGACCTCATGGCGGCGGTCGACGCGGCGGTCGCCGATGGGGTGGCCGATCCGGACAACCTGTTCGTGACCGGTGGTTCGGGCGGCGGCGTGCTGACGGCATGGATCGTGGGCAAGACCGACCGGTTCAAGGCCGCGGCCACGCAAAAGCCGGTGATCAACTGGATCAGCGAGGCGCTGACGATGGATTCCACGCCGTTCACCTCGCGCTACTGGTTCGACAAGAAGCCCTGGGAAGATCCCATGGCATACTGGAAGCGCTCGCCGCTCAGCCTCGTCGGCAACGTGAAGACCCCGACACTGGTGGTCGTGGGCAGCGACGACTATCGCACGCCGGTCAGCGAATCCGAGCAATACTACGCCGCGCTGCAGATCCGCGGGGTGCCGACGGCGATGGTGAAGGTGCCGGGCGCAAGCCACGGCGGCATCGCCGCGCGGCCCTCGCAGTCGGCAGCGAAGGCTTCCGCGATCCTTGCGTGGTTCGACAAGTACCGGACCGGCGCCAAGCCCGCTAGCGAGTAGCCGCAAGCTCCGCGGCCAGCTGGGCGACCAGCTGGGCTGCGGGCATCGGGCGGGAAAGGGGTGCCCCCTGGCCCGCCCATTGCGCGCCGAAGCCGCCTTCGCCTGCAGCCTTGGCGGCGACGTTCAGCGCCTTGCCCGCATGATAGGCGCGTGGATAGGGCGCGACCGGTGGCAGAGCTTCGCTTGCGGCCAATGCGGTGAAGCGATTGGCAAGGCAACGGGCCGGACGGCCGGAAATCGCCGCAGTCATCGTCGTGTGGCGCGCGCTTTCGCTGGCAAGCGCGGCGCGGTAGGCGGCATCCGCATTGCTTTTCGGGCAGGCGACGAAGGCAGTGCCGAGCTGTGCGGCCACCGCTCCCAGATCGAGCGCGGCGCGAATGCCGGCGCCGTCCATGACCCCTCCCGCGGCGATGACCGGCAGTCCGGACTTCGCGGCCAGCAGGCGGGTCAGGGCCAGGGTGCCGTGGCGGTCATCTGGCGCAGCGGGATCGAACACGCCGCGATGGCCGCCGGCTTCCCAGCCTTGCGCAACCACCGCGTCGATCCCGGCATCTTTGGCACGCCGAGCTTCGTCGAGCGAGGTAGCGGTGGCGAGCAGCTTGCATCCCGCGGCCTTGAGCGCTGCAATCGCCTCGGCTTCGGGCAGGCCGAAATGAAAGCTCACCACCGGCGGGGCCAAATCGACAAGTGTGCCCAGCATTTCGGCATTGCCGACAAGCGTCGGGTAGATCGTCTCGAGCTGTGCGGGCGGCTCGGCATCGAATTCGGCAAAAGCCGGAGCGAGGCTGTCCAGCCACGCAGCCTCGCGCGGCGGATCGGCCTTGCATGGCGCATGGACGAAGAGATTGACGTTGAAGGGACGGTCTGTCGCGGCGCGAAGCCGGGCGATGTCTTGCGCTGCGGCTTCGGGCGTCAGCGTGCCCACCGCGATGGAACCGAGCGCCCCGGCATTGCACACGGCCGCGGCGAGGGCGGGCGTGGAGGTGCCCGCCATCGGTGCCTGTATCAGCGGTATGGAAAGGCCCAGGCCCGAGATGAAGTCCAAGGACACCGCCTTGGCCTCACGATTCTCCTGCGGGCTCGCTCTGCAGCTGGCAGTAGTTCTGGATGCCCATGCGCTCGATCATGTCGAACTGCTTCTCCAGCCAGTCCACGTGCTCTTCCTCGCTCTCGAGGATGCGCTCGAAGACCTCGCGGCTGACGTAGTCGCGCACGGCTTCGCAGTGGGCGATCGCTTCCTTGAGGAGTGGAATGGCATCGTGTTCGAGCGCGAGATCGGCCTTGAGGATCTCCTCGACGTTTTCACCGACGCGCAGCTTGCCCAGCGCCTGGAAATTGGGAAGGCCGTCAAGGAACAGGATGCGATCGGCCAGCACGTCCGCGTGCTTCATTTCGTCGATCGATTCGTGGCGTTCGTAAGCGGCGAGCTTCTTGATGCCCCAGTTGTCCAGCATCCGGTAGTGGAGCCAGTACTGGTTGATGGCGGTCAGCTCGTTGAAAAGAGCCTTGTTCAGAAAATCAATGACTTGTGGGTCGCCCTTCATCGCGCGTGCTCCTTTTCAAACGAGCCGCGAATATGGGCGCCGGGGGTTGGCCTGACAAGGCCGACTGGCGCAAAATCAATGGCGTGGATCAATGGGCGGTCATGGCCGCCGACCGGTCTCCGCATAGTTCGTCGGCGATGATCTCTTCCGCTTCCTCGAGGCACTGGCGGCATTGCGGGGTGCGGCCAAGGGCTGCGTAGAGCGTTTCGGCATTGCCCTGACAGCAGCGCGCGGCCGCCCTCAGGTCGGTTTCCTTGATAGCATTGCAGATGCAGACATACATGGGCGAATCCTCTTGCCCGTCATCATACGCAAATGAGAATGGATCGCAATATCATTTTGAAATCCCAGAATTGCGACGGTTTTCCAGAAGTTTGCGCATGACAAGCGAGCGCCAGAGCCATTCCAGCGGTCCGCGGCGGCAATGGTGAAGCCACGGTTCGCTCCACGCCAGCATGAGCGTCCAGCCCAGCACCACGAACAGCCATTGTCCGGCCGGGCCGACCCGGCCGAACAGGTCGAGACCCCAGCCATAGAAAATCGCGGTCATCACTACGCTTGTGCAAATGTAATTGCTGAAGGCCATGCGGCCGGCGGCGATCAGGCGCTGTCCGATTCGCGTTCGCGCCAACGCCGGCGTGGCAAGCGCGAGAATCGCACCGTAGCCGATGGCGCACAGCACATGCGGTACGACAAGACCGTGCGATATCAGCATATACATGGCGATGGGCGGGAAATGGCGCGGCCAGGCCCAGACCAGCGCGGCCAGGGTGAGGGCCAGTCCTGAGGTCGTGCAGCAAATGGCGACGGCTTTCATGCGGTGCGCCGGCCAGTCGCCAGCGAAGAAGCCGTGCCGGTGCATGGCCATGCCCAGCATCATCAGCGGCAGGATCTCTCCATAAGTACTGCTGGCCATGGTGAAGAGCCAGAACGGGTCGTCCCGCAGCTTGGCGATCACGATGTCGAGATAGGAGGATGTATAGAGCGCCAGCTCTCGCGCGCTTTCGTCCCAGTACAGGTCGAGCCGGGCCAGCACTGCCTGTTGCTGAGCGATTGTCGCCGTGCCCAGGCGAACCGCTTCCTCGGCGTGGACGACGGGCAGGGCGGCCATGATTTCCCAGATGTGCGTGGTCGCGAGGATGGCGAGCGCGAGGCCGAGTATCAGCCGGGTCGAAAGCTGGCGGGAGAGCAGGGCGACGATGCCGCAGGTGGCGTAGACGAACAGGATGTCTCCCCACCACAGCAGCAGATAATGCAGCGTTCCGAATAGCATGAGCCAGGACAGGCGGCGGACCTGCAGCAGTTCGCCGTTGCCGCCGATTGCCTCGATCCTCTCGCAGAAGAGCGAGAGGCTGGCCCCGAACAGGATCGCGAAAAGCGCACGCATCTTGCCTTCGAAGAAGACGAATCCGAAAGCCCAGGCCGCTTCGTCGGCAAGGCCGGCCTGATGCGGCAGACTGGGCGTGATCGAATTGATGCTCGGGCCGGCGAAGCCTGCGATGTTGATGGCAAGGATGCCCAGCACGGCAACGCCGCGGATGAGATCCAGCGTGACCAGACGCTCGGCGCTGCCTGCGATCGCCCTGGGCGACTGCGAGGCGAACGCCGCGTCGATCAGTTTCTCACGGGGAGGCAGGCGAATTCGCCCGCCGACAGTCTTGAGCAGGCCGCGTCGGCCTCGCTCTTGGATGCGAAACCGCCGGCCTGCAATTTGGTGAGCCTTCCTTCGGGCACGAGCATCTTTGCGCGCCCGGCGAGTTCGGGGCGCCTGCCGACCCTGGACCAGAGCTTGTCGGCATTGCCGGCCACGCCGAATGCGCCAAGCTGGACCCGCCAGGGGCCGCCGGTTGCAGGTGCATGTGCCGGGGCGGGCCTTGCGGCATCCACGGGCTTGGCCGGAGCCGGGTTCGCAAGTACCTTTGCATTCGTGCCTGATGCGGATGGCATGGCGGGCGCCGGAACGCTCTTGCGCGTGTAGTCGGCCCCGGCGGTCGCCGGGCTGGCGCTGCCGGTCGCGCGCACCGCTTCGGCTACGGCATTCTCGGCGGCGACGATCTGCGGGGGGCGTACGTTGCCACCACTGGTGGAGGTGGGCAGGGTGCCGTTACCCAGCTGGGCAGTCGCGCTCTCCCGCTCCCGCGTGGCCTGCGCGTCGGCGGCGATGCGCGAGGCGAGGGCAACGCTCTTCTGGCGGTCCTCCAGCGCAATGTGCTCGTCCATCTGCTTGAGGGCATTGGTTGCCTGCTGCAGGCCGGCCTGCTGGGCAAGGCTGACGAGGGCATAGGCGCGAACCCAGTCCTTGGCGACATAGTCTCCATTGAAGTGCGCAACGCCGATGATGTACTGCGCGCGCGGATCCCCGCGCGCGGCGGAGGATTCGAGGTAAGGCATGGCCTTGGCCTGTTCACCGTCCTGAAACAGCAGCAGTCCGTAGATGTCGGAGGCCTGTATGTGGCCCTGCGCGGCGGCCTTGCCGAAAAGATCCTTGGCCTTGGCAATGTCCTCCGGCACGCCCCGGCCCATTTTATAGGCCTGGGCGAGGTTGAACTGCGCGTCCGGATCACCGGCGGCTGCCAACGGTTTCCACTCCCTCACGGCAGCAGCGTAGTCGCCCGCGCTCCACGCGTCGACTCCTGCTTTGACGTCGGCCAGGGCTTGCGCGGCGATGAGCGTGGCCAGAGTCGCGCCGAGGCCCAGATTGCGGAAAAATCGGAGAAATTTCTTCACAGCGAAAATTACTCGTTGATTGCCGCCAGGTTCCGCAATGGTAAGCGAAACTACGGTGCGGGTACCAGTCCCCGGATCCGGGCAGCGCCGATTTGCACTGGCCGGTTTCCTAAACGGGAATGGTGAAGGGGATCTTTCCAAGGCCGGAAAAACCGCATGACGACGCGAAATCGGATCCCGGTAGCCATCCGGCATTGATTAACCGGAAATTAGGACCGATCTGCGATCCCACCTCTCGAGACTTTTACTGCGTATCGCAACTTCTCGGGGGACTTTGATTTGCGAGTACTGGCTTTGGCATCGCAAAAGGGCGGTTCCGGCAAGACCACGCTTTCGGGGCATCTTGCCGTTCAGGCCCAACGCGCCGGCGCTGGGCCGGTCGTCCTGATCGACATCGACCCTCAGGGATCTTTGGCCGATTGGTGGAACGAACGTGAAGCCGAATTCCCGGCCTTCGCGCAAACGACGGTCGCCCGCCTTGCGAGCGATCTTCAGGTCCTTCGCCAGCAGGGCTTCAAGCTGGCCGTGATCGACACGCCGCCGGCCATCACCATGGCGATCCAGAGCGTGATCTCGGTTGCCGAACTTATCGTCGTTCCGACCCGTCCCAGTCCGCACGACCTGCGCGCCGTGGGCGCCACGGTCGACTTGTGCGAACGGTCGGGCAAGCCGCTGATTTTCGTGGTCAACGCGGCAACGCCCAAGGCGCGCATCACCGCAGAGGCCGCCGTCGCCCTGTCGCAGCATGGCACGGTCGCACCGGTCACGCTGCACCAGCGCACGGATTTTGCCGCCTCGATGATCGATGGGCGCACCGTGATGGAAGTCGATCCCAACGGGCGTTCCTCGCAGGAAGTCACGGCCTTGTGGAACTATGTCGCGGACCGTCTCGAAAAGAATTTCCGCCGCACCGTCTTCTCAGCCCCGATGGGCGCGCCGATGGTTCAGGGCAATCATCGTCCCGTTGGCGGCTTCGGTCGCCGCGTAGCCGGTTCCTGAGGGGGGAGAAGGCATGAGCGAGCCACGCGATTTCGCCTCGCTCTCGCCGAGGCTTCTCGCCCGCAAGGGCGGTGCTCGGCCGGCGATGCGTCCGCAGGATACGTCGAAGTTCACCGCTGGCGGGATCCCGATCGATCCGCACAAGATGGACGACCTGGGCTGGAACGACTTTGGCCAAGGCCACGGCGGCGGCACTGGTGCGGCATCCGCGCCGAGGCCGGCATCGCGCCTGACTGCCAACCGTCCGACGCTCGCGCATGCCGAACAGGCTCCGGCTCGTAACCATGACGAATCTGGCAGCGTACATGAGGTGCCCGATGTGCTGCGTCAGATCGAGCAGCTGGCTCATCGCATCCATCGCAGCGAACCGCCGGCGAGGACCATGCCGGAGGGCCGCCGCGCCGCTTTCACGCTGCGCCTCGATGCGGAACGGCATTTCCGCCTCAAGATGGCCGGCGTGGTTCTCAACCGCAGTGCGCAAGTCCTCGTGACCGAGGCGCTCGACAAGTATCTTTCTGAAATGCCGGAGCTGTTCGCGCTGACCGGCACTGCGCGCAAGCCTAGCTGAAGCAGGCAGAGGGGGGCAGAACAATGCGACGTTTAGAAAACCGGACCCGGACGACAGGGCTGACTTTATGCTCGGCAATGGCGATTGTCATGCTTTCGGGCTGCGCCGGCCAGTCGCCGTTCGCATCGAGCGCGCGGGCGCCGGTGGCACGCGGCCTCAACGATGCCGATTCCGGAGCCGCCGTGGCTCGCGCGGAACAGCGCGTGGCCCGTTCACCCGAGAGCGCCTCGGCGCGCACTGAACTGGCGCAGGCTTACCTTTCTGCCGGACGCTTCGACTCGGCTGCGACTACCTTTGAGGATGCCGTCACGCTGGGCGGGGATAACGCCCGCATCGGTCTCGGCATGGCGCTGGCCTATATCGGGGCGGGCCGCAATGCCGAGGCGATCTCGGTACTGGGCCGCTGGCGCAACGATATTCCGGCAAGCGACTTCGGCCTTGCCCTTGCCCTTGCCGGGCAGCCCGAAATGGGTGTTGCCGTGCTGACCGACGCAGTGCGCAGCGAGGACAACAACGTTAAGGCCCGGCAGAACCTGGCGTATGCCTATGCCCTTCAGGGACAGTGGATGCAGGCGCGGCTGATTGCGGGGCAGGACGTTCCGGCCGACCAGCTCGATGCGCGTCTGAGCGATTGGGCCTCGAAGGCGCGCCCCGATGCATCGCGTGCCCGGGTTGCGGGCCTGCTCGGTGCGCCGCTGCGAGCCGATCCCGGTCAGCCCGCTGCGCTGGCATTGGGCAGCAAGGACGATGCAGCCCGCCTTGCGCGCACCGACATTCCGTCTCCCGCTTTCGGTCAGGCGCCCGTCGGCGAACTGCCACCGGTGAAGACGGGTGAAAGTTTCTGGGGCCAGGGCGCACTGGCCGATCCGGCTCCCGCTGCACCTCCGGCCGAGCAGGCCTCGCTTGCCGCATTAGACGAGTCTGTCGTCAAGGCGGTCGATGCCGCGCCTTCGAACCGCTTCGTTGCCAAGCCGGTCATTCAGCAGGTCGCGAGGAGCGAAAGCAACTTCCAGGCGACATTCGACCGCATGGCGACGGAGAAGATCGCACAGCCCGAAAAGGCTCGGGCCGCCAGGCCTGAGGTCCAGACCCATCTGGTGCAGTTGGGCTCGTTCCAGTCGCGCGAGGGCGCAGAGCGGGCCTGGGGCATCTTCGTGAAGCGCAATCCTTCGCTGAAGGATCACACCATGCGTATCACCGAGGCCGTAGTGAACGGCGCTCGCTACTACCGTGTGGCCGCGGAAGGCTTCGACCGGGCATCGGCGTATTCGCTGTGCTCTTCGGTCAAGCGCCGGGGCGACGGCTGCCTCGCCTATTCCGAATCGCAATCGCTGCCCGGCGCCCTGCCGAAGGGCGGCGCCATAGGAGCCCCACTGCGCGCGCGGCGCTGAGGTTTCCTACCCAAACAGTTCCATGTGAACCTTGCAGGCCTTCGTCTTCGGACGAAGGCCTCTTTTTTTGCTCGGGCCGCTCGCTAGGCGGAGCAGACGCGGCCCGGCAACCCTCAGAACGCGGGCTTCTTCGCCTTCACGGCCATGCCGCCCTTGAACAGCGCCAGCACGCGTCCCTGCACCGGCTGCTTGTCGAACGGGGTATTGCCTGCCGCAGCGGCCATTTCGTCCGAATCGACAATCCACGGACGGTCCGGGTCGATCACGGCAATGTCCGCTTCCTTGCCCTCGGCAAGGCAACCGGCATTCACGCCCAGCAACTTTGCCGGATTGCCCGCCAGCAGATCGAAGGCCCGGTTCATCGAGATCACGCCGTCGCGAACGAGTGTCATCGTCAGCGGCAGGAGCGTCTCCGAGCCGGCCATGCCCGGTGCCGAATCGGCATAGGGAAGGCGCTTGTCTTCGGGGCCGCGCGGATCGTGGCCCGAACCGATCATGTCGATGGTGCCGTCGGCGATGGCGGCGATCACTGCCTTGCGATCGGCCTCGGAGCGCAGCGGCGGCGAAAGATGTGCGAATGTGCGGAAATTCGCCAGAGCCAGGTCCGAGAGCATGAAGTAGGCCGGACTGACGCCCGCCGTTACTTTCGCACCGCGATCCTTGGCACGGCGCACGAGGTCGACGCCGGCGGCGGTGGTCACCTTGCGGAAGTGGATTTTCGCGCCGGCCAGTTCGGCCAGGGCAATGTCGCGCGCGATTGCGAGTGCCTCGGCTTCGGCCGGAGCGCTGGGCAGGCCCAGGCGCGTCGCCATTTCCCCGGCCGTCGCGACGGCCTTGCCGACGAGGCCAGAGTCCTCGGCATGAGTCACCACGACCATGTCGAGCATCCCGGCATATTGCAGCAGGCGCAGCATCGTGCCCGAATCGCGGATCCAGCTGCGCCCGGTGGCAACGGCGCGTGCTCCGGCATCACGCATCAGCGCGATCTCGGCCAGCGAATCGCCTTCGAGATTCTTCGTCGCTGCCGCGAGGGGGTGGACCCAGAAATCAGGCTTGCCCGATTGCGCGGCAAAGCGCACGCGGGCCGGAACGTCCAGCGGCGGGTCCTGGTCGGGCATCAGCGCCGCGCGCGTCACTCCACCGAAGTGGAAGGCGGGCTTGTCGATCGAGAAGACGGCCACGTCGACGAGGCCGGGCGTGACCAGCTTGCCGCCCGCTTGGTGGACGATGTCGCCCGCCTGCGGCGAAACGTCGCCAATGGCGGTGATGAACCCGCCTTCGCAGCGGATATTTCCGGCCTCGATCCGCCCGTCGGGCAGTACCAGCTTGCCGCCGGTGACGGTCAGGGGTGCGTGGATGCTCATGCCCAGCCCTCCAGTCCGCGCGCCTTGCGGGTCAGTACGTCGAGGCAGGCCATGCGGATCGCCACGCCCATTTCGACCTGCGTGGTGATCATCGAACGGTCGACGAGGTCGGCGACGTTGCTGTCGATCTCGATGCCGCGGTTCATCGGGCCCGGGTGCATGACGAGGGCGTTGCTCTCTGCCTTGGCGAGACGCTCCAGCGAAAGGCCGTAGAGGTGCCGGTACTCGCGCGGGGACGGGATGAACTGGCCTTGCATGCGCTCCAGCTGGAGGCGCAGCATCATGACCACGTCGGCATTGCGCAGGGCCGCGTCGAAATCGTGGAAGACCTGCACGTTCATCCGCTCGATATCGGCGGGCATCAGTGCCGGGGGCGCACAGACCCGCACTTCGGCGCCGAGCGAGGTGAGGCACAGGATGTTCGAGCGGGCGACCCGGCTGTGCAGGATGTCGCCGCAGATGGTCACGCGCAGGCCGTTGAAGGCGCGTTTGGCCTGGCGGATCGTCAGGGCGTCGAGCAGGGCCTGGGTGGGGTGCTCGTGCTGGCCGTCACCGGCATTGATGACGGGGCAGTCCACCTTGTCCGCGATCAGCTGGACCGCGCCCGAGCTGCCGTGGCGGATCGCGATGGCATCGGCGCGCATCGAATTGAGCGTCATTGCCGTGTCGATCAGCGTTTCGCCCTTCTTTACGCTCGATGTCGCCACGGCCATGTTGACGACGTCGGCGCCTAGACGCTTGCCCGCGATCTCGAAGCTGAGCAGCGTACGTGTCGAGTTCTCGAAGAAGGCGTTGATGATCGTCAGGCCGGAAAGCAGGTCCCGCCGCTTCTGGGCATGGCGGTTCAGCTCCACCCACTGCTGCGCCTCGTCGAGGAGGAACATGATCTCATGCGGGGCGAGGCCCGCTATGCCTACAAGGCCGCGGTGCGGGAAGGCGGCGCTGCCTTCCGGATAAGTGAATTCTGGCGATGTCATTGAAGACGATGCCTTAGGCGTGCCTGCTGCCCGGCTCAAGCCGATTCGACCCGGCGATGCACGATGTCCCCAACCGCTACCCCAGCCACTTCTTTGCACCGCGCATCGGGGCGGGTAAGGGTGCCCTCGGAAAGGCAGGTAATTTCATGCAATTCGCGCGCAAGGTCTGGAAGCTGCTGGTCGCCTTCAAGGATGCACTCGCCCTGCTTTTCCTGCTGCTGTTCTTCGGACTGATCTACGGCGCCCTGGCGTCGCGGCCGACACCGGGCCGTGTCGTCGACGGTGCACTTCTGCTCGATCTCGACGGAGTCGTGGTGGAGGAGCGCAGCGAGGTCAGCCCCTTGCGGCTCCTGCTGTCGGCTGAGGCTCCGGCCGGCGAGTACCAGGCCCGCGACATCGAACGGGCCCTGCGCGGCGCAGCCAAGGACGATCACGTGAAGGCGGTGGTGCTGGACATGTCGCGCTTCCTTGGGGGCGGCATGGTCCACCTGCAGGAGATCGGCAGGGCGATCGACGAGGTGCGTGCGGCCGGCAAGCCGGTCCTGACTTTCGCCAACGCCTATGCCGACGACGGCGTCCTGCTGGCCGCCCATGCCAGCGAAGTGTGGGTCGATCCCATGGGCGGGGCCTTCGTGGCCGGACCCGGCGGCACCCAGACCTATTACAAGGGGCTGTTCGATCGCTTCAAGGTGAATGCTCACGTCTATCGCGCCGGAACCTACAAGAGCTACGTCGAGCCCTACATTCGCAGCGACATGTCGCCTGCCGCGCGTGAAGCCAACGAGGATCTCTACGGCTCGATCTGGGCGACTTGGAAGGCCGACGTGAAGCAGGCGCGGCCCAATTCGAAGGTCGAGCAGATTGCCGGCGACCCCATGGCCTGGGTCGAGGCTTCGAAGGGAGATTTCGCGCAAGGAGCCAAGGCTGCCGGACTGGTCGACCGCATCGGCGACAAGACCGAGTTCGAAAAGCGCGTTGCCGAGATCGCCGGGAAGGGGGCGGGCGGAGATGGTCCCGCCTATGCCCATACCCGCCTGGACACCTGGCTGGCGGCCAATCCGGCCAGGGCCGAGGGTGCCAGCATCGGCGTCATCACCATTGCCGGAGAGATCGTCGACGGCGAGGCGGGCCCGGGCAAGGCCGGTGGCGACCGGATCGCCCAGCTGCTCGATGACAACATCGATGAGGGCTTCAAGGCGCTCGTCGTGCGAGTCGATTCGCCGGGCGGCTCGGTCATGGCCGCCGAGCGCATCCGCCGCGCCATCGACCGCTACAAGGCGCGCAAGATCCCGGTCGTGGTCTCGATGGCGAACATGGCGGCCAGCGGCGGTTACTGGGTGTCCACGCCGGCCGAGCGGATCTTCGCCGAGCCGGGTACGGTAACCGGCTCAATCGGCGTCTTTGCCGTCGTCACCAGTTTCGAAAAGACCCTGGCCGATTTCGGGGTGACCAGCGACGGCGTGCGCACGACGCCGCTCTCCGGACAGCCCGACATCCTCGGCGGCTTCACGCCCGAGGTCGAGCGCATGCTGCAGGCGTCGGTCGACAACATCTACGGCAAGTTTCTCGGAGTCGTTGCCAAGTCGCGCAAGACTACTCCTGAAAGGATCGACCGGGTTGCCCAGGGGCGCGTCTGGCCGGGAGCCGAGGCGAAGGAGCTGGGGCTGGTCGATGAGATGGGCGATCTCGATGCCGCGCTGGCCTATGCAGCGAAGCAAGGCGGCGTGGGCAACGGCAAGTGGCACGCTGAGTACATCGGCGCGCGGGAAGGCCGCTTCGAATCGATGCTGCGGCGCATGTTTGCAGGGCCAAGCGATAGCGAAGCGGTCTACGACCTGACCGGCCTGGTCGCCGCGCGTCAGGAGGCTCGGGCACGGCGGATCGCAGCGCAATTTGCCGACCTCACGGGAAGCCGCGGAGCGCAGGCCTATTGCCTGGAATGCCCTGATCTGCCGTCTATGGACGATCCGCGCGAAGCGGGTCAGGGGCTGTCGCTGATGGCCAGGATTGGGGCCCTGGCAGGGCTGAAATAGCGCCGCTCAGGCGGCGTTCAGTCCTGCGGGGGCATTTCCTCGGGGGCCTCGTCCGGCTGGTCGAAATCCGGCGAATAGGGCGGCGCTTCTGCAGGTTGGCCCGGCTCGGTAGGTTCTGCCGGGGGGACCGGGGTTTCGGGCGGATTGTTCGCGGGGACGTCCCCGGGCTGCGTCGCCATGGCTACCTCTCTGGTGCTGTTCGATCTTAACGTGGGGGCGAATGGATCGCCTCGCAAGGGATGATGACGAGTCGCAGCGCTTGCCCTTTTCCGCGCGTGCTTATAAGGGCACGTCCCTTGAGTTTCAGGCTTCATCCGAATGCGGGCGTGGCGGAACTGGTAGACGCGCTGGTTTTAGGTACCAGTATCGAAAGATGTGGGGGTTCGAGTCCCTTCGCCCGCACCAGTTTCGCCGCGGTGAGAGGATGGGGCGAGAGAGTCGGTCGCGCACGCGACCTAAAGGATTGCACAGGAAGGCATCGAAATGCAGATCGTCGAAACCACCAACGAGGGCCTGAAGCGCGCCTACACGGTGACCATCCCCGCCAAGGACATTTCCGCTCGCGTCGAGGGCGAGATCCAGAAGATCGCGCCGCAGGTGCGCATGCCCGGCTTCCGCCCGGGCAAGGTGCCAGCGAACCTCGTCAAGAAGATGCACGGCGAGGCGATTCACCGCGAAGCGCTCAACACCACCATTCGCGAAGCGATGGACAAGCTCGTCGCCGACAATTCGCTGCGCCCGGCCATGAACCCGGACGTCGCGCTGGGCGAAGGCTATGAGCAGGGCAAGGACGCCGAGCTCACCGTCAGCCTCGAAGTTCTCCCGGTCATCGAGGCTCCTGCCATCGACGGCCTGAAGCTCGAAAAGCTGATCGTTCCGGTTGCCGAATCGGCGATCGACGAAGCGGTGGAGCGGATCGCCTCGCAGCAGCAGCGCTTCGAGACCAAGGACGGCGCGGCCGAAGACGGCGACCAGGTGATCATCGATTTCACCGGCAAGCTCGACGGCGTCGAATTCGAAGGCGGCAAGGCCGAGAAGGCCCCGCTGGTGATCGGCTCGGGCCGCTTCATCCCCGGCTTCGAAGAGCAGCTCGTCGGCATCAAGGCCGGTGACGAGCGCACCATCACCGTGACCTTCCCCGAGGACTACCAGGCCGAAAACCTGAAGGGCAAGGAAACCACCTTCGACATCGTCGCCCACGAGGTGAAGGCTCCGGCCGAGACCAAGATCGACGACGATTTCGCCAAGGAACTGGGTCTTGAGGGTCTCGACCAGCTCAAGGAACTGCTGAAGGGCCAGCTCGAGCAGGAAACTGCCGGCCTGACCCGTACCGCGATGAAGCGCTCGCTGCTCGACCAGCTTGCCGCCGGCCACGACTTCGACGTGCCGCCGACGATGGTCGAAGCCGAGTTTAGCCAGATCTGGCAGCAGCTGACCCACGAAGCCAGCCACGAGGAAGATCCCGAGGCTGCGCTGAAGGAAATCGAAGCCGAGAAGGACGACTACCGCAAGATCGCCGAGCGCCGCGTGCGCCTGGGCCTGCTCCTGTCGGAAATCGGCCAGACCAACGGCGTCGAGGTTTCGCAGCAGGAAATGTCGATGCTGGTTTCGCAAGCGGCGCAGCAGTACCGCCCCGAAGACCGTCAGCGCTTCATGGAATACGTCGCCAACGACCCGATGATGGCGGCCCAGTTGCGTGCGCCCCTCTACGAGGACAAGGTCGTCGACTTCCTGATCGAGAAGGCCGAAGTCACCGAGCGTGAAGTGACCCGCGACGAACTGCAGGCCGCCATCGAAGCCGACACCGACGAAGCGAGCGCCAAGAAGCCGGCTGCGAAGAAGGCTCCGGCGAAGAAGGCTGCCGCCAAGAAGGCCGACGTCGCCGCCGATGAGGGCGATGCCGAGGAGCCTGCCGCGAAGAAGGCTCCGGCGAAGAAGGCTGCCGCCAAGCAGGCCGACGACGCCGACGCGGACGAAGCCGAAAAGCCGGCTGCCAAGAAGGCTCCGGCGAAGAAGGCCGCTGCCAAGAAGGCCGACGATGCCGACGCGGAAGGCGAAGCCAAGCCTGCCGCCAAGAAGCCGGCTGCCAAGAAGGCCCCGGCCAAGAAGGCTGCCGCGAAGACCGAAGACTGATCCCGGTCAGTGCTTTTGCGATCGACGGCCCGGTGTGCTCAGGCACGCCGGGCCGTTGTCGCATCCCGGTCCCTGCCGGATTCGAGGTATCCGTGACACGATTGTCCCATTCCGGATGTCGATTGATCGGTTAATCCCCTTGAACATCGGCAAACGGCACGCGACATAGACGGTCCAACCAGAAGAGGACTCCCATGCTCGACCTGTTTGGCGCCTCGGGCGCCCAAGGAAAGTTCACCACCGATCCCGTGACCGGCGCCCTGGTGCCCATGGTCGTCGAGCAGACCAGTCGCGGTGAACGCAGCTTCGACATCTACTCGCGCCTGCTGCGTGAGCGCATCGTCTTCGTGACCGGCGAGGTCGAGGACCACATGGCTTCGCTCATCGTCGCTCAGCTGCTGTTCCTGGAATCGGAAAATCCCTCGAAGGATATCTCGATGTACATCAACTCGCCGGGCGGTGTCGTCACGGCGGGCATGGCGATCCATGACACCATGCAGTACATCAAGCCGCGGGTATCGACCGTGTGCATCGGCCAGGCCGCATCGATGGGCAGCTTCCTGCTCGCCGCCGGTGAGCCGGGCATGCGCATCGCGCTGCCCAATGCCCGCATCATGGTGCACCAGCCCTCGGGCGGCGCGCGCGGCATGGCATCCGACATCGAGATCCAGGCGCGCGAAATCCTGCGCATGCGCAAGCGGCTGAACGATCTCTACGTGAAGTACACCGGCAAGTCGCTCGACGAAATCGAGCAGGCGATGGACCGCGATACCTTCCTCGAAGCCGAGGAAGCGCTGGCCTTCGGTCTGGTCGACAAGGTCTTCGAAACACGGCCCGATGCCGAGAAGCAGACCGAAGGATGACGATAAGGGCTGATTGGCAATACGCGGTGTTAGCCATTTAGCCAGTCTCAACGAATTCGGCCTAGGATTGCAAAACCGGCCCCCCGCAGAGTAGACTAATCGAGTCGCCTCAAACGGGGGCCAAAGACGGAAAATGACGAAATTGAGCGGATCTGACGCGAAAAGCACCCTTTACTGCAGCTTCTGCGGCAAGTCGCAGCACGAAGTGCGCAAGCTGATCGCGGGACCCACGGTCTTTATCTGTGACGAATGCGTCGAGCTTTGCAACGACATCATTCGTGAGGAAACCAAGGCCGGGATCGCGGGCAAGAAGGACGGCGGCGTGCCGTCTCCCCGCGAAATCTGCGAGACGCTTAACGACTACGTGATCGGCCAGGACCGCGCGAAGCGCGTGCTGTCGGTAGCGGTGCACAACCACTACAAGCGCCTCAAGCACAGCGGCAAGCAGGGCGACGTCGAACTTTCGAAGTCGAACATCCTGCTCGTCGGCCCGACCGGTTCGGGCAAGACGCTGCTGGCGCAGACCCTGGCGAAAACTTTCGACGTGCCCTTCACGATGGCCGACGCCACCACGCTGACCGAAGCCGGCTACGTGGGCGAGGACGTCGAGAACATCATCCTCAAGCTGCTCCAGGCATCCGACTACAATGTCGAGAAGGCGCAGCATGGCATCGTCTACATCGACGAGATCGACAAGATCAGCCGCAAGGCCGAGAACCCGTCGATCACGCGCGACGTCTCGGGCGAGGGCGTGCAGCAGGCGCTGCTCAAGCTGATGGAAGGCACCACCGCTTCGGTTCCGCCGCAGGGCGGCCGCAAGCACCCGCAGCAGGAATTCCTGCAGGTGGACACGACCAATATCCTGTTCATCTGTGGCGGCGCCTTCGCGGGTCTCGAAAAGATCATCGCCGACCGCCTGCAGAAGCGTTCGATCGGCTTCGGCGCCCATGTCGCCGATCCCGACAAGCGCCGTGTGGGCGAGCTCCTGCAGAAGTCGGAGCCGGAAGATCTGCTCAAGTTCGGCCTGATCCCCGAGTTCGTCGGCCGCCTGCCGGTCATCGCGACGCTGGAAGATCTCGATATCGCCGCGCTCGTGAAGATCCTCAAGGAGCCGAAGAACGCGCTGATCAAGCAGTACCGCAAGCTCTTCGAGCTTGAGGACGTCGAGCTGACCTTCACCGACGAGGCGCTTGAGGCGATTGCCCAAAAGGCGATCGACCGCAAGACCGGTGCGCGTGGCCTTCGCTCGATCGTCGAGGGCCTGTTGCTCGACACCATGTACGACCTGCCGACCGAGACCGACATCGCCGAAGTCGTGGTCGACAAGGAAGTGGTCGACGGCCGCAAGGAACCGGTTCGCGTGCTCAAGGGCGACAAGGCCGAAGCCGCCGCCTGAGACCTAAGCGCTGACAGACTGCAAAAAAGGCCGTCCGCAGTGATGCGGGCGGCCTTTTTGCATCAGGGCGCCGCGTTTAAGGTCAGATGACCTTTTCGCTTTCCAGCGCACAGGGTGCATCGGGATCGGTCTCGACCTGCAGTGTCGGGTGGCCGATGCTGAATTCGCGTTCGAGGTCGTGAGCCAGCTGACGCAGGAACGCGCCTTCCCGGCTGATGCCGGGCATGACGAGGTGGGCCGTGAGCGCAGTTTCGGTCGTGCTCATCGGCCAGATGTGAAGGTCGTGGACGCGCATGACGCCGGGCTGTCTTTCAAGGAAGGCGCGCACTTTCGCCACGTCGATGTGGTCTGGCACGGCCAGCATGCCCATGCGCAGCGAATCGCGCAGTAGGCCCCAGCTTGACCAGGCAATGACGGCAGTGATGAGCAGGGAAGTGATTGGGTCGATCACCGCCGCGCCGGTCCAGTAGATCGCCAGCCCCGCCAGCACGACCCCGGCGGAAACCGCCGCGTCCGCCATGAGATGGACAAAGGCGGCGCGCAGGTTGAGGTCGCTCTTGCTGCCTTTCGCGAAGAGCAGGGCGGACAGCGCGTTCACCGCAATGCCGATGGCGGCCACCACGATCATGGTCATCCCGGCCACCGGCGCAGGATCGCTGAAGCGCTGGATCGTCTCGACGAGGATCGCGCCGATGGCGACCCACAGGAGCGCGGCATTGGCGATCGACGCGAGGATCGATGAGCTTTTCAAGCCATAGGTGAAACGGTCCGAGGGTGGCCGCGCGGCCAGTACGCTTGCGGCCCATGCCAGCATCAGCGACAGGACATCCGAAAGGTTGTGCCCGGCGTCGGCCAGCAATGCCATCGAGCCGCTGATCAGGCCGGCGACGACTTCGGCAATGACAAAGCCGATGTTGAGCGCGACTGCGATGGCGAAGGCCTTGCTCGCGTTGCCCGGCGGCGGCGGGGCATGATGGTGGTGCCCGTGGCTGTGACCATGGGAATGATCATGCCCGTGATGATGTCCGCTGCCCATGCGCCACTCCATCGCACGGCGGCGCATGCCCCAGCAAGCTATGAAGTATCATCACATGTCATTCTTTCTGAAAGGAAAAATGGGCGTGTCGACGATCGTCCGGTCGACGCGTGACATTTATGCCGCATAGCAATATTGAAGTCTTTTCATTAAGTCATTGAATAAATGCGATATTACAGATTTTTGGCAATATTGTGTCTGATGGAAATTTTGAAAATTACGTTATTGAGATCTAAAAGGAATCCCTGGCGTCAGAAAGTTGTCATGTGCGAGTGCTCTTAGCGGCTGCAGCAAATCCGACGCGGTTCTCTCCCACCGCAAATTTGCTTCCGCTCGTTTCGCTGCAACCCGATCTGACAATTCAGGGGTCCCCCATGAAGTTCCAAACCGCTTTGAACACCGCGACCAGCATGCTGGCCGTGGGAGCCGCTTTCCTTTCCGTTCCGGCGCTTGCCCAGTCGACCGGCTCGGTCGATTTCGAGGACGACACCATCATCGTCACCGGACGGATCGACCGTTCGGTTGCCGGCGTCGAACTGCCCGACACGCCCAAGGCCAAGCAGGTATTGACCCAGGAGTTCATCAGCCGCGGCACGCCTGGCCAGACGATCAACGAGACGATCAACCTGATCCCGGGCGTCAGTTTCCAGAACTACGACGGCTTCGGTTCCTCCGGCGGCAACCTGATGATCCGCGGCTTCGACGATACCCGCATTTCGCAGACCTTCGATGGTATCCCGGCCAACGACACCGGCAACTACGCGCTCTACACCAACCAGAACCTCGATCCGGAACTGATCGAGCAGGTCAACGTCAACCTCGGCACGACCGATGTCGACTCGCCAACGGCATCGGCCACCGGTTCGACCGTCAACTACCGTTCGCTGACGCCCACGCACGAGTTCGGCGCGCGGATGGTCGGCACGGTCGGTGACCAGAGCAAGATGCGCATCTTCGGCATGATCAACACCGGAGACCTCAACGACTCCGGAACCCGCGCCTACTTCGCCGCTTCGCGTGACACTTATGATGCCCTTTTCGGCGGTTTCGGCGAGATCAAGAAGACGCAGTTCAACGCCAAGATCTACCAGCCGCTCGGCGACAATGGCGACTTCATCGCCGTGTCCGGACATCTCAACAACAACCGCAACAACATGTCCTCCGACTGGAAGCTGACGACTACGGACGGCATTCCGCTCACCAAGTCCGAGCGTGACGACTATGTGGTGGAGCGCTGCACGATTCCGGCGGGGATTGGCGGTGTGGAGGACGTCGCGGACAAGTACGGTTGCGGATCGCTTTGGGAATATCGCTACAACCCGTCAAAGACCGGCAATATCCGCATCAATTCGCGTTTCACCCTGAGCGATAGCCTGGTCCTGACCGTCGACCCGTACTTCCAGTACACTTCGGCCAACGGCGGCGGCACGAGCGTCGGCTACGAGGGTACCTTCAGCGACACGATCACCAGCGGCTATATCGGCGGCAGCCCCTACTTCGGCGGTGCAGACCTGAACGGCGATGGCGATACGCGCGACTCGGTCCTCGTTTCGACGCCGAGCCAGACCGTTACCAACCGCATCGGTGTCATCGCTTCGCTGCGCTACGACCTGGGCGACAACAACCGCGTCCGCCTGGCCTATACTTACGATCGCGGCCGTCATCGCCAGACCGGTGAGGTCGGCTTCCTCAAGGCCAATGGCCTTGCCGAGCATTACTTCAACAACAAGAATCCGCTGACGGACGCTGCCGGAAACGTCCTGGAGAAGCGCGATCGCCTGTCCTATGCGATCCTCAATCAGGTCTCCGGTGAGTATGCCGGCGACTTCGCGAACGACTCGCTGCATGTCGTGGCCGGTGTGCGCGTGCCGTTCTTCCGCCGTAACCTGACGCAGAACTGCCTGACCACGAGCTCTTCCGGATACGTTGACTGCTTTGCCACCAACAGCGCCGACGAAGCGACCCGCGCTGCCGAAAATCCTGGCTACGGCGCGCCGGACAACCGTGTCTTCAACTACAACCGCGTGCTGCCCACGGCAGGTTTCACGTACGATTTCACGCCTGAAGCCAGCCTCTACTTCAACTACTCGAAGGGTGTGCAGGTCCCCGGTACCGACAACCTCTACAATTCCTTCTACTACGCACCCGGCACCGAGGGGGCCCGTTCGGCCAAGCCGGAAACCTCCGACAACTTCGACCTTGGCCTGCGTTTTCGCAGCGGCATGATCCAGGGTTCGTTCGGTGGCTGGTACACGATCTTCGCCAACCGCCTTTCCTCGGCCTACAATCCGGAAACGGACCGCACGACTTATACCAACCTTGGTACGGTCGACCGCTACGGCCTCGACGGTACGCTCGCCGTCAGCCCGGACAGCCACTTCAAGGCCTATGTCTTCGCGTCATACCTGTGGTCGAAGATCCGCGACGACGTGCAGACCGGGACGGACAGCTTTGCCGAGACCTCGGGGAACATGGAAGGCGGTGTGCCGAAGTACACCTTCGGTGGCCGTGTCGAAGGCAATGCCGGTCCGGTCTCGATCGGCGTTGAAGCCAAGCGCACCGGTTCGCGCTATTACAACAGCCTGAACACGCCTGCCCTCAACAAGGCCGGGGATCAGATCTGGGCGGCCAAGGTTCCTGGCTATACCGTGGTCAATCTCGACGCGCGCCTCGACCTTGGCTTCCTGGGCATGGGCGACAAGACCTACCTGCAGGCCAACGTCACCAACCTGTTCGACGAGTTCTACTACGGCTCGTTCGATGACGCTGGCGTCAGCGAGACGGCGACGACTTACGCCTATCTCGGTGCACCGCGCACGTTCTCGGCCTCGATCAACTTCCAGTTCTGATCGCTGCCGACGAAAGACCGGAAATTGCGAGGGGAGGGGACTGCGGTTCCCTCCCCTTTCCTGTGCGTGATCGCCAGCGGCTTACTGGTAGACGCAGGCGTCGTAGCCGTCGCGCTTTACGGTGCCGATGCGCGCGGCGATCGTGTTGCCGTAGCGGCGAGTGAATCCCGAGGGGCTCTTCACCGCGCGGGTCTTGGGGCTGGGCAGGGCAGCGGCCATGCGCGCGGCTTCGGTCGGGGTCAGATTCGCTGCTGACTTGCCGAAATAGCGCTGGGCGCCTGCCTCGACGCCGTAAGTGCCGATGCCGGTTTCGGCGACATTGAGATAGACTTCCATGATCCGCCGCTTGTCCCATAGGTTCTCGATCAGGAAGGTGAACCAGACTTCCAGGCCCTTGCGCAGGTAACGGGTCCAACCTTCGCCCTGCCAGAGGAACACGTTCTTGGCGGTTTGCTGGCTGATCGTCGACCCGCCACGCAGGCGGCCGCCCCGGGCGTTGCGCTCCAACGCCTTCTCGATCGCCTCGGTGTCAAAGCCGCTGTGGCTGCAGAACTTGCCATCCTCGGCGGCGACGACGGCTGCAACCATGTTCCGGTCTATCCGGCTCAGCGGCTCCCAGTCCTTGGTGATGCCATTGCCGTCCAGCACCATGGTCACGGTGACCGGCGGTGGTACGAAACGATAGAGGACTGTGAGACCCACGCTGATGGCGACGAACCAGACGACGGTTTTGGCAAGGATGCGCAGCAAGGCGGCAAGGCTCCGGAAAACAGGGTGGCGGCCGCTGGCGAATGCGTCGCGGGCCCGGTGTTCTACTAGCGATCTTGTGGCTGCCGGAAAAGCGCCTCGCTGGACAGGCATTCGGCGCGGCAGAAAGGGCGCCAATCAAAAAGGCCGGGCCGACCCCCAACGGGTTGGCCCGGCCTCTTGTCCGGTTCGCGGTTGTCTGATCCCAGGCCGCCTGCGATCAGCCCGCTTGCGATCAGGTGGCCGGCATCAGGCGCTTTTCGCCAGCGATGCGGTTCATCGCCTTCTGCAGCTTTTCGAAGGCGCGCACCTCGATCTGGCGCACGCGCTCGCGGCTGACGTGATAGACCTGGCTCAGTTCCTCGAGCGTCTTGGGATCGTCCGTCAGGCGACGTTCGGTAAGAATGTCGCGTTCGCGGTCGTTGAGCGAGTCCATCGCCTCGACCAGCATGTCGTGGCGGACGGAGGCTTCCTCGGCGTCGGCAACGGTTTCGTCCTGCAGCGGGCGGTCATCCGCGAGGATGTCCATCCACTGGCCTTCGCCTTCCTCGCGCAGCGACACGTTGAGCGAGGCATCGCCGCCCATCATCATGCGCCGGTTCATGTTGACGACTTCGGTTTCCGACACGCCCAGCGTCGTCGCGATCTTGGCGACGTCGTCCGGGTGCAGGTCGGTATCCTCGTAGGCGTCGAGGTTCTTCTTCATGCGGCGCAGGTTGAAGAACAGCTTCTTCTGCGCGGCGGTGGTGCCCATCTTCACGAGGCTCCACGAGCGCAGGATGAACTCCTGGATCGAGGCCTTGATCCACCACATCGCGTAAGTCGCGAGGCGGAAGCCCCGATCGGGTTCGAATTTCTTCACGCCCTGCATCAGGCCGATATTCCCCTCGGAAATCAGCTCCGAAACGGGCAGTCCATAGCCGCGGTAGCCCATCGCGATCTTCGCGACGAGTCGCAGGTGGCTGGTTACCAGTTGTGCTGCAGCCTCCGGATCCTCATGTTCCTTGTAGCGCTTCGCGAGCATGTATTCCTGCTCGGCCGAAAGCACCGGGAACTTGCGAATCTCGCTCATGTAGCGGTTGAGGCTCTGCTCACCGCCGAGAGTCGGCACAGCCGGGAGATTGCGTTCGTTGTTGCTCACGTTCATCCGTCCTTTCCGGTCGGCCATCGGTCAAAGACCCTTGCTAGGCGTCTTAGCTTGTGGCCACCTGTTCATGATAGCACATAAATCCGATTTCAGTTTTGCAATTCATCAATGAGTGCCGCCATATCGGCGGGGACTGGGCTGACGAAGTGCACCTTCTCCTTCTTAACGGGATGGATGAAGCCAAGTTCCGCGGCGTGAAGCGCCTGGCGGGAAAATTGGAGCCTCTGGAGAATCGGGCGAAGCGCTGAAGGTGTACGTCCATAGACAGGATCACCTAATAGCGCATGGCCGATTGACGACATGTGAACGCGGACCTGGTGGGTTCGCCCGGTCTCCAGGCGGCACTCGACAAGCGAGGCGTTCCTGAGCCTTTCGATGGTGCGGTAATGCGTCACCGCGTGCTTCCCGCGGCCTTCCTCGACAATCGCCATCTTCTTGCGATTCGAACCGGATCGTCCGATTGCGCCGGTCACGGTGCCGGCAATCGGAAGCGGGTGCCCACCGACAATCGCCTTGTAAGCCCGCTCGATCGAGTGGTCGGCAAACTGCGCGGCCAGACCTTCGTGGGCCCTGTCGGTCTTGGCGACGACAAGGAGGCCGGAGGTGTCCTTGTCGATTCGGTGAACGATGCCGGGACGGGCGACGCCGCCGATTCCCGAAAGCTGGCCGCGGCAGTGGTGGAGCAGGGCGTTGACCAGCGTTCCGTCGAGATTGCCGGCTGCCGGATGGACGACCAGGCCGGCCGGCTTGTCGACGACGATCAGGTACTCGTCCTCGAACACGACATTGAGCGGGATGTCCTGCGCAACGGCTTCGGCGGGCACCGCTGCGGGCACGCGAATCGCAAAAGGCGTGCCTTCGCTCACCTTGAGCGAGGCTTGCGTCGCGGATTTTCCGTCCAGCGTTACGCGGCCTTCGCCCAGCAGCGCCTTGACCCGCTCACGCGAGAGGCCGCTCGCTTCGGCCAGCGTCTTGTCCAGCCTGCCGCCGCCCGGGCCGATGCAGCCCTCGATCAGATCTTCAGTGATGTTGGAACTGGCCCCCATTGCGGCTAGGATTTGGGGATGGTCGTCGAAGTGACAAGTGCCGTTCTGGCAAGATTGCTCGAAGAAGCGCAAAAGGCGGCTCCGCGTGAATGCTGCGGGGTGCTGATGGGACAGGGAACGCGCATAGATGAGGTGCGCGCGGCCGCCAATCTGGCGCCCGAGCCCGAGCGCCGGTTCGAGATCGATCCTCTGGTCCTGCTCGCCTCGCACAAGGAAGCGCGCGCGGGCGGCAGGCAGGTCGTGGGCTATTACCATTCGCATCCGGCCGGTCATCCGGTCCCCTCGGCAACCGACTGTGAGCACGCTTCGGGCGACCGGCGGGTCTGGGCAATCGTTGCCGGAGAACAAGTTGCTCTCTGGCGAGACGGGGCTGAAGGCTTCGAGAGGATCGAAATGCGCGTTACGGACGCTTGAAGCGGGGCATTTCGAAGAAATCCACCGGCATTAGGAACGGTCGAACGGAATTCGTCGGCCGCACCTGTTGCTTTCTGGCGCCAGAGCGGGAAAGGTCCTTCGCAAACGGGGTGGGAATTGCGCGGGCGGCGATGGTCGCCGACCTGCAGGCAATTGCCTGAAACCCGGACTGAAAAAACGAGAGCTTTTGATTGATGACCATCAGTCCCGTCGAACTTGCCAGCCTCCTGTGTTCACGCCTTTGCCACGACATGCTCAGCCCGGTGGGCGCCCTGACCAACGGCCTTGAGCTGCTGGCGGACGAAAAAGACCCGGAGATGCGCCAGCGCTGCTTCGAACTGCTTGACCAGAGCGCGCGCATATCGGCCGACAAGCTCAAGTTCTTCCGCCTCGCCTTCGGTGCAGCCGGCGGTTTCGGAGAGATGGTCCCGGTGAACGAGGCGCGGGCGCTGATCGATGCACTGGTCGCCAGCAATGCGCGCATCTCGGTCAACTGGTCCTTTGCAAGCGATGTCATGCCCAAGCCCGCGATCAAGACCCTGCTGAACTTCGGGCTGATCGGCATCGAGGCCCTGCCCCGCGGCGGCACCATCGACTTTGCGGCGGAACTGCGCGACGGGGCGAGCGAGATTGTGGTACGCTCCGCCGGTCCGCGGATCGCATTTGACCGTGATATCGGCCGTGCGCTGGAAGGTTCGCTGCCCGATGGCGAGCTGTCGAGCCGGACCGCCCCGGCGGCCATGCTCCATCAGCTGGCGCAAGATGCCGGGGGTGGGCTGCAGTTTGCGCTTGCCGAAGACGCGCTGGTGCTTGGCGCCGTTCTTCCGGGGGCCTGAAGGATCGCAGGAATCGACCAGATGGGAGCTCGACGATGAATCGATGGTTGGTCAATCACGTCGTCGCGTCTCCCAACTGCAACATGCGCAAACGGCCGATCTCGATGGTCGTGCTGCATTACACCGGCATGAAGTCGGCGCAGGAAGCGCTGGAGCGGATGTGCGATCCGCAGGCCGAGGTTTCCGCCCACTACATGATCGACGAAGACGGGATCGTCACCAACCTGGTGCCCGAGGAAAAGCGGGCCTGGCATGCCGGGCGCTCCTACTGGCGCGGCGAAGTTGACGTGAATTCGGCCAGCATCGGCATTGAACTGGTCAATCCGGGGCATGAATTCGGCTATCGTCCGTTTCCCGAACCGCAGATGGATGCGCTGCTGCCGCTCCTGGCGGACATCATGGACCGCCATGACATCCCGCGCGCCAACGTGGTCGGCCATTCTGACATCGCGCCGGCCCGCAAGCAGGATCCCGGTGAGTACTTCGACTGGGCCCGGCTCGGCGAACTCGGGCTCGCGCTCGATATCCCCAGGGCCAAGATGAACCTGTTCTACGATAATCCGGGGGCCTTCTACCTCGCGCTTGAACGGTTCGGCTACGATATCACCGACGGGCGCGCAGCCGTGCGGGCGTTTCAACGGCGCTGGCGGCCAGAAATCATCGATGGTGAAATCGATGGGGAGATCGGGGGAATCCTGTTCGAACTCTTGTTGGAGCGTGACACCGGTCGTGCTAGGTGACCGCTCGCCGGGGAGCTGGGCAGCCGCGTCCTTTGTCAGGCTCTTCATGGGCATGGCATAGGCCGAGGAAAGTCCGGGCTCCACGAAACAAGGGTGGCGGGTAACGCCCGCCGGGCGACGCTCGCGCAGGCGAGGGGAAGCTTAGGGACAGTGCCACAGAGAGCAGACCGCCGATGCCTCTTCGCGAGGCAGGCAAGGGTGAAAGGGTGCGGTAAAAGCGCACCGCGCTTCCGGTAACGGCAAGCGGCATGGTAAACCCCACCCGGAGCAAGACCGAATAGGGGCTGCTGGCCTTAGGCTTTCGAGCCGAAAGGCGGGTCGGTTTCGGACCCAGGCAGCCCGGGTTGGTCGCTGGAGCGGCGCGGCAATGCGTCGCCGAGAGGAATGGCTGCCGCCGCGGCGTAAGGTCCCAGTCTTGGGAGACCACGCCAGGCACAGAACCCGGCTTACAGGCTCCCCGGCAAATGGCTCGCGTCAACGACGCGAGCCGGACTTTCGCAATGACGGATCAGGCGCAATGACGGTTCAGGCCGCTGCGGCGAAAGTGGCGATGGCGCCGGCTTCGTCCTCACGGGCCTGGATGAACCAGCGCTCGGTACCTTCGATACCGATGGCGGTCAGTGTGCCGAAGACAAATGCGCCGGTGTCGATGCCGATGCGGTTGCTGCGCACTTGCGGCTCCTCGGCAATCGTGTGGCCATGGATGACGAAAGCGCCGAAATCGCCGTTGTGGCTGAGAAACGGCTCGCGGATCCAGCGGCAATCACGGCCAAGCTGGTGATCGAGCGGCGTCTGCGGCCGGATTCCGGCATGCACGAACAGGTAGTCGCCATTGCGGATCAGCTTGGTGAAACTGTCGAGGAACTCGATATCGTCGTGCGGGATCGTCTCGATCATGCGCTTCTGCAGCTCGTCAGGCTGCGCTTCGTCGATGAATGTTTCGTCGATGCCGTAGGACATTATGGTTTCGCGGCCGCCGAACTTCAGAAAGCTGCGCAGCACATCGGGATTCGACATGCTCGCGATCAGCATTTCCTCGTGATTGCCCTTGATGAACTCGAGCTGGCGGCTTTTTGCCCATTCCTTCGCGCGTGCAACAACGGCAGCGCTGTCGGGACCGCGGTCAATGAGGTCGCCCAGCAGGATCACTGTTGTGTTTGCGTGTCCCCTGGCGCCGTCGTCCTGCTCGATTGCCTCGATCAGCGAGTTGAACAGGTCGATCCGGCCATGGATGTCGCCAATGGCATAGACCCGATCTCCTGAATCCAGGCTCGGGATTCGGGCCGTTTTGTGACGTCCCAGCATGGTGCGGATCTTTGTGAACATTCTGGTTCGGGAGTTATAGGCCCCAAGGGAACGACGGACAAGGCAAAGCGCTTGGTGTTTTGCCTTGTTGCAAAAAGTACACACTTTCTTGCTCGTGTGTTGCTCAATTGAAATTTTTCTTGTGCCATACAGTGGTGCAGTGCAGCATTGCGGGGCTGGCAAGATCGGTTCCACATAGAGAGCTGACGGCCAAGCGCAGGTGGGACGATGCATTGATAAGAAAGTTAGTGAGGGAATGAATATGCTTACGTCCGTCCGTGGCCTTTTCGCTGCAACTCTTTTCGCGGGTGCCGCACTCGCAGCAACCCCGGCATTCGCCGATGACGCCGGTGTCCCTTCGGACATCACCATCTCGGGCAATGCCTCGCTGGTTACCGAATACCGCTTCCGCGGCGTTGACCTCTCCGGCGGCGACATCGCTGTCCAGGGCGGCGTTGACATCAGCCACTCGAGCGGCTTCTACGTCGGCACCTGGGGTTCTTCGCTTGACGAGGACACCGTTGGTTTCGGTCACACCGAGCTCGACCTTTACGGCGGCTGGTCTGGTGAGATCGCGAGCGGCGTTTCGGGCGACATCGGCGTTATCTACTACGCCTATCCGAACGCGCCCGCCGGTGACACCGACTACGTCGAATTATACGGCTCGCTCAGCAAGACACTCGGCCCCGTGGATGCGACCGTTGGCGTTGCCTACGCTCCGAAGCAGGACTCGCTCGGCGGTACCGACAACTTCTACGTCTACACCGACCTCGGCGTTGCCGTGCCCAACACGCCGGTCAGCCTCAAGGGACACATCGGCTACACCGACGGTTTCCTGACCTTCACCAACGACGGCGATGCCTTCGACTGGTCGGTTGGCGCCGAATTCGCAGTGAACAGCAACCTGTCGGTCGGCGTGTCCTATGTCGATGCGCAGGGTGACTACCTGCCCGGCGACTACAAGTTCACCGACGGTGCCGTTGTCGGTTCGCTCTCGGTCTCGTTCTGATCGATAGCTGAACGCGATTGAACTCGCAGGAGGGCCCGCCCGGAATTTCCGGGCGGGTTTTTCTTCGCCTGCTTCAGGTCACTTCAGATAGAAGTTGACGGTCGTGACGACGCGAACCTTCTTGTAAGGTGTGTCAGAGACGCCATAGCCGCCGGTCTCGCCGTCCCGGGCATCGATGGAAAAGTAACCCTGGGTCGCGTTCTTGATGGAGCCGACTTCTGCCCCGCTGTCTTTCGCGAACTGCTCTGCCGCTGCGCGAGCGTCCTTGGTCGCATCGGCCACCATCTCCGGCTTGATGTCGTTGAGCTTGGTGAAGGTATAGGCCATGCCCGAGCCTTCCTCGAGGACGACACCCCGGCGAACGAGTTCGAACTGCTTCCTTACCGCATCCTGGGCACGTTTGATGTCGGTGCTGCGTAGGGTCATGCGCTGGCGTACAGTGAATGTCGGCACGCCGTTGTCCTTGTATTGCGAGACGTTGACGCCGGTCGGCTGCAGGGCCTCCGCCGGAAATCCCAGTTCGCGAAAGAAACCGCGGATATGCGCGGTATCGCGATCCACACTGCCTTGCGCATCGGACAGGTTTCCGGCGCTGGCGGAATAGGCGATGGTCCAGGTCGCGAGATCGGCGGTGACGTCGCGTTCCGCAAGTCCGCGCACGGTGACCGACCTGTCCGCATGTTGGGCGCGCTTTAGCCCGTCGCCAAGGCCGAAACCGCCGACGATCATGCCGATCGCCAATATGGTGGAACTGGCCAACCATCGCTTCGTCGTCGTCTGGGCGAAGAACCCGGTGGAGCGGGGGGCATTATCTGGGCTATGCTCAGTCATCGCAGGTCTCCCTCTTGGCCGTGCATTCTTGCCGATGCCTGGCTTTATCTGCGATGAACCGTTTCATGTCAGCGATGAACTGAAGGAATATTCGTGCTCAAGTACCTCCACACCATGGTCCGGGTCAGCGATCCGGACGCAACGATCCGCTTCTTCGAACTGATCGGCCTGAAGGAGACCCGCCGATTCTCGAGCGAGCAGGGGCGGTTCACCCTGATCTACCTGGCCGCGCCGGGACAGGAAGAGGCCGAGGTCGAGCTGACCTATAACTGGCCCGGCGAGGATGGATCGCAGGAAGAATATACCGGCGGCCGCAACTTCGGACATCTCGCCTTCAGCGTCGACAATATCTACGAGACCTGCCAGCGGTTGATGGATGCGGGCGTAACGATCAACCGACCACCGCGCGATGGCCATATGGCTTTCGTGCGCACGCCGGACGAAATCTCCATCGAGCTGTTGCAGGACGGCGGCCGGCTCGAGCCGGCTGAGCCTTGGGCAAGCATGCCGAACGTCGGCAGCTGGTAAGCGAAAGGCATAGCGAGGCGCCGGCCCACGCTTGCGGGCCGGCGCACGCAGTCAGGCAGCGCCTGGCGAAGGCGACTTGGCGAAGCGCAGGATCGTGTATCCGAGCAGGGCAGAGAACAGCGATCCGACCAGGACACCGAGTTTCGCCTCTTCGATCAGAAGCGGATACTTGGGAAAGGCCAGAGCGCCGATGAACAGGCTCATGGTGAAGCCGATTCCGCACAGCACGGCCATGCCCCACAACTGGACCCAGGAGGCCCCGGCCGGACGCGGTGCGAAGCCCAGCCTGTCGGCAATGACGATCGCGGCGAAAATGCCGATCTGCTTGCCGATGAACAGTCCGAGCGCGACGCCGAACGGAACCGGATCGAGCAGGCCGTCGAGGCCGATCCCGCTCAGGGCTACACCGGCGTTCGCAAATCCGAACAGCGGAACGATTACATAGCTGTTCCATGGGACCAGTGCGTGTTCGAGGCGGAGCAGCATGCTGTCTCCGCGATAAAGGGGCTTGAGCGGAATCGTGAAGGCCAGCACGACGCCGGCAATCGTGGCGTGAATGCCGGTGTTGAGCACGCAGTACCACAGTCCCAGGCCCAGCAGCATGTAGACCCACAGGTGATGGACGCCGCGGCGGTTCGCAAGGATCAGTCCCGCGAGCAGGATCAGCGCGCCCACGCCCCACATCATCTTGATCTGCGCGGTATAGAACAGCGCGATGATGACGACAGCGCCCAGGTCGTCGACAATGGCCACCGTGAGCAGGAAGAGGCGCAGCGAGGGCGGGATGCGATTGCCGAGCAGGCCGAGGACGCCCACTGCGAAGGCGATGTCCGTCGCCGCGGGAATCGCCCAACCGCGCTGCATCGGCTGACCGCTCCCTGCTGCCGCCAGATAGATCAGGGCCGGGGCGATCATGCCGGCTGCGGCGGCCAGGACCGGAAGTCGACGCTTGGCGGCACTCGAAAGCTCGCCATCAAGGATCTCGCGCTTGATCTCCAGGCCGACGACGAAGAAGAAAATCGCCATCAGCGCATCGTTGATCCACATGTGCAGGCTGTCGAGCTTGGCGATTGGCGTCCAGCTGAGTTCATGATGGAACAAGTAATGGTAATCGTGCGCCAGCGGTGAGTTGGCCGCAGTAAGTGCGAGTGCGGTGACAATGATCAGCAGGATACCTGCCGATGCTTCACCGCCCATTAACTTTGTGAAAGCGCGCGCCAGATTGTTGGCGAAATGTCTTTTCAGGCTCATAATTCGGCTACTGTCAGGCTTTCTGGTCAGGTTTGCATTCAAATACTTCGTTAAATCTCTTGAACAAGATTTGACAGGTATTGATGCGATTGGGGGAAAATTTGGATTGGATTGAAGCCGTAAGGCCAGTCATTACAGTCCTGCAACTTGTTGAACAGGAACTTATGCTGTTCGCGGCGTTCTGGTTTCTGCTCGGGGCCATCGATGACATTGCCGTCGATCTGTGCTGGATCTGGCTGCGGCTGACCGGGCGCGCCTGTGCGGGATACGTCAGCCGGGAAGCCGCCGCGGCGCCGCTGGGCGGGCGTGCTGCAGTGTTCATCGCCGCCTGGCAGGAAGAGCAGGTCATCGGCCATACCATCCACCATGCCCTCTCGGTCTGGAAGCAAGCTGAATTCATCCTCTATGTCGGCTGTTACGGGAATGATCCAGCCACGATTTCGGCAGCCATGGCAGGTGCCGGCAATGATCCGCGCGTCAGGATCGTGATCCACCACAATGCCGGACCGACGACCAAAGCAGATTGCCTGAACCGCCTCTACACCGCCTTGTGTGACGACGAGCGACGGTACGGATACCGCTTCAAGAGCATAGTCTTGCACGATTCCGAGGACATGGTCCACCCGGCGGAGCTTGCTGTCATCGATGGCGCACTGTCGGACGCGGACTTCGTGCAGTTGCCGGTCTGGCCCGAGCCGCAACCGGGGTCGCCATGGATTGGCGGCCACTACGCGGACGAATTCACCGAATCCCATGCCAAATCGCTGGTCGTACGTAATGCTCTGGGCGCGGCCATTCCGGCAGCCGGCGTAGCCTGTGGCTTCTCGCGCGAGATGATCGCCCGGATCGCCGGGTATCGCCATGCGGAGGGCGGGCCGGGGCCATTTGCCTCGGAATGCCTGACCGAGGATTACGAACTGGGCTTGCTGGTGCGGCGGGAAGGGGGGCGCTCCCGTTTCCTGCGTGCCCGCGATGCCGAAGGCCAACTCGTTGCCACACGCGCCTATTTTCCCTCGCGACTTGAGGATGCAGTGCGTCAGAAGACGCGCTGGATTCACGGTATCGCGTTCCAGGGCTGGGACCGCCTGGGGTGGGACCGGGGCTTTGCCGATTTCTGGATGGCCTTGCGCGACAGGCGCGGACCGCTCACCGCTTTCGTTCTGGGCACAGGCTACATCCTGCTCGTGATCGAAGGCGTGTTCGGCGTCTTGCGCCTTGCCGGATGGCACTCGCAACTGGCGATGTCGCCGGCATTGAAGATCATGCTGCTGCTGTGCCTTGCCAGTTCACTGTGGCGCGCGTTTGTCCGTTTCGTCTTCACCGCTCGCGAATACGGCGCCCTGGAAGGCCTGCGCGCGGTGCTGCGCATCCCGGTTGCCAACTTTATCACGATCGTTGCAGGTCGCCGCGCGCTCATGCGCTATATCCGCACCCTTCGCGGGGAGGCGGTTACCTGGGACAAGACCCGGCACGACGTGCACCCGGCCCATGCTTCGAAACCCTTGGGAGCTGCTCGGTGAGCGGCCCTACGCAGGTTCGCGGGCAACCGCTGGTCGCGCTGCTGGCGCTCGCCGGGGGCTGGATCGGCGGCCGGGCCTTGACCTGGGAACCACCTGTTCTGATCCAGGAGGCGGTGGCGAGCGAGACCCTCCATCGGCCGGCAAGTGCGGCAAAGGATGGTCAATTCCGGTTCGACAGGTCGATCGGGCCGCAATCGTTGCCCGGAGGCGGGCGCCCTCGCGCCGAATCCCATCCCCTGCGGCTCGCAGCCGTATCGGCACCGGGCGCGGCATCGCCCGGTCGCGGGCAGGTCGCTCGAAGCATTCCTGAGCCGATCCGCGGCGCACCGACGTGGTCACCGGGCAACTGGGACCTTGCCGACCTGGCGGCAGATCGAATGGCGTCGATGCACGGATCCGGTCTGCTGTTGGGCGAAGCCGGCCAGCATATGCCCGGAGCCGGTCTCGCGGTTCAGCCTGAACCCCCTTCAGCCGTCGGTTCAAGCGTGACGTCAGGCAGGGGCGCGATTACCGGGAAGATCAAAGCTGTGGCCGACCCGCAATCGCCGCAGGAGACCGGCCCGAAGCGCTGGTCGGGGGATGCCTGGGCGCTGCTGCGCTCGAGCGGCGATACCGCGCTCGCAGCGGGGGCCTTGCCTGCGACTTATGGGGCGAGTCAGGCGGGTGCAGTGCTGCGCTATCGTATCGCACCGAGCAGCGACCACCGGCCCACCGCCTATCTCCGATCGACTTCGACCCTTGGAGCGGTGCGGCAGACCTCGGCGGCATTGGGTCTTTCCGCGCGACCCGTTCCGTCCGTGCCGATAGTCGGTGCGCTGGAAGGGCGGCTGACCGACGATATCGGTCGGCGCAGGTTCCAGCCCGTCGCCATGGCCGTGACGGAGCTTCAACCCTTTGAACTGGCTATGGGGATGCGGGCAGAGGCTTATGGCCAGGCGGGCTACGTCGGCGGAAAGTTCGCAACTGCCTTTGCCGATGGACAATTGCGGGCCGATCGCGCCCTGCTTTCTGTCGGACGGTACGATGCAAGGCTTGGCTTGGGCCTGTGGGGCGGCGTCCAGAAAGGGGCTGGTCGACTCGACTTCGGACCTTCGGCGACCGTTTCCGCGCCGCTGGGCAGGGGAGCGTTCGGCCGCCTTGCGTTCGATTGGCGCTTCCGGTTCCTGGGCAATGCCAATCCCGGTTCCGGTCCGGCCGTGACTCTTTCCGCAGGTTTCTGAATCGCTGCTTTTCTCCGCCGCCACGCTGCGGTAGCGAGATAGCAGTAATGGACGTCTATCTTCCCATCGCCAATCTATCGGTCAACGGCCTGATCATCGTCGGCCTTGGCGCGATCACCGGCCTCCTTTCGGGGATCTTCGGTGTGGGCGGCGGATTTCTGACGACGCCGCTGATGATCTTCTACGGCATACCGCCCACGGTCGCCGCGGCATCGGCTGCCAGCCAGGTGACCGGTGCAAGCGTGTCGGGGGTCTTTGCGCATACCCGGCGCGGCGGGGTGGATTACCAGATGGGCGCAGTCATGGTCGCGGGCGGCATCATCGGCACCGGGATCGGTGCCTTGCTGTTCAACCTGCTCGCCCAGCTCGGCCAGATCGATACCGTCATCAACATTCTCTACGTCCTCCTGCTCGGTTCGATCGGCGGCCTGATGGCGAAAGAGAGCATCCAGTCGATCCGGGCAGAGCGCAGCGGCGTCTCTATGGCGGCGAAGAAGCGGCGCCACCACCCGATGGTCGCAAGCCTGCCGATGCGCTGGCGCTTCTATCGATCCGGGCTCTACATTTCGCCGCTTGCGCCGCTCCTGCTTGGCATTGGCACGGGCATCCTGACGATGCTCATGGGTATCGGCGGCGGCTTCATCCTCGTGCCGGCGATGCTCTACATCCTGGGCATGAGCGCCAATGTCGTGGTCGGTACGTCGCTGTTCCAGATCCTGTTCGTGACGATGGCGACGACGATGATGCACGCCCTCACGACCCACGCGATCGACATTGTCCTCGCCTCGCTGCTGTTGTTCGGCTCGGTGACGGGCGCGCAGCTGGGTGCGCAGTTCGCGCAGAAGGCGAGCCCGGTGAAACTGCGCCTCGTGCTGGCCATCATCGTCCTCGTGGTTGCGGCGCGCATGGCGCTCGGGCTGGGATACCGGCCTGACGACATCTACACGATGGCGCCGCTGTGAAGCGCCTGCGGGCGTCGCTGTGCGCGCTGATGGCGCTGTTCCTGCTGTCGGGAGCCCGCGATCCGATCCTCGTGCCCGAAGTCTCGCAGCACGAAGTCGATCTCCAGCAAGGCTTCACCGGCACCGAACTGCTCCTCTTCGGAGCGATCCTGACGCCGGAAGGCTCCCGCGCGGCGCAGGACTATGACATCGTCGTCGTTCTCAAGGGGCCGACTCAGTCGATCGTCCTGCGCGAGAAGCAGAAAGTCGCCGGGATCTGGATCAATGCGGCAAGTACCGAATTCCGCTCCGCTCCGTCCTACTATGCGATCGCTTCGACACGCCCCATCTCCGAAATCGTCGACGACAAGACCGCCGCCATCTACGAACTGGGCCTTCAGTGGCTGCAGCTTTCACCCATTGGGGCGATCAATCCGGAAGAGCAGTCGCGGTTTTCGGCAGGGCTTGTGGAACTGAACCAGAAGCATGGCCTCTATCGTGAAAGCGAGGGCAGCGTGAAGGTGAGCGAACAGGTGCTCTATCAGGCGCGCATCGACCTGCCGTCCAGCGTGCCGATCGGTACCTATACCGCTGAAACGTTTGCGATATCGAGGGGCCGTGTGGTCGCCTCGGCCTCGAGCGAAGTTGAGGTGCGCAAGCTTGGCTTCGAGCGCGCCGTGGCGAATTTCTCGGATAACTACGGCTTCGTCTATGGACTGCTCGCCGTTTTCGTCTCGGTAGGCATGGGCTGGCTTGCAGGCCGCCTGTTCGCACTGATCTGATCCCAGGTTGGCTGGCGCCTGCAAGAGGCGTCCCTGTGCGTCGATGCAATCGTGTGTGCATTTTAGCCGGAAATTAACTCGACAGACCTAGAAACCAAGATCCTTGGCGGCTTTCCAGGTGCTTGATGGATCAGATGCGTATCGATGAGTTTGAGCGTGCAACTCCTGCTGAGCGAAACGTCGATGGGTCATTCAAACCCGTGACGCGCAAGAGCACGGCTGAGCCGATTGGCGTGGTCCTGGAAGTAGCAGGTGCCGGAACGCGCATCGCGTTCGATCTCGAGAAACTTTCCCTGTCTTCGCAGGATCCCGATCCCACCGTCGCCCTGTCCGGGCAGGTCGGCAGCCAGATCAAGATCCGCGTCGGCAATGGCTGGCTGCTTGCCAGCGTACGCAACCAGAAGCAGGACAATGCGGTCCCCGGCGGTATCGTCGCCGACGCCGATTTCCTGGGCGAGGGTGAGGAAGAGCGCCTTACCGGGCGCATTCACAGCTTCCGCCGCGGCGTTACCTTCTTCCCGGTCCCCGGCGCGCCGGTCTATTCCGCGACCAGCGAGGACCTGCGGCAAATTTATGCCAGCGACGGACGCAGCGCGATCCAGATCGGCAACGTCTATCCGACCCGAGACATTCGCGCCGGGCTCTATGTCGATGCGATGCTGGGCAAGCACTTCGCCCTGCTCGGTTCAACCGGTACCGGCAAGTCGACCAGCGCGGCACTGATCCTGCACCGGATCTGCGAGCATGCGCCCGAAGGCCATATCATCATGGTCGACCCGCACGGCGAATATTCCGCGGCGTTCCGCAGCACCGGGGTGATCCTCGATGTCTCCAACCTGCAGATGCCCTACTGGCTGATGAACTTCGAGGAGCACTGCGAAGTCCTGCTGACTTCGCGCGGCGACGACCGCCAGCTCGACGCCGAAATCCTCGGCAAGTGCCTGCTCGAGGCGCGTTCGAAGAACCGGCTCGCCGAGCAGATGGGCAAGATCACCGTCGATTCGCCGATCCCCTACCTGCTCTCGGACCTTGGCAACATCATCAGCAACGCGATGGGCAAGCTCGACAAGGGCCACTCCAGCGCGCCTTACATGCGCATCCGCAACAAGCTCGATGAGCTGAAGGGCGATCCGCGTTACCAGTTCATGTTCTCGGGCATGCTCGTCGGCGATACGATGGCGGACTTCATCTCGACGCTGTTCCGCCTGCCTTCGCGCGGGCGGCCGATTTCGATCATCGACGTCTCGGGCGTGCCTTCGGACATCACTTCGACAGTCGTCGCTGTCCTGAGCCGTCTCGTCTTCGACTTCGCGATCTGGTCGCGGGAGGAAAAAACCCGCCCGATCCTGCTCGTTTGCGAAGAAGCGCACCGCTACGTTCCCAACGAGAAGAACGCCGACGGTTCCTCGGTCGGGCGCATCCTTTCGCGCATCGCCAAGGAGGGCCGCAAGTACGGCATCTCGCTCGGTCTGATCACACAGCGTCCGTCAGACCTGGCCGAAGGCGTGCTGTCGCAGTGCGGCACGATCATCTCGATGCGCCTCAACAACGACCGCGACCAGGCTTTCGTGCGCGCGGCGATGCCGGAAGGCGCGCGCGGCTTCCTCGATTCCATCCCGGCCCTGCGCAACCGGGAGTGCATCATCTGCGGTGAGGGCGTCTCGATCCCGATCCGCGTCTCCTTCGACGACCTCGAGGAATTCAAGCGCCCCGCATCGGACGACCCGTCCTTCACCCAGCTGTGGAACACCAGCGGCGGGGAAGAGGAGATGGTCCAGCGCACCGTCCTGCGCTGGCGCGCCCAGGGCCGCTAGGCCCCCGCTGACCGGTGCCGGTCAGCCCTTGAAGGCGCGGCGCCAGTTGCCCTTCGAATAGTAGGCGAAGGTCAGCAGCAGCGAAGTAAGGCCCCCTACCGGGAAGGCCCACCAGACGGCATCTCCGCCGATCTTCGGGTAGAGCGCATAGTAGAAGCCGAGGCGCGCCGGGTAGAGCGCAACCGCCATGATCACCAGCGGCCCGACAACGGCGCCGTAGGCGCGCATCGTGCCCGACAGGATCATCGTCACCGACATGAACAGGAAGGCGCAGGTGCAGATCAGCTGAATGCGCTCGGCAATCGGCATCGCCGGGCTGTCGCTGCCCAGGAACAGGGCCAGCAGCGGGTGGTCGGCCAGCACGATTATCGCCCCGAGTGCAGTGGTCATCACCAGGTTGCACAGCATCCCCGCGCGCGTGACCTGTCCGACCCGCGCGTGGTTGCCCGCTCCCAGCGATTGGGCCACCATGGCGCTGACCGCCGACCCCACCGCAAGCGCAGGCATCTGCAGGTAGTTCCAGAGCTGCAGCGAGGCCCCGTAGGCGGCGGCGGCATTCAGGCCCTCGCGGTTGACCAGCCCGATCATGATCACACCGGCGGACGAGAACAGGAGCATCTGCGTGCCCATCGGCAAGCCCTTGGTGATGATGTAGCCCAGCTCCTCACGCCGCGGGATGACATAGCGCAACTCCGCCCCGCGCAGCCGCAGCGGCAAGTCCTTGCGGTAGATCTGGCGGATCTGGAACATGGTGCCGGAAAAGTTGGCGAAGGCTGTCGCCATGGCCGACCCGGCGATGCCCAGCGAAGGCACCGGTCCCAGGCCCATGATCAGCAGCGGATTGAGCACGATGTCGAGCATCACCGTCAGGATCATGGCGTTGAGCGGCGTCTTGGAATCGCCCACACCGCGCAGGGCCATCGAGATGATCATCGACATGACCCCGAAAGGCACGGTGACGAAGATCACGCGCAAGTAGGAAAGCGCCTCCTGCACGCTGGCCTGGGGCGTGCCAAGGGCATGAAGCAGGGCGGGCGAGAAGAACCAGCCCAGCGTACCGGTCACCGCGGCGAGCGCCATGCAAAGGCCAAGGCCGGTGCCGAAAGTCGCCCGAACGGCCTGCAAGTCGCGCGCGCCGAAGCGCTGGCTGATGCGCACGGTGGTCGCCATGCCCAGGCCGATGGTCGCCGCAATCACCAGGAACATCACGAGATTGGCATTGGCCGTTGCCGCCAGCGCACTTTCGCCCAGCAGCCGCCCGACCCAGATCGTGTTGATCGAACCGTTGAGGGTCTGCAGCACGTTGGAGAGCAGCATCGGAACCGAGAACAGCAGCAGGGTGCGCAGGATCGGACCTTGCGTGAGGTCGCCGCGCTCATGCTTGCCCGGGGCCCCTTCGGCAAGGGCCTCGGCTTCCATTGGTATTGCTTCGCTCATGTTCCGCGCGTGTCGCCCCAGAGGTGAATGTGAAGTCGGTCGGTAAAGCGCAAGGCATTGTCCAGGCAAAGGTCCGCGAGCCATGCTGAGCGCTGGCGCACAACCTCGCTCGACCGGCCTTCCGGCATCAGGAAGATGCGCTCGCCGGGGATCGCGTAAGTCTGCTGGAGGGCCAGCACTTCCTGAAGATCTTCCGGAGCGGCAATCACGAACTTGAAGAAGGCGCGCGGATCGGCCGACCATGCCGCGAGGCGCTGGGGGATCAGCGCGAGGTCCGCCGGGTTGCCGCTGTGGGCGAGCTTCGGGCTGACATTGAACTGGTGGATCATTGGATCGAGCGCGGCATGGGGGGCAACCGAGCCGTTGGTCTCGACCTCGACATGCATGCCGGGGCGCAGCGCATCCAGCTCGGTAACGAGCCGGGCCAGTGCAGGGCCCTGCAGCAGCGGCTCGCCGCCTGTCAGCACCAGGCGATCCGGGTGCAGGGCGGCCACCCGCGCCGCGACGTCGGCTTCCTCCAGTGTGAGCTGGTTGGCCTTGCGCTCGAAGGCGACGTCGTCGCTGTGCGGACGGTTGTCGCCCTCGAAACGCCAGGTGTAGGCCGTATCGCACCACTGGCAGGCAAGGTTACAGCGCGAGAGCCGCACGAAGGTGCTCGGTCGTCCCATCGACGCACCTTCGCCCTGCAGCGAAGCGAAGATTTCCGGCTCACCCGGCGTGGTCGTGGCAAGGATCAGGGGCATCGCGTGCGGGTTTCGCTTCCGACAGGTTTACACGGTTTACACAGTCCAGGTGCAGTTGGCTCCGCCTGGTGGGCTATGCTGATTACACCTGTTTTGCAGTGGTTTCGAGGGGAGGGCATGGCGGCACAGTGACAGACCCGGCCCATGTAGGAAACGCAGAAGTCAGGGTGGGCTGGTGCGCTGCGTGGGCTTCGACAGGCCCGCCCTGAGCCTGTCGAAGCCCAAATGCGCCAGGCTTACCCCAGGCGCGCCAGTGCCGCCGCAAGGCGCTCGGCTTCGGCGGTGTGGTGCGCATGGTCGCCGCGGGCCTTCTCGACCGCCTCGGGCTTGGCCTTTTCGACGAACTTGGGGTTCGAGAGGCGGCCTTCCAGCGACTTGGCTTCCTTCTGCGAGGCGGCCAGCGCCTTTTCGAGGCGGGCCTTTTCCGCCGCGATGTCGATCACGCCTTCCAGCGGGATCGCCAGCATCGCATCGCCGGCGCCGACTTGCAGCAGTGCGCCTGCCGGAGCCGCTTCGAAGTGGATCGCATCGAGGCGGGCAAGGCGGTCGATCGCCGCGCCGTTGCGCCCGACGATGGCCCTTGTCGCCTCGCTGGGATCGGCGAGGTAGGCGGTCAGGCGCGCGCCCGGCGCGATGCCGAGTTCAGCCTTGGCGCCGCGCAGGTTGCCGATCAGCGCGATCAGCCACTCGACCTCGGCCTTGGCGGCGCCGTCGACCGCGGCGTTCGGGGCGGGCCACTTTGCGGTGATCAGCGGGTAATTGCCGCGCTCGCCCATCTTGCTCCACAGCTCTTCGGTCACGAAGGGCATGAAGGGGTGAAGCATGACAAGGATCTGGTCGAGCACCCAACCGGCGACGGCCTTGGTCTCCGCGTCGAAGTTGCCCTTCACCAGTTCGATGTACCAGTCGCAGAACTGGTCCCAGACGAAGTGGTAGATGGTGTTCGCCGCCGCGTCGAAGCGCAGCTCGGCCATGGCCTTGTCGAGTTCGGCCAGGGTCTCGACGACTTCGCCGATGATCCACTTGTTGACTGCCGTGGTGGCCGCCGGGGCCTCTACCGAGGTCGAGGCGCCGATGCCGTTGCTCTGGCAGAAGCGGGCCGCGTTCCACAGCTTGGTCGCGAAGTTGCGGTAACCCTCGACGCGCTTTTCATCCATCTTCACGTCGCGGCCCTGGCTTTCCATGGCCGACATGAAGAAGCGCAGCGCGTCGGCGCCGTACTTGTCGATCAGGCCGAGCGGGTCGACGACGTTGCCCTTGGACTTGGACATCTTCTGCCCGTCCGCCGCGCGCACGAGGCCATGCAGGTAGAGCCGCTTCCACGGCACTTCCTTCATGAAGTGGATGCCCTGCATCGCCATGCGCGCATCCCAGAAGAACAGGATGTCGAAGCCGGAAACGAGCAGGTCGTTGGGGTAGTGCTTCTTGAGCAGCGGCGCGTCCTCGTCCGGCCAGCCCAGTGTGGCGAAAGGCCACAGTGCCGAGGAGAACCACGTGTCGAGGACGTCCTCGTCGCGGGTCAGCTTCTTGTTGCCGGCCAGCGCCTGCGCTTCTTCTTCGGTCTCGGCGACATAGACTTCGCCGTCCTCGGCATACCACGCCGGAATCCGGTGACCCCACCAGAGCTGGCGGCTGACGCACCACGGCTGGATGTTCTCCATCCAGTTGAAGAAGGTCTTTTCCCAGGTCTTGGGGACGATCTCGATCTTGCCCGAACGCACTGCCTCGAGCGGGGGCTGGGCCAGCGTTTCGGCATCGACGTACCACTGGTCGGTCAGCCAGGGTTCGATGACCACGCCGCCGCGGTCGCCGAAGGGGGTCTGGATCGTGCGCGGCTCGGCGTCGTGAAGGACTTCGTTGCCTTCCTTGTCCCTGGTGACGTGGGGGATGAGGAAGCCCAGTTCCTTCATCTCGGCCACCACGGCATCGCGCGCAGCGAAGCGCTCCATGCCAAGGTACTTTTCGGGGATCAGGCCATCCGCGGTCTGCACCACGTTGGCTTCGGCATCGAACATGTTGAGCATGTCCACAGGCTTGATCCCGGCGCGCTTGCCGACTTCGAAGTCGTTGAAGTCATGGCCCGGCGTGATCTTCACCGCGCCCGAGCCCAGCTGCGGATCGGCGTGTTCGTCGCCCACCACCTTGAAGCGGCGGCCGGTGATCGGCTGGAGGATCTCCTTGCCGATGACGGCCTTGTAGCGCTCGTCCTCGGGATGGACGGCCACGGCCATGTCGGCCAGCATCGTTTCGGGGCGCGTGGTGGCGACCTCGATGTAGTCCTGCCCGTTCGCCAGCGTGACGCCGTCGGCCAGCGGGTACTTGAAGTGCCAGAAACCGCCCTGCAACTCGCGCGTCTCGACCTCGAGGTCGGAGATCGCGGTCTTGAGCTTGGGGTCCCAGTTCACAAGCCGCTTGTCGCGGTAGATCAGGCCCTGGTTGTAGAGATCGACGAAGACCTTCACGACCGCCCTGGTGAAGTGCGGGTCCATCGTGAACTGCTCGCGGCTCCAGTCCATCGAGCAGCCCAGGCGGCGCAGCTGGCGGGTGATGGTGCCGCCGCTTTCGTGCTTCCATTCCCAGACCTTGTCGACGAAGGCTTCGCGCGAATAGTTGGTGCGCTTGTCCTGTTTCGCTTCCATCTGGCGCTCGACCACCATCTGCGTGGCGATGCCGGCGTGATCGGTGCCCACCACCCACAGCGCGTCCTTGCCGCGCAGGCGCTCGTAGCGGATCACGATGTCCTGCAGCGTGTTGTCGAGCGCGTGGCCGATGTGCAGCGAACCGGTGACGTTCGGCGGCGGATTGACGATGGTGAACGGCTGCGCGTCCGGGCGCTCCGGGCGGAACAGGCCGTTGTCTTCCCAGTGGGAATACCACTTCGCCTCGATCGGGGCGGGGTCGAAAGTCTTGTCGAGCGCAGGCGCGGGATTCTGGTCGGTCATGGCGCGGCGCTTTGCCAGTGCTGGGCAAGTCGCGCAAGTTGCCAGTGCGGCCTCTCGCGGGTCCGTGCCTTTGTTTCGCCGCACGGCCCTGCGAAAGCAAGGGATCGACGTCGCGGCGAACAATTCGTCGCAGCCGGGGAACCTCTTGCCGGTCCACGGTTTTTCCCCCAATACGAGCGCACATGCGGGAATGGGCTGAATTCACTCTGTCGGAAAGCGACGAAGGCGGTGTTCCTACGCTGGCGCTGCAGGGACCACTGCGCGTGCATTCGCTGGGCGATCTCGAGGACAAGCTCGAGGCTGTCGACGGGCATTTCCAGCGGATCGACCTGGCCGGCATTACCGACATCGATACCACCGGTGCGTGGCTGGTCTCGCGCTTCGCGGACCGTCGCGGCGTTGCCATCGTCAATGAAAGCGAACAGGCCCGGCGCCTGTTCGCGGCGATCGGCAGCATCGAGGGTGAGGAGGCCGAGCTTGAGCCGCAGGCGCCCCTGCTGCGCCGCACGGTAGGCGAATTCGGCGAGGTCGTGACCAACTGGGCCCGCGGGGCGATGAGGGCGGTGGCCTTCCTCGGCGAGCTGATCATGACCCTGGGCACGATCATCCGCCATCCCTCGCGGCTGCGGGTCAAGTCGCTGGTTCACCACATGCAGTACGTGGGCATCAACTCGCTGTGGATCATCAGCCTGATGAGCTTCCTGATCGGCATCGTCATTGCCCAGCAGGGCGCAGTGCAGCTCTCCCAGTTCGGCGCGGAGATCTATACCATCAACCTGACCGGCCGCCTGTCGATGCGCGAGCTGGGCATCCTGATGACCTCGATCATGGTCGCGGGCCGCTCCGGTTCGGCCTTTGCGGCGCAGATCGGCACGATGAAGCTGACCGAAGAAGTCGACGCCATGCGCACGATCGGCGTCTCGCCGATGGAAGCGCTGGTGGTGCCGCGCGTGCTGGCCTCGATGATCATGATGCCGCTGCTCGGCTTCTGGTCGGCGATCCTCGCGATCATCGGCGGCGCCTTCATCTCGAACTTCGCGCTCGACATTCCGTTCTGGACCTTCCTGCAGCGCACCCAGTCCGTTGTCCCGATCACCGACGTGTGGATCGGCGTACTCAAGGCCCCGGTCTTCGCGCTGATCGTCGCGCTGGCGGGCTGCTACCAGGGCATGCAGGTGACCACCAATGCCGAGGAAGTGGGCAGCCGCACGACCCAGGCAGTCGTCACCGCGATCTTCACCGTCATCGTCCTCGACGCTTTCTTCGCGATCTTCTTCACGGAGATCGGCTGGAAATGAGCGAGGCACAGGAATATCCGATCCAGGTCGAAGGATTGCGCAACGCCTTCGGTGAGCACGTGATCCACGAGGATCTCTCGCTGAAAGTCCGCAAGGGCGAGATTCTCGGCGTCGTCGGCGGCTCGGGCACCGGCAAGTCGGTGCTGATGCGCTCGATCATCGGCTTGCAGCGGCCTACCGCGGGCACCGTCACCGTGCTCGGCCATGACATGGAACATGCCGACGACGAGGACGAGATCGACATCCGTTCGCGCTGGGGCGTGCTGTTCCAGGGCGGCGCGCTGTTCTCGACGCTGACCGTGGGCGAAAACGTAGAGGTCCCGCTCAAGCAGTTCTACCCGGAGATCTCCGACCAGCTGCGCGAGGAGATCGCCCGTTTCAAGGTCAAGCTCTCGGGCCTGCCCGAGGATGCGGCCTACAAGTATCCCAACGAGCTTTCGGGCGGGATGAGGAAGCGTGCCGGCCTGGCCCGTGCGCTTGCGCTCGATCCCGAGCTGCTGTTTCTTGACGAGCCTACCGCGGGCCTCGACCCGATCGGCGCGGCCGCTTTCGACAAGCTGACGCGTGAACTGAAGGAAACGCTGGGCCTTACGGTCTTCCTCATCACGCACGACCTCGATACGCTTTACGCGATCTGCGACCGCGTGGCGGTGCTGGCGGACAAGCAGGTGATCGCCTGCGGGACGATTCCCGAACTGCTGGCGCTCGATCACCCGTGGATCCAGGAATATTTCAACGGCCCGCGCGGCCGCGCCGCACTGGCGGCCAAGGACGATCCCGAAGTGCACCCGGAACATGCAGGGTCAGGGCTCGTTGATGAAGAGAAGACCGAAAGGGGCGAAGGGCAGACCATGGACAAGTCCGGAAAAGCGGGGGCATAGGCACGGGACATGGAAACGCGCGCCAACAATGTCTGGGTCGGAGCCGTCACGCTGGTGCTGCTGGCGCTGCTGGCGGCCTTCATCATCTGGATTGCCCGCCTCAATGAAGGCGAGCGCAACGAGTACGACATCTTCTTCAAGCAGTCGGTGGACGGGCTCGCCAAGGGGTCCGAGGTCAACTACGCGGGTGTTCCCGTGGGGCAGATCTCGCAGATCGAGCTGTGGCCCAAGGATCCCAGCTTCATTCGCGTGCGCATCAAGGTGGACGAGAAGGTCCCGGTGACGGTGGGCACGACCGCGACGATCCAGGGCAGTTTCACCGGCGTTTCGGACGTCCAGCTCGAAGGCGCGGTCAAGGGTGCCCCGATGCTGACCGAGCCGGGCCCCGAGGGGGTGCCGGTCATCCCGACCAAGCGCGGCGGCCTGGGCGAGATCCTCTCCAACGCGCCGCTGTTGCTGGAACGTCTCGCCACCCTGACCGAAAGCCTCAACCAGCTTCTCTCCGAAGAGAACCGGCGTTCGATCACCGGCATCCTGAGCAATACCGACAAGATGACCCGCGACCTGTCGCGCGCCACGCCGCAGATCGAGGCGACCGTGGGCGAACTGCAGGGTACCCTGGATCAGGCGACCAAGACTCTCGCCGCATTCGAGGGCGTGGCGACCAAGGCGGACTCTCTGCTCGGCAGCGAGGGCAATTCGCTGGCGGCGCAGCTGCGCGCCACGCTCAATTCCGCGCAGAAGTCGATGGACCAGCTCGACAAGACGATGGAGACGGCCCAGCCCGCGCTGCGCCAGGTCTCCCAGCAGACCCTGCCCGCCGCAGAAGCCGCGATCCGTGACCTTCGCGCGACGAGCAAGGCGCTGCGCAACGTGACCGAGAAGATCGACGAGCAGGGCGCAGGTGCGCTGCTCAAGGGCCAGAAACTGCCGGACTACAAGCCATGACGGAATTCAGGATGGGAAATGCGATGAGCGGTTGGCGCAAGTCCGGCGCATGGCGCGGGGCGGTGATCGCGGCAGCCTGTCTGGCGCTGCCGGGATGCATCAGCCTCGGTGCGAAAGTGCCCGAACAGCTGATCAAGCTCACGCCCGATGTCAGCGCTCCGGCCGGGGCGACGGCCAGCGGCCAGCTCAGCGATGCCATCGTCGTGCTCGATCCCGAGGCCGACCGCAGCCTCGATGTCATGCGCGTGCCGGTCCAGATCAACGAATCCAGCGTTGCCTATCTCAAGGACGCTTCGTGGATCGAAAAGCCCACCCGCCAGTTCCGCAACCTGCTTGCCGAAACGCTGCGAGCCGAAACCGGCAAGCTGGTGGTCGAAGGCGGCGATTTCGAAGTGACCGGCAAGACGCTGATCGGCGGCCGCCTGCTCAACATGGGCTATGATGCCCCGAGCAGTTCCGTCGTGGTCCGCTTCGACGCCATGCGCCGTGAACCCGGTGGTGAAATCGTCACGCGCCGCTTCGAATCCGTGGTCAACAACGTCGAGCCGAAGGCCGACTGGGTCGGTCCCGCGCTGAACCAGGCCGCGAACGACGTGGCCCGGCAGGTCGCGCAGTGGGTCAAGGAAGGCTGATCGACGGCGCTACACCCGGGCTGGAATGCGTATTTCGAAGCCTGAATTGACAAAATTTCAAGCGCGGTTGCAGTAATGTGCAGTCCATGGGGACGCCTCCTCTTATGAAAAGAGGTGGGGGCGAAATAATTCTTCGCAATGTTCTGTCACACTTCTTGGCAATGGATTGCATCCGCACTTTAGCGACACTTCGGTGCCCCGCTGCGCGATGCCCGTGTTGCCGCAGTGCAACACGTCTCCTTTGGGTCACACTTCCTTTCATCTCCATGGATTGACTGCGTTTTCTCCTCTCCGTACGCGGCGCCTCCCCCCCGGTTCTGCCGGGCAGGGAGGATAAGAAAATGCAGGAGTTTTACATGAAGAAGTTTGCCATTGCCGGCGCCGCTGCCGCACTGTTCGTCGTTCCCGCCGCCGCCAACGCTCAGGCGTGGGTGCAGGCTGAATCGGGCGTCGACATCGTTTCGGTCGAGGGCGAATCCAACACCGGATTTGGCTACGGCGTTTCGGCTGGCTACGACCTCGCACTTGCGGGCGGCATGTTCGTCGGCGTGCAGGGCACCTTTGCAGACAGCGACACCAAGCGTTGCGTCCGCGACGTAATGGAAGCTGGCGACAAGGCGTGCCTCGAAGCCGGTCGCGACGTTGCCGCGCTGCTGCGTTTCGGCACCGCCATCACCTCGCAGAGCAAGCTCTACGTGATGGCCGGTTACGCCAATGCCCGCGCCGACGTGACTTATGACGGCCCGAGCGTCGAGGCGATCGAAGACGAGCTGGGCGTCAACGGCGGCATCGGTGCGCATGGCGACCTCGACGGCGTGCGTCTGGGTGCAGGCTACGAGTACGCTCTGAACGACAAGCTCTTCGTGAAGACCGAGTACCGCTACACCAACTATGAGAACGACTTCAGCCGTCACGCTGGCGTCGTGGCTCTTGGTGCGCGCTTCTGATCCTTGCCTGGCAAGGATAGGGTGAGGCGCCTCTAGCCTCTCCCAACCACAAGCATGCGAGCCCGCTCCGGTTCAGGCCGGAGCGGGTTTTCTTTTGGCGGTGAACCTCAGTCGCTGGGCTGGTCTTCGATCAGGGCGATCATGCGCTCCAGCCAGGCGCGCGGCTGGCGGGCCCGGCCGATGTCGCAGACGAATTCCTGCCCGCGCCGCGCGGAATCGAGACCTCGGCGCCCGATCCAGCGTTCCGGCCGATCATGGTAGGTGAGGCCGCGTTTTCCCAGCCATGGCGGCACCTGCCAGAGATTGAGCGGCCCGCCCGGCTGCGTCAGCCGCAATTCGTCCACGGCCCTGCGTGCCGTGGCGCCGGGGCCGAACCAGATCGTATTGTTTGCGGGCCATTCGCCTTCGGCGTGGGGATGGGGCCTTGGCGGTTCGCGCCAGCAGGGGGATTGTCGCAGGACCTCGGGAGCAGCGCAGGCCTCGACGCGCATGTGGGCAAAGATGCGGTGATGGCGCTCGCCCGTGTCGGGATCGGCGAAGAGGCCGAAGAACAGGAAATGATCGCCCGGGCCGACGCCGTGCTTGATGAGATGGCCTTGCGCCGCGCCGCACTGGCCGAACCAGCACAGCCCGTCTCCGAACATCGGGTCGTCATGGCACAGGTCGGCGCCGCCGATCCGCCCGCGCGTTAGGGCAGTCACCAGTTCGCCGAGGCCGCGTTCGGCAAAGCTGGTGCGAGAGCGGTCCGCTGCGGGGATCGGCAGGGAGACCGGTGCGCCGCCCAGAATCGGAGAGGGCACTCCGCCGGCTGTCGTGTCGAAACCCTTGCGGCTGAAGACGAGCTTCACGCCGCCCGCCTCAGCCTTCGCGGGCGAGCCGGGTGAGGCGCATGGCCAGCTCGAAAGCCTCGAGGCGGGTCTTGCGGCGCTCTGCGGCTTCCCAGTCATCACCCCACAGCTCGATCTGCCAGTCTTCTTCAAGGTTGGCGGCGCGCCACAGCGTTTCGCTGTCCGCATCGGGCTGGGCCGCGAAGAGGCCGATGACGAGCGAAGCGGCGAGGCTGGTGAGCATGCGCAGGCCCGCCAGGGTGAAGTCGTCATGCTCGCCCAGAAGCTGTTCCAGGCGGGCAAGGGTCCGGGGCGGCTGCGGCTTGTGAATGATGCCCGAAACGCGGGTGAACGTCAGGCCCCAGCGCTCCTCGGCGCTCTTGAGCAGGGGTTCCCAGACCTCCTGCTGGCGCTGGAAGAGCGCATCTTCCGGGTCGGCGCGATAGCACAGGGTGTCGGTCTCGGCGTAGGGCACCATGCCCCGGATCGCCTCGGCGCGGTCGACGGCAACGGCGTCGATGGCAAAATCGCACAAGTCGCGCAGGACGAAGCCGGCCGGGTCGATATCTTCGCCCTGTGCGGCCCATTCCTCGGCCAGCGCCTCGGCCAGGGGCCTGGTGGGCACGATTTGCGTGCGGCCTCCGGCTGTCTTGATCGGCCGTCCGTCGAGCAGGACGCGCCAGCCTGAGTCGGTCTCGCCGACGGTAACTTCCTTGTAGAATCGCTTCATTTGGGTGTGCGCCACTTCCGCGCGAGAACTTTGGGGACGATGAAGGTGTCGGCCAGGCCGACGGCGATGAGGATATAGCCCAGCCACGAGGGCAGGGGGTAAGCGCCGTTGGCGATGAGGATGCCGCAAACGACGAAGGCCACGCCCAGCAGGCGCACGATCTGGATCACCGCAAAGCGGGCCGCCGCCGGATCGCGCTCGCTCATTTGAGCAGGTAGGCCAGCAGTTCGGCCGGGGTTTCCGCGACCCATTCGGCGCCCGCCGCCTTCAGTTCTTCGGGATGGTGATAGCCCCAGTCGACCCCGACCGCGCGGGTGCCGGCGGACCGCGCCATCTGCATGTCGTAGCCGGTATCGCCGATCATGACCGCTTCGCCGGGCTGCGCTCCCGCTTCGAACAGGGCCTGCTCCAGCATTTCCGGATTGGGCTTGGAAGGGTGGCGATCTGCGGTCTGCAGGGTAACGAACAGGTCGGTTATGCCGTTGTTGGCAAGGCAATGCGCCAGGCCACGGTCGGACATGCCTGTGGCGACGCCGAGCGTCCAGCCCGATGCGGCGAGCGTGCGCAGGCAGTCCTCAACCCCCTCGAACAGGGGCTGCGAAACGCGGCCTTCGGCGCGTGCGGCTCGGAAGGCTGCCTTGTAGCTTTCGGCCATGGCCTGCTGCTGTTCGAAATCGCTGCCGGGAAGCAGCTGGCGCATCGCCTGCGGCAGCGACAGGCCGACGGCGCGGCGGATCGTATTGCGCGGCGGACTGGCGAGGCCGTGCTCGGCGAAAGTCGCTTCCATCGCCTCGCAAATCGCCGCCTGTCCGTCGATCAGCGTGCCGTCACAGTCGAAGACGGCCAGCTTCACCGCTTGCCTCGCGGGCCGCCGGGCTTCTTCGCGCCGCTCCGGCCTCCCGTCGGCCGTCCACCGGCAGGCTTGCCGGGGCCGGGCTTTCCGCCGGGCCGCGCAGGTTTGCCGCCGGGGCGGGCGGGCTTGCCCGAGCGCGCACCCGGTTTGCCGCCGCGCGGCGGCGGGCCGTCCCCGCGTGAGCGCCGCTCTCCGCGCCGTTCCTTGCGGTACTGCTTGGAGTGGGCCTTGGCCGCGCGCTTCTGCTCGTCCTTGCCCGGCTCGGGCGGAGCTTCGGGCAGTTCGGCGCCGTCGGCCTCATCGAAGCCGAGCTGCTCCAACGAATTGGCGAAATGCTCGGGCAGCGGCGCGGTCACGTCGAGCGGGGCGCCGTCGGGATGGTCGATGATCAGGCGGCGCGCGTGCAGGTGCATCTTGCGGCTGATCGTGCCGGTCAGGAAGGCGTCCTGCCCGCCGTACTTGCCGTCGCCGACGATCGGGTGCCCGATTGCCGCCATGTGCACGCGCAGCTGGTGGGTGCGGCCGGTCAGAGGATGCAGTTCCACCCACGCGGCGCGGTTGCCGGCGCGGTCGAGCACGCGGTAGCGGGTGCGCGCGGGCTGGCCCCCTTCCTCGTCGACGTGCATCTTCTCGCCGCCGGTGCCCGGCTGTTTGGCAAGGGGGAGTTCGATCATGCCGTCCGAGATGCTGGGCACGCCGACCACGAGAGCCCAGTAGATCTTCCTCGCCGAACGGCCGGAGAAGCGCTTGGAGAAGAACGCGGCGCTGCCCGGGGTGCGGGCGATCAGCAGGACGCCGGAGGTGTCCTTGTCGAGCCGGTGGACGAGGCGGGGACGCGGGCCGTCAGGCGCATAGGCGTCGAGCAGGCCGTCGACGTGCTGCTTCATGCCCGAGCCGCCCTGCGTGGCAAGGCCCGGGGGCTTGTTGAGCACGATGGCCGCGCGGTCCTGCGTGAGGACCATCGAATCGGCGAGTTCCAGTTCTTCCTCGGTCAGCTCGCGGCGGGTGCGGGCTGGCTTGCCGCCCGGCTTGACCTCGCCGCCCGGGGGGACGCGCAGGACCTGTCCGGCGCTCAGCCGGTCGGCGACGTCGGCGCGCTTGCCGTCGACGCGGATCTGCCCGGTGCGGGCCCAGCGCGATACGGTGGCGAAGCCGACTTGCGGCAGGTGCCGCTTGAACCAGCGGTCAAGGCGGACGCCTTCATCGTCGGCGCCGACGGTGAACTGGCGGACAATGTCGTTATTTTCGGGGCGACTCATGCAACGTGCCTCATGATCGAAAGGCCAAGGAACAGGCTCATCACGCCGGCGATCAGGGAGATGCCGGTATAGAAAGCCGCAAGCCCGAGCTGGCCGCGCTCGGCAAGGCTGACGATGTCGAGACTGAAGGAAGAAAACGTGGTGAAGCCGCCGAGCACGCCGACGGCAAGGAACAGGCGGGTGCCTTCGCCATGGCTGCCGAAGCGCGCGAGCCAGCCCACGAGCAGGCCCATGAACAGGCTGCCCAGGACGTTGACGGTAAGCGTTCCCCAGGGGAAATCGCTGGCACGCACGGGCCCGATCGCGGCGACCCAGGCGCGGCCCACAAGGAATCGCAGCCAGGCGCCGAATCCGCCGCCGAACGCCACGTAGAGCGAGGCTACTATAAAGGAGGGATGAGGCATCGCGTCGCCTTAGCGGCGAATCGGCAATAATCCAATTCTTCCCGCATGACCGTGCTGCGCAGGCCGTTGGGGCTGCGGGAGAGGGAGAGCAGACTCCGGCTCCCGGCGTTGAAATGTGGCCTTCGTGTCACTATATTGTGTGAATGTAGGGCCGGATTGCCGTTGGTTTCAGGCCTTTCTGCTTGTCTTTGCGCTGTCGCTTTGCTAACGGCCCGCCCAATCGAGCCGGACTCTTTCGGGGTGCGGCCCTGTTTTTGGCTTTCAGATTCGCAGTTTGCCACGCGGGAAACGACGCGGGGCGAGCTTCGTTCGTTATTTTTGTGAGGTGTTTCGGTTTATGCAGATCATGGTTCGCGACAACAATGTTGATCAGGCCCTTCGTGCGCTCAAGAAGAAGCTGCAGCGGGAAGGTGTCTATCGCGAAATGAAGCTGCGCCGTCACTACGAGAAGCCGTCGGAAAAGCGTGCCCGCGAAAAGGCCGCTGCCGTGCGCCGCGCCCGCAAGCTTGAGCGCAAGCGCATGGAGCGCGACGGCGTCAAGTAAGACGCCTTTCCCGCTGCAAATGCGGGAAACATCCATTGAGCGCGGCGTTCGTGCTTGAACGCCGCATCTGCTTGAGCCATGAGGGCGCGGAATTTCCATCCGCGCCCTTTGTGTATCTGCCTGTGGGGCGAATTTTCGTACGAGGCCTAACGAAGATGACAGAGATCACCCGCGTCCCGCTGCAGCCTGTTGCCAAGGGCGCCGTCACCAAGATCTGGCTCGGCGTTGCCGCAATTGCCCTGGCGGCCGGCGGCGTGGCCTATGCCGCACTTCCGCCTTCGGTCGACGTGAAGACGCTGACCGCCGGTTCGGGCGAATCCCCGACCGCCGATGACGTCGTGCTGATCAACTACAAGGGCACGCTGCCCGACGGTAAGGTCTTCGACGAGGCCAAGCAGGTCCCCATGGCGCTCACCGAAGTCGTCCCGGGCTTCACCAAGGCGCTGGTCAAGATGCAGCGCGGCGGCAAGTACAAGGTCGAGATCCCCTCGGAGCTGGCCTATGGCGACAAGGCCGTCGGCGACATTCCCGCCAACACCGACCTGACCTTCGAAATCGAACTGATCGACTTCAAGAGCCGCGCCGAGATCGAGCAGCAGCAGCGCATCCTCCAGCAGCTCCAGCAGATGCAGTCGCAGGGCGGCATGCCGGGCGCAGAAGCACCGGCTCACCCCTGATCCGGGCCTGATCCGGGCTGATCCGCGCCTGCTTCGCCGCTTGATGCGGTCAGGAGCGGGTGCTAGCGCCCGCTCACAGCCCATTTATCGAAACGGGGCCGCGCGTCGGCCCCGTCATCATTGAGGAACAGCCATGTCGGTCGATACCGCAACCGTGGCCAAGATCGCCAGCCTCGCCCGCATCAAGGTGAGCGAGCAGGAGCTCGAGGCGATGGTCCCTGAACTCAACGGCATTCTCGCCTGGGTCGAGCAACTCGGCGAAGTCGACGTTACCGGCGTTGAGCCGATGACGGCCGTGATCCCCAACAAGCTGCGCCTGCGCGACGACGTGATCGACGCCGATCCGCTGACCGGCGGCAACAAGCGCGATGCCGTGCTTGCCAATGCGCCGGCTGCCGAGCACGGCTTCTTCGGCGTGCCCAAGGTGATCGAATAGTGCCAGGTCGCGTACGCCGCGCCTGCCCCGCGACAAGCGCAGGGCGTGCGGATGTCTGCGAAATTCGTCTTTCTACCTCCGCTCGTGCCGAGCCTGTCGAGGCACGCGCGCAACATTATCGGCTGGAAGCAGCATGACTGACCTTACCGAACTCGGCGTAGCCCAGATCCGCGACGGCGTTGCCGGCGGCGAATTCACCGCCGTCGAAGTGGCCGAGGCGTTCAACGCCAATGTCGCTGCCGCACAGGAGGCGCTCAACGCCTTCATCGTCGCCACCCCCGAAGCTGCGGTCGAAGCCGCCAGGGCCACCGACGCCCGGCGCGCCAAGGGCGAAGCGCTGGGCAAGATGGGCGGCGTGCCCATCGGCATGAAGGACCTGTTCGCCACCCGCGGCGTGCAGACCACGGCTGCCAGCCACATCCTCGAAGGCTTCAGGCCCGAGTACGAATCGACCGTTTCGCAGAAGCTGTGGGATGCGGGCGCGGGCATGCTGGGCAAGCTCAACCTCGACCAGTTCGCGATGGGCTCCTCGAACGAGACCAGCTACTTCGGCAACGTGATCTCGCCCTGGCGTCGCAACGACGGCGGCAATGCCGCACTTGCGCCCGGCGGTTCCTCGGGCGGTTCGTCCGCTGCCGTTTCGGCGCGCCTGTGCCCGGCCGCGACCGGCACCGACACCGGCGGTTCGATCCGCCAGCCTGCCGCCTTCACCGGGATTACCGGCATCAAGCCGACCTATGGACGCTGCTCGCGCTGGGGCATCGTCGCTTTCGCCAGCTCGCTCGACCAGGCCGGGCCGATGGCGCGCGACACCCGCGACTGCGCGATCATGCTGGAAGCCATGGCCGGTTTCGATCCCAAGGATTCGACCAGCCTCGACATGCCGGTGCCGCAGTGGGAAGCCGGTCTTTCCGCCGATCTCAAGGGCAAGAAGGTCGGCATCCCGCGCGAATACCGCATGGATGGCATGGACGCCGAGATCGCCGCGCTGTGGGACCAGGGCGTTGCATGGCTGAAGGATGCGGGCGCAGAAGTCGTCGAGATTTCGCTGCCGCACACCAAGTATGCGCTGCCCGCCTACTACATCATCGCGCCGGCCGAGGCTTCCTCGAACCTCGCGCGCTATGACGGCGTACGCTACGGCCTGCGCGACCTGCCCGACGGGGCCAACCTGCAGGACATGTACGCGGCCACCCGCGCCGCCGGTTTCGGCGCCGAGGTGAAGCGCCGCATCCTGATCGGCACCTACGTCCTTTCGGCTGGCTTCTACGATGCCTACTACACGCAGGCTCAAAAGGTGCGCACCCTGATCAGCCAGGACTTCGCCAGGGCCTTCGAGGAATGCGACGTCATCCTCGCGCCGACCACGCCGACTGCGTCCTTCGCGCTGGGCGAGAAGTCCGACGATCCGCTGAGCATGTATCTCAACGACGTCTTCTCGGTTCCCGCCTCGCTCGCGGGCCTGCCGGCGATGTCGGTCCCGGCGGGCATGAACCGCGAGGGGCTGCCGCTCGGCCTGCAGGTCATCGGCAAGGCCTTCGACGAACAGGGCGTTCTCAATGCCGGCCTCGCGATCGAACAGCGGGCCGGGTTCACGGCCAAGCCGGCCAAGTGGTGGTAAGAGAAATGGCTGACAGCACTTATCGCATCCAGGGCGCAACCGGTGACTGGGAGGTCGTGATCGGCCTCGAAGTCCACGCGCAGGTCACTTCGAACTCCAAGCTGTTCTCCGGCTCGGCAACCGCGTTCGGCGCGGAGCCGAACTCGCAGGTCAGCCTTGTCGACGCGGCGATGCCGGGGATGCTCCCCGTGCTCAACCGCGAGTGCATCCGCCAGGCGGTGCGCACCGGCATGGCCATCGACGCGCAGATCAACAAGTGGTCGCGCTTCGACCGCAAGAACTACTTCTACGCGGACTTGCCGCAGGGCTACCAGATCAGCCAGCTCTACCACCCGCTGGTGGGCGAGGGCGCGATCGAGATCGCGCTGGACGACAAGAACCCCGAAGACACCAAGACCATCGGCATCGAGCGCATCCACGTCGAACAGGACGCGGGCAAGCTGATGCACGACCAGCACCCGACGATGTCCTACGTCGACCTCAACCGCTCTGGCGTGGCGCTGATGGAAATCGTCAGCCGTCCGGACATGCGTTCTCCCGCAGAGGCAGGGGCTTACGTCTCGAAGCTGCGGACGATCCTGCGCTATGTCGGCTCATGCGACGGCAACATGGACCAGGGCTCGATGCGCTGCGACGTCAATGTGTCGGTGCGCCGCCCGGGCGAGGAATTCGGTACCCGTACCGAGACCAAGAACGTCAACTCGGTGCGCTTCGTCATGCAGACGATCGAGCATGAGGCGAACCGCCAGGTCGACGTGCTCGAGAGCGGCGGCAAGATCGTGCAGGAAACCCGCCTGTTCGATCCGACTAGCGGCACGACCCGTTCGATGCGCTCGAAGGAAGATGCGCACGACTATCGCTACTTCCCCGATCCCGACCTTCTTCCGCTCGAGCTGGACGACGCGTTCCTCGAAGAGTGCCGCGCCTCGCTGCCCGAACTGCCGGACGCCAAGCGCCACCGCTACGAGAACGAGCTGGGCCTTTCGCCCTACAATGCGGGCGTGCTGACGGCCGAGGTCGAGACCGCGCGCTGGTTCGAACGTCTCCTTGCCGAAACCGCACGGGCGGCCGGCAAGCAGCCCGCCGAAGCCGCCAAGCAGGCGGCCAACTGGCTGATCTCCGAACTGTTCGGTGCACTCAACAAGCTGGGCACTTCACTTGAGGAATCGCCGGTAACCCCCGAAAAGGGCGGCGATCTTCTCGCCCTGATCGCCAAGGGCACGATCTCCGGCTCGGCGGCCAAGCAGGTGCTCGAGATCATGCTCGAGACGGGCGAAGACGCAGGCGTGATCGTCGAGCGCGAAGGCCTCAAGCAGGAATCGGACACCGGCGCCATCGAGGCTGAGGTGGACAAGGTGCTCGCTGCCAATGCCGACAAGGTCGAGCAGTACAAGGCGGGCAAGGAAGCCCTGTTCGGCTTCTTCGTCGGCCAGACGATGAAAGCCATGAAGGGCAAGGGCAACCCGCAGGTCGTCAACGAAATCCTGAAGGCCAAGCTGGCCTGAGGTAACGGCCCCTCCCCGTTGCAGTGCGACGGGGAGGGGTATCGCTTATCCGTCAGCCGCTCACCCTGAGCCTGGCGAAGGGTGGGGCCCGGGCACTGTGCGTGCCCGTCGCATGGCCTCAGGCCCGGCGCGTGCCGGTCAGGTCCATCGTTCCGAACATGCCGGCCTTGACCTTGCCGGTGATGACATCGCCTTCGACGGTGGCCGTGCAGTCGAGGTCCATCGGCATCGGCATGGTCATCTTCATTTGCCAGCTCAGGGTATTGCCCGAGATGCGGCCGTCCCTGATGTCCATGGAGCCGAGATCGCCGGTGATGTTGCCGGTGAAGCTGTCGCCGTCGCCCGGGATCACGGTGAGGACTCCCTTCTGGTCGCCGAGCGGTGTCTTGGTGATGCAATCGTAGCTGCCGCCTACTGACATGGGGTCATTCTCCTTGTGGCGTCGGGGTGGCGTCTGGTGTCTTTGCCGGATCATTCCACGCTTTGGTCGTCGGATGCGGCCTGCGGGGCCTGCTGCACGTCTATCGGAAGGCCGAGTCCTTCGAGCTGCGGTTCGACGATCTTGCGGTCGCCGACCACGACATAAGTCATGCCGCCGGGTCGCAGGAATTCGTTCGCCGAGGCTTCGATGGCCCTGGCACCGATGCCGCGGAATTTCGCCGCCAGCTTGACGTAATAGTCCTCGGGGCGGCCGAGGCGCTCGTTCTTGCGAATGGCAGCCTGCACGGCGGCGTTGGTCTCGAACTGGTTGGGCAGGGCGCGGATCGTACCTTCCGTAACGCGCTGCAGTTCTTCCTGCGTGATCGGCTTCTGGCCCGGGAAGGCGCCGACATCGGCGATGATCGCCTTGATGGCATCGCCGGTCCGGTCGGCCTGCACCGGCGCGCTGACCACGAAAGTGCGCGGGCCGGTGGGCTGGGTGACGCTGCTGTAGACGCCGTAGCTCCAGCCCTTTTCCTCACGCAGGTCCTTGTTCAGCCGTGAGAGGAAGCCGCCGCCGAGCACGTCGTTGGCAAGCCCCAGTGCCTCGGTATCGGCCTTGCGCCCGGTGATCGGCAGGACGCGGCCGGCCATGATCACCGACTGCGGCGAATTGGGCCGGTCGATCAGGACGATGCGCCCCTGCGCGGCCGGTACGGCAGCGCCGAGCGGCTTGACCGGGGCAGCGCTCTTCGGAGCCTTCCATGCACCGAAGGCCTGTTCCAGCATCGGCTTGAGCCGGTCCATGGTGATGTCGCCCACCACGGTGATGCGCGCGAGGTCGGGGCGCAGCCACTTGTCGTGTGCGGCGCGCAGCGCGGCAGGTGTCAGCGCTGAGAGCGAGGCGGCATTGCCGAGGCCATCGGTCGGCTGCGCATAGGGGTGCTGGCCGAAGAGGGTGGAGCCCAGCGCGCGCAGGGCCATGGCATTGGGCGAGGAGAGCTTCTGCGCCAGTTCCGCCTCGGCCTGCGCCTTCACCCGCGCGACGTCTGCGGGCTTGAAGGCGGGATGCAGGACGAGATCGGCCATCAGGTCGAGCGAGGGTGCCAGATTGTCCGAGAGCGCCGAGAGGGTGACGGTGCTGGTATCGAGCGAGCCGTCGATCTGGATCTGTGCGCCCAGGCGCTCCTGCGCTTCGGCGATGGCGGTTGCATCGAGGCGGTCGGTGCCCTGGTCGAGCATCTCCAGCATCATGCCTTGCGTACCGGGCGTATCGAGCGCGTCGGCAGCATAGCCGGCATCGAAGTCCATCGAGAGGACCAGCTTGGGCACGGCGGTGCGGCGGGCCAGCGCGACCGGGATGCCGTTCGACAAGGTCGCGTGCTCGATGGCCGGGAATGCGAGTTCACCGACCGGTTGCACCGGCGGGAATTCGCGCTTGGGCGCCGGGGCCAGCGCGGGGGCCTCGGCATGCGGATCGGCAGGCGGCGCGGCTTGATCGGCCTCGTCGCCCCAACCGCCCATCGTGTCGCCGCTTTCGGTGCGCGGACCGGGCACGACGTTCAGCGCATAGACCGGGCGCGACATCCACTTGTTGAGCGCGGCCTTGACCTGTGCCGGCGTCAGGGCGGCCATGGCGGCAAGGTCGCGCTTGTACTTGGCCGGATCGTCCGAATAGACCTGCCCCTCGGCCAGCGTCGCGCCCTTGCCGTAGAAGCCGCCGACGCGCTCGAGCCCGCCGATCTCACCCGACACGGTGCTGACGACGGCGCGGCGCACTTCGTCCTCGGTCGGCCCGTCGCGCAAGTAGTCGGCCAGCACCTTGTCGAAGGCCGCTTCGGCCACGGCGCGGTCCACGCCGGGCTTCACGTCCATCGTCATCTGCAGGAAGCTGAGCTGCTCGAAAACCTGGTCGAAGGCGGTCACCGCGACGGCCAGTTGCTTGCCGCGCACCAGTTCGTTGTCGAGCCGCGAGCTGGCAAGACCGCCCAGAATGTGCAGGCCGACCTTGAGAGCGGGCGTATCCGGATCGTTGATGCCGGGCGCGGTCCAGTTGCGGGTCAGCCGCAGGACCGGGACCTGGTCGGTAATGTCGCGCGTCAGCGGGGCGGGCAGGGTGACCGGCCCGGCCTTGACCGGCTCGATCTCGGGCCCGCGGGGGATCTGGCCGAACCATTTTTCTACCTTGGGCCGGGCCGTGGCCGCATCGATATCCCCGGACAGGACGAGGACGACGTTGTTGGGACCGTAATGTTCGGTGAACCACTTGCGAACGTCGGTAAGCGTCGCGGCGTCGAGGTCAGCCATCGAACCGATGGTGGCGTGGCGATACGGATGGCCGATGGGCAGGAGGCCGTCCGCCTGCGCATAGTCGAACAGGCCGTATGGCTGGTTGTCGCCCTGGCGCTTCTCGTTCTGGACAACGCCGCGCTGCTTGTCGAGCTTGTCCTGGGTCACCGCGGGCAGGAGCCAGCCCATGCGGTCGCTTTCCATGAACAGCGCAAGGTCGAGCGCGCCGGTCGGTACCGTTTCGACGTAGTTCGTGCGGTCGTACCAGGTCGAACCGTTGGTCGGCGTCGATCCGGCCGCCTCGAGCGGCACGTCGAAGTCGGGCACATTGGCCGAGCCGCCGAAGAACAGGTGCTCGTAGAGATGGGCAAAACCGGTGTGGCCGCGCGGTTCGTTCTTCGACCCGACCTTGTAGTAGAGCGTCACCGAAACGATCGGGGCCTTGCGGTCGGTGTGGACGATGGTCGTCAGCCCGTTGGCGAGGACGAACTTGTCGAAAGGTATGTCGACCTTGGCGACGAGTTCCTGCGGGGTCGCCGTTCCGGTGTCGCTCGCGGCCGGGGCGACTTGCGCGCTCTGCGTCTGCGCGGGTGGTGCGGCGGCGGCGGTGCTCGCCGTAGGCAGGGCTGAAAGGAGAAGTGCGGCGGCAAGCGCAGTGGCGCTCGTGAGGGGCAGAATTCTCATGAGCCGAGGTCTAGCACGCTGCGGCCGACAGACCAGCGATTCCATGATCAACGCCCGGCAGGACAAGGCCGAATGCCGGGGCCGATGTCCACCGGTTGGCCTTTGACATGGTTTATCGCACTGGAATGGTTCGAAAATGGGACGGTTTCGCTAACCGAGATGCTTTAAATTATCGCCGTAAATCAATAGATTGTCGTATAGAGAGAAAAATTGTGTGATTGAAATGGCTTAACGCTGGAAGTTGCACTCGACGCGCCCGCGCGAAGGCGTACTCTGGGCCATTCCGGGGAGGGGCCGGACGCCGCGTCGGGCCTCGTGAGAAGGAGGGGCTTGTGAACTTCAGGATGCTATCCGCGGCATGTGCCGCGCTTCCGTTTGTGGCGCTTTCGGTGCCGGCCATGGCCAAGTCGGGCGACATCATTCCCAACAGCTATATCTGCGTGTTCAACAAGGCGGTGAACCGGGGCGGAGTCGAATCCGAAGCGCGGCGCATGGCCGGTGCGAACGGCGGGCAGGTCTCGCATGTCTATCGCTATTCGATTCGCGGCTTCGCGGCGCAGATGAGCGCGCAGGCGGCCGCGCAGATGCAGGCGCGCAATCCGGCGATCAAAAGCTGCGAGCCGAACCGCGTCATCGAACTGGGACCGATCCGCGAAGAGAAGGGCAAACCCGGCAGTGGCGGCGGCTCGGGCGGTGGATCGACGGCTCAGCAAACTCCATGGGGCGTGAAGCGCGTCAAAGGCGGCATCGCAGGCACGTTCCAGCGCGCCTGGATCATCGATACCGGCATCGATACCGACCATCCTGACCTCAATGTCGACCTTGCATATGCCAACGGCTTCGTGGCGCGCGAGGAAGGGCTGTACGAGGACCAGAATGGCCATGGTACGCACGTTTCAGGCACCATTGCGGCGCTCAACAATACGATCGGCGTGATCGGCGTCGCCCCGGGCGCGAAAGTCGTGCCGGTGCGCGTGCTCAACCGCAGGGGCAGCGGCGACTATGCCGGGGTCATCGCCGGCGTCGATTGGGTGGCGCAGAATGGAACCACCGGCGATGTCGCGAACATGAGCCTCGGCGGCCCGCCTGACGACATGCTTGATGCCGCTGTTGTCGCGGCGGCGGCAACGGGAGTCCGCTTCACCATCGCGGCCGGTAACAGCGCAGCGGATGCCAACAACTATTCGCCGGCCCGCGTGAACGCGCAGAACGTCTATACCGTTTCGGCTTTCGACAGCAGCGATGCCTTCGCGTACTTCTCCAATTACGGGAACCCGCCGATCGATTATTCGGAGCCGGGCGTCAGCATCCTCTCCACCTGGAAGGACGGTGGCTACAACACGATCAGCGGCACCTCGATGGCGGCGCCGCACCTGGCAGGGCTGCTTCTGCTGGGGGGCATCACATCAGGGGGAACCGTCACCGGAGACAAGGATACGAAGCCCGATACCATCGGCATCCATTGATTTCCTGATCGCAACACCAATTTATCGGGCGGCCCCGGCAGCGATGCGTGGGCCGCCTTTTTGCATTCTTGATCCCGGACAATTGAATCCGCTGCATAAGGTCCCAAATGGACCGGATAAAAAGTATCGCAGCGGTCCTTGTGTTGCAAAAATGCAACACTATATCGTCGGGATCAGGAGGCACGAAAGACCATGAATCTCGAAAAGTTCACCGACCGGGCCAAGGGGTTCCTTCAGGCGGCGCAGACCGTGGCCATACGCCTGAACCACCAGCGCATCAGTTCCGAGCACATCCTCAAGGCGCTGCTCGACGATCCCGAAGGCATGGCCGCCGGGCTCATCAAGCGTGCGGGCGGCAATCCGCAGTTCGCGACCGACGAACTCGACAAGGCGCTGGCCAAGGTGCCGGTGGTCTCGGGCAGCGGTGCCCAGGGGGCGCCGGGTCTCGACAACGATGCCGTGCGCGTTCTCGACGCGGCGGAGCAGGCTGCGACCAAGTCCGGCGACAGCTTCGTCACTGTCGAGCGGCTGCTGCTTGCGCTGGTGCTTGCCAGCACGACGCCGGCCGGTCAGGCGCTCAAGGCGGCCAATGTCACTGCGCAGGCGCTCGAAGCCGCGATCACCGAACTGCGCGGCGGCCGCACTGCCGACAGCGCGGGCGCGGAGAATGCCTACGACGCGATGAAGAAATATGCGCGCGACCTCACCGAAGCGGCGCGCGAGGGCAAGCTCGACCCGGTCATCGGCCGCGACGAGGAGATCCGCCGCACCGTGCAGATCCTTGCCCGGCGCACCAAGAACAACCCCGTCCTCATCGGCGATCCCGGTGTCGGCAAGACTGCCATTGCCGAGGGCCTCGCGCTGCGCATTGCCAATGGCGACGTGCCAGACAGCCTCAAGGACCGGCGTCTCATGGCGCTCGACATGGGTGCCCTTATCGCAGGGGCCAAGTACCGCGGCGAGTTCGAGGAACGCCTCAAGGCCGTGCTCGACGAAGTGAAGGGCGCCGAGGGCGACATCATCCTGTTCATCGACGAGATGCACACGCTGATCGGTGCGGGCGCTTCGGAAGGCTCGATGGACGCGGGCAACCTGCTCAAGCCGGCTCTGGCACGCGGCGAGCTGCACTGCATCGGTGCAACCACGCTCGACGAGTACCAGAAGTACGTCGAGAAGGACGCCGCGTTGCAGCGCCGCTTCCAGCCCGTCTTCGTGGGCGAGCCGACGGTCGAGGACACCATCTCGATCCTGCGCGGCCTCAAGGAGAAGTACGAGCTGCACCACGGCGTGCGGATCACCGATGGTGCGATCGTGGCGGCTGCGACCCTGTCCAACCGCTACATCACCAACCGCTTCCTGCCCGACAAGGCGATCGACCTCATGGACGAGGCCGCGAGCCGCATCCGCATGGAAGTGGAGAGCAAGCCCGAGGAGATCGAAAAGCTCGATCGCCGGATCATCCAGCTCAAGATCGAGGAATCGGCGCTGGGCAAGGAGACCGACGAGGCTTCGGCCGACCGGCTCAGGTCCCTGCGCGAGGAACTGGCGAACCTCGAGCAGCAGTCGAGCGAGCTGACGACCCGCTGGCAGAACGAGCGCGACAAGATCGCCGCCGAAGGCAAGCTCAAGGAGCAGCTCGATGCAGCGCGCCTCGAACTGGAGCAGGCCCAGCGTTCGGGTGACCTCGCCCGTGCAGGCGAATTGTCATACGGCACTATCCCGAACCTGGAAAAGCAGCTCGCCGAGGCGCAGGACCAGTCGGCCAACGCGCTGCTGCGCGAGGAAGTGACCGAGGACGACATCGCCGGTGTCGTCAGCCGCTGGACCGGTGTGCCGGTCGACAAGATGCTCGAGGGCGAGCGCGAGAAGCTGCTCAAGATGGAGCAGGTGATCGGTGAGCGCGTGATCGGGCAGGAGCAGGCCGTGCAGGCGGTGTCCAAGGCCGTCCGGCGTGCCCGGGCAGGTCTGCAGGACCCGAACCGCCCGCTCGGCTCGTTCCTGTTCCTCGGCCCGACGGGCGTCGGCAAGACCGAGCTGACCAAGGCGCTGGCCGGCTTCCTGTTCGACGACGACAGCGCGATGGTTCGCATCGACATGTCCGAGTTCATGGAAAAGCACGCGGTGGCTCGCCTGATCGGCGCGCCTCCGGGTTATGTCGGCTACGAGGAAGGCGGGGTGCTGACCGAGGCGGTGCGGCGCCGGCCCTATCAGGTCGTGCTGTTCGACGAGGTCGAGAAGGCGCACCCGGACGTGTTCAACGTGCTGCTGCAGGTGCTGGACGACGGCCGTCTGACCGATGGGCAGGGCAGGCTGGTGGACTTCACCAATACCCTGATCATCCTCACCTCTAACCTGGGCAGCCAATACCTGACCCAGATCGAGGACGGCAAGGACGTCGAGAGCGTGGAGCCGCAGGTGATGGAAGTCGTTCGCGCGCACTTCCGGCCCGAGTTCCTCAATCGTCTCGACGAGATCATCCTGTTCCACCGCCTTGGCCAGGACCACATGGGCCCGATCGTCGAGATCCAGGTCTCGCGGGTGCAGAAGCTGCTCAAGGACCGCAAGATCGAGCTCGACCTGACCGATGCCGCCAAGCGCTGGCTGGGCCGCGTCGGCTACGATCCGGTCTACGGTGCGCGGCCGCTCAAGCGGGCGGTCCAGCGCTACCTGCAGGATCCGCTTGCCGAGAAACTGCTGGCCGGCGAGATCCCCGACGGCTCGACCGTGCGGATCGGCGACGGCGACGGCGCCCTGGCGATCGCCGTGGAGTAAACGAAATGGGCGGGATCTCCGAAGATCCCGCCCATTTTACATGTACCGGATAAGTCGGGCTTACTGCGGTCCGCCGAAGATGTCCGCCATCTTCACGCGCGCCCCCACGAAGAAGAAGCGGCCGACTGCGCTGACCGGCGTATTGAGGCCCGATTCGGCGCCTGCATAGTTGAGCAGGGCGAACGAGGGCTTCTGGTCGAACATGTTGTTCACGCCGCCATAGAATTCGAACCGATCCGATGCCTGGACCCGGAAGCTGAGATCGTGGGTGAAGCGCTCCTTGTACTTCAGGTACTCCGGCGCGACGATATCCGGGTTGCTGGCAATGGTCTGGCGGTCGAAGCGATAAGTGCTTGATGCATAGTTGATCTGCCAGTCGAAGCTGACCGGGCCCTTGGCCCAGGTAAGGTCGGTGGTGATCTGGAACTTGGGCGATCCGGGCAGATAGGCCTTGTTGATCGCATCGGCGCCCGGGACGGGGACGAACTTCAGCTCATGCAGGTAATTGCCCACGAGGCGCAGACCGAAAGTGCCGGCGCTGTCGGTCGGGTGCAAGTAGCTGACGGTGAAATCGAGCCCGGACGTCTTGAAGTTCGCGACGTTGAACGGTGAAATCGCAAAGCCCGAGATGAAGCCCGGGTTGCCGCTTGATGCTCCCTGCCGCGCGATAAGGTCGCAGTAGGCGTTGTCGAGCGACTGCTGGTCCACGCAAAGTCCGGCAAGCTGATCCGCGCTGGCGGTGTTGATGGCATCGTCGATCTTGATGTCATACCAGTCAGCCGTCACGACGAGACGCGGGATGAAACTCGGCTGGAGGACGACGCCTGCGGTGAACGTCTTGGCGGTTTCCTCGCGCAAGTCCGGATTGGCGGTGACGAGGCCTCCGATGCGGCCATCCTGGCCGATGAACGTGGCCGGATTGGCTACGCCCAGGCTTGTCAGCAGGGCCTGGCAGTTGGCCGCGCGGTACTCGCTACCGTTCTGCACCTGCACGAAGCTGCAGGGATCGTTGACCGGCAGGAAAGTCTGCGAGGTCGCCCCGAACAGTTCGGTGATGTTGGGCGCGCGGACCGCGTGCGAGTAGGTGCCGCGCAAGGCAATGTCGCGAACCGGCGCCCAGTTGCCACCGAACTTCCAGGCCGTCGTGGAACCGACGGTGGAATAGTCGGAATAGCGGATGGCAGCATCCACATCCAGGCGGTGGGCGAAAGGCATGTCGGCAAGCAGCGGCGCATTGACCTCGGCGAATGCTTCCCAGACGTCGAACCGGCCTTTCGAGCCGCCCAGCACGTTCGTCCAGGTCAGGCCCTGCGCAACCAGCGGATCGGGAGTGAAGTTGCTCTTTTCCTTGCGGTATTCTCCGCCGACCGCGAAGCCGAGCGGACCGCCGGGAAACGCGAACGTGGACCCGGTGTTGCCGGTGATCGCGCCGCTGACGACATGCTGGGTCAGCTTCGTGCGGTCGGTGGTATCGGCAGTGATCCAGTCGATGGTTTCCTGCGAGGCGACGCCTTCGCCGAAGATGTTGAGCGGAATGCAATCGCCCGGAGCGAAGGTAACCGGAGGGATCGGTGCTCGGGTGTTCACGGCGGGCTGGAAAGGCATCCAGCCCGGCATCACGTTGGCCCGGCAGGTCACGCCGCCGGCGCCGTCGCTCACCGCATCGATGGCGGCGTAGAAGCGGTCGCTCAGGATATTGCCGATGTAGTCCGCGGTGACCTTGGTCTGCCCGTAGACATAGGAAAGATCGTAGGAAAGGTTCGGCGAGATGTCGCCCTTGGCGCCTATGACCGTGCGGATGGTCTCGCGCTCGATGTCCTCGCCGCGGCGGCCGAAATCGAAGTTGTCGCGATTGACCAGGACCCCGGCGGGACCGAAGGGGTCGCCGAACGGGCTAACGGGAAAGATGGACGGGCGGACGGCGTCCGGGATGTACGGATTGTCCGCCTGGATGAAGAGGTAATAGTCGTAAGTCGGCTGGCCGAGGCTGAACGACTGCGTGTTGGCGTACTTGCCTTCGGCATAAAGCGTGAAGGCATCGCTGAAGTCGAAATGTGCGACCGCGCTGACGATGTCGCGATTCATCTCAGGCAGCAGATCGTTGCCGTAGTCCGCGACAAGGGTGCCGTTGCCGCCGCGGCGATACAGGTACGGCTGCACGCCCGGCGGCGTGGGCTGCAGGATCTGGCCGGGGTCGAAAGGCAGGCCTTGCGCTCCGTAAAAGTCCGGAACGCCGTCGTAATCGACGTCGATGCCGCCTTCGCGCGAGGTGTCGAAATAACGGACGTCATCAAGCGGGACGTAGAATGGTTCCCCGTCGACGAGTTGGCCTGTCGAGGAGATCTTGTCGGGATTGAAATAGAACCCCATACGCCTCGTGCCGGAATAGCGCTTGCGTTGCTGCTGGCTCAGCCGATCTTGTTCACCGTGCTCCCAGGCGATGGCGAAATTGCCGCGGCCCTGTGCGAAGTTGTGGCCTGCGGTGAGGGCGATCAGGCGTTGACCGGCGTCCCCTTGGCTGGAAATGCCGTTCTGGACCCGGGCGGTCACGCCTTCGAAGTCCTTCTTCTGGATGAAGTTGACGACGCCGGAAACGCCGTCAGCACCATAGATGGCGGACGCGCCGCCAGTCAGCACTTCCACGCGCTCGACGAGATCGGTCGGGATGGTGTTGATGTCGACGGCCTGGAGGCCCTTGAAGGCAGCGACCTGCCGCCTGCCGTCGATCAGCACCAGAGTCCGCTCCGCGCCGAGGTTGCGCAAGTCGAGCAGGTTGAGGCCAGTGGTACCGATGCCGGCGCGGTCGCCGCTGCTGTCGAATGAACTGAACGATCCCTGCAGGGCAGGCACGGTCTGGAGATAGTCGGTCAGGTTGATCGTGCCGGAAGCGACGATGTCATCGTCCGAAACGGTCACGACCGGATTGGCCGCCGCCAGTTCCGGGCGAGCGATACGCGATCCCGTAACGATGATGGCATCGCCTTCGCCCGGCGAACCGGCCGCCTCCTGCGCAGAGGCAGATGTGCCTCCGGCTGACAGGGCTGCAAGGCAGATCGCACTGTGAAGTACCGCCTTGGTCGGAAATGCTTTCACTTTGAATGCCCCTCTGCTGTGACTGCCCATCATCAGCGCATCTGGAATTGACGAACCCATTATTGCGACAGGCCGGGGATCTGTACTTTCGCGCCTCTGAAATAGGGCGAAAGTCAATTTCCCCGGCTAAGCCTAGAGGGAAGCATTAGTCTGTCGTGGTAAAGATAGTGTTGACGAATGTGACAGGGATGCAACGTCTCGTCTTGTGCTTGGCCGGGTATTTGCCGCGGCTCATCTCGCAACGAGTATCAGGGGTTTACTGTCTTGTACTTGCGCAAGGTGCACGGATCTACGGCGCTCCCTTAAAAAAGGAGCGGCTGACACGCTGTCAGCCGCTCCCAATCAAGCGATTCTCGTTCAGAGATTTATCAGTATTTGGCAGTCAGGCCGACGAAGAATGTCCGGCCCAGCACATCGTACACAGAGGGGAACGTATTCGCCGCATTGTATGCCGTACCACCTGCTGCCGAACCGACAATCGGAGGCTGCTTGTCGAATGCATTCTGGATCCCGAGACGAAGCGTGTACGATTCCTCCACGTTGAAATTCGCGGTGAAGTCAAAGTAGCTGACGCTGGGGATCTTGGACTTCAGGATGTCCGTTCCGGAGTCTTCCTTGACGCCGCCAATGAGGCGCCAGCGACCGGCAAGATTGAAATCGTCGCCGCCGAAGGTGAGCGTTGCGGTGTGCTTCCACTTGGGCATGGGAGCAAAGTTGCAGGCAAAGCCGAAACGACCGGCACATTCGGTTTCCGGAAGGAACGATGCGCCCTGCTTCTTGTAGGTAGCCACATAGGTTCCAGCAACGTTCAGGCCGACTGTGTAGGCGCCGACAGGGCGCTTGTAGTCGAACTGTACGTCGACGCCGCGAGTCGTGCGCGATGCCGCGTTGAACTGGAACTGGTCGACGCCGAAGTCGATCCCGCCCGAGAGCGAGCCGCTGAGGGCGTTGCGGTGGATCGCCTGGCAATAGGCACTATTTGCATCCTGAATGATGCTATAGCACGCATCCACGACGTTCTGCGGCGAGCCGCCGAGCGTGTCGATCGCATTCTTGATCTTGATGTCGTAGTAGTCGACCGACAGGGTCATGCCAGGGATGCTCGGCGGATTGAGCACGACACCCACCGTGATCGTGTTGGCCTTTTCTGCTTTCAGATCGAGATTGCCGCCAGAGAAGGCGTTGATCTGTCCCGCGACCGGCTCTGGGATGCGGCCAATCTGGCCAACAGGAGCGCCTGTAGCGATGCAAAGGTCGGTCAGAGTGGCATTGCCGACTGGATTGTCGCCAGCGCAGGGATCCGTGTCGAGGTTGTCGATGCTCGATACCTGCGGAGTGGCAAGTTCGTACATGTTCGGGGCACGAACGGCTCGTTGGAACATACCGCGCAGGCGAACACCATCGACCGGCATCCAGTTCGCGCCGGCCTTCCAGGTGAAGACGCTGCCTACGGACGAGTAATCCGAGTAGCGCGCGCCAGTCTCAAGAGTGAGCTCGCGGAATCCCGGGCGGTCAGAGACAACCGGGATCAGCAATTCGCCGTAGGCTTCCTTCACGTCGTAACTGAACGCAGGGAAGGGAATGCCCTGACCGTATCCGATCAGATCGCCCGACGCAAAAGCGTCGTCGATGTCGGCACGCGCCTTTTCCTTACGGTATTCGATGCCCAGCGCGACACCGATATCGGTGTCCGACCACGGGGAAATGGAGCCGAAGCTACCCGAAAGAGCTGCACCAGCGACCCACTGCTGCGTTACGTCGCGCTCCCGGCCACTTGCCGAAATGAACGAAACGGCATCGGGCGTGAGGGGATCGGTCGTGAACAGATTGATCGGAACGCAGCCGTTGCTTGCGTCACGGCAGACGATGTCCGATCCCACCTGAACAGCGTCCAGCGCCTGCGCAACGCGCGCGTAGGTGATGTCGTTAAGATAGGCGATGTTGCGGGTCGTCTTGGCGTACTGGCCGAAGACGTCGTAACTCCAGGTAGAGGACAGATCGCCACGAACACCCAGCACGGCCTGCCAGGATTCGTTATCGTAAGTGGTCGTACGGCCACCGCTTTCGACAATACGCCTACGAATGTTGACAGTCGTCGAACCGTCGGCATTGATCGTTCCAATACCGTTGAAGAACAGATCGCGCTGCTGATCGGTCAGGTACGGGTTGTCAGGAAAGATATCGAAGGAATAGCCGAAGGTGCCTGTCGGCGCGCTCTGGCTGTTGACCTTGCTGCGGATGTAGCTGCCGCGGCCGTACACTTCCACGCCATCGGCAACTTCGTACTTGGCAAGGACGGTGCCGAGCCAACGCTCCTGGGGAGTGATCAGATAGTTCGGCGGGGCGTAGTTATAGGGCTCATAGAACGGAACCAGGTCGTTGCCGGCGCCCACCTGGTAGTAGTCGGCATCGGTGTCCGCAAACGTGTTGTCGAAAACTGTCGGAACAGCCGTGGAGGAACCGCCGGGCGAAACCAGGTCGTCAGAGTCGAGCGCGAAGGCAGAGAACTTGCGAGCCGATTGATAAATGAGCCCCCGCTTGAGGTAGCCGACAGAAGCAACGATGTTGCCGCGGTCGCCCAGTTCAAGTCCGCCCGTCAGGTTGAGGTCATATACCGGGGCGTCGCCGCGGCTCGTCAACTGCGTCGAGGCGTCGAAGCGAAGGCCCTTGAACTCGTCGTCGAGGACGAAGTTGACCACGCCGGACACGGCGTCCGAACCATAAACGGCAGATGCGCCACCAGTCAGGACATCGACGCGCTTGATCAACGAAGTCGGGATCGAGTTTACGTCGACCACGCCATTGTAGTCGTAGGAAACCATCCGCTTGCCATCGACCAGCACCAGCGTGCGTTGATCGCCGAGGCCGCGAAGGTTCAAAGACGCCGCGCCGGGATTACCGTTGTTTACTGCAGGGCCGCTTTCGGGGAGGAATTGCGGGTTCGAAGCCAGGAGGGACTCAACGCTCGGGGAGTTGAATTCCTTGAACGTGTCGCCATTGACCACCGAAACCGGGCTGGAGGAGGTGAGATTCGGGCTGACGATGCGCGAACCTGTAACAATGATGACTTCGCCAGTATCGGCCTCATCCGCAGGAACTTCCTGAGCTTGCACGTTGTTCGCAAGCAGAAGCGCGGAAACTGACAAGCAGGTCCCGCTCCGCAGGACGGCCTTCTTGATTAGATTTTTCACAGTTGGTGTCCCTTATTTTCCGTGCGCTTGCCGATTGTGTGACCAAGCTGGGCAAGCAACCCGTTTTCAACGCAAGGAAGGTTTGTCTTCCTTTTGTCATCCGGCTTTTTTGCCCCACCGGACCTGCCTTTCAATGGTTATCATCGGCTGTGTACAAATTGTGTCGCCATCTGTGATATCGACGCAACAGTACGGTTTTGCAGGGGTTTGGGGTTCGCGAGGCAAATCCTGAACGCGCCTAATCGGAGTGTTACAGAGCAGTTGCCCGAGCTGCCAAATGGACAAATTTGTTGCGCTACAGAAGCTCAAGGCGAACGCATGTTGCCTGATGCCAATACGGGTGCAGTTGTCTCGCGAGACGAGCGACCGATACGTTATTCCTTTCAGTTTCCGTCCAGACGATATCGCCGGATAATTTTCTTGCGCATTGACCAGTCGCAATGCGCCATTTAATCGAATGATTAAACAACCCGCCACGGGGTTCCGGTGTGATCAGGAATAGGGAAACGGCATGAAACTCGACAGCTCTGTGTCGGCGGTGGTGACTGGGGCGGCGTCCGGCCTGGGGGCGGCAACGGCGCGTGCGCTGGCGGCGAAGGGCGTCAAGGTTGCGATCTTCGACCTGAATGCTGAGGCTGGCGAGGCCCTTGCCGCTGAAATCGGCGGCGTGTTCTGCGCGGTCGACGTGACTGACGATGCGAGTGTCGACGCCGGTTTCGAAAAGGCGCGGGCGGCCAATGGGCAGGAACGCGTGCTCGTCAATTGCGCCGGCATCGCGCCTGCAGCCCGGACTGTCGGCAAGAACCGGGAAACCGGTGCGCCGCGTGCGCATGACATGGGCCTGTTCGAGAAGGCGATCGGGATCAACCTCGTCGGCACGTTCCGCTGCATCGCCAAGTCGGCAGCCGGGATGGTGACGCTCGATCCGGTGGACGAGGCGGGTTCGCGCGGGGCCATCGTCAATACCGCTTCGGTTGCGGCGCAGGATGGGCAGATCGGGCAGGCCGCCTATGCCGCGTCCAAGGGCGGCGTGCTGGCCATGACCCTGCCGATTGCGCGCGACCTGATGAACGACGGGATCCGGGTGAACACCATACTGCCGGGCATTTTTGAAACGCCGATGATGTCCGGCATGCCCGACCAGGTGCAGCAGGCGCTTGCTGCAATGGTTCCGTTCCCCAAACGCCTCGGAAAGCCGCAGGAGTATGCTGCCCTTGCGTTTTTCTTGCTTGAACATGACTACATGAACGGCGAAGCGGTTCGCCTCGACGGTGCGATCCGGATGGGGCCGAAGTGACTGTGCAGGGAAATTGGGTGCGATGAAGAGCCAGCCGATGGCAAAGGGCGAAGGCGAAGTGGCGGGAGTACCGCCAGGAGCCCGGGATCTGCTGCTGGATACGGCCAGCGAGATCATGCGCGATCGCGATGTCGTCGATATCTCCCTTTCCGAACTGAGCCTGCGCTCGGGCCTCAACTCCGCGCTGGTCAAGTACTACTTCGGCAACAAGGCCGGGCTCCTCAAGGCGCTGCTGGACCGCGACTGGCAGACGATCGTCACCAGCGTCGATGCGCTCGTCGCCAAGGACGGCTGGGATCCGGAAGCCAAACTGCGCCGCCACCTGTGGAAGGTCGTCGATACCTTCTACACGGTGCCCTATCTCAACCGCCTGACGATGCGCGTGATCCGCGAGAGCGACGATGGCGAGGCACGAAGGATTGCCGACAGCTACCTCTCGCCCATGTACCGCGCCTACGAGCAGCTCATCGGCGACGGGGTGAAGGCAGGTGCGTTTCGTGAAATCGATCCGCAATTATTCTACTTTACCGTGACCGGCGCGGTGGACCGGTTCTTCTCGGCGCGTCTCGTGCTCAAGCATTGCTTCGACCAGGACACGTTGACCGAGGAACTGCGCGACCGCTACCGCGAACACACCATCGACATTATCATGGCAGGCATCCTTGCGCGCTGAAAAAAGCCCCTTCTGGCATATCGGAGTGATCGGCGGATCGGGACTGGCCGCCGGTATCGACCTTGACGAGGCGCAGGAGATTCCGGTTTCCAGCCCCTTCGGCGAGCCTTCCGGGCCGGTGACGACCGGCCGCCTGAACGGCGTGCGTTTCACCTTCATCGCGCGCCATGGGTCCGGGCACGTGCTGCCGCCCTCGCAAGTGAACTACCGCGCCAACATCGACGTGCTCAAGCGTTGCGGTGTTACGGATGTGCTCGCGCTGTCGGCAATCGGTTCTCTGCGCGAGGCGATGGCACCGGGAGATTTCGTGGCGGTCGACCAGTTCATCGACCGCACGATTGGCCGCGATAACAGCTTCTTCGGCCCTGGTATGGTCGCCCATGTCAGTCTTGCCGATCCGGTCTGTCGCCGCCTTGCCGGCATGGCGACCTCGGCGGCCCGGCTGGCCGGTGCCAGCGTTCACGAAGCCGGTTGCTATATCGCCATCGACGGGCCGCAGTTCTCGACCCGGGCGGAAAGCCTGATGTATCGCGAATGGGGCGCAGACGTCATCGGCATGACCGCCATGCCCGAGGCGCGCCTCGCACGTGAGGCGGAACTGCCTTACGCCTTGCTGGGCATGGTCACCGACTACGACTGCTGGCGCGGCGTGGACGCGACGGTAGAGGTTTCCGAAGTGCTGGAAGTGATGAAGGCCAATGCCGAACTGGCGCGGCAGGCTGTGCGCGCACTGGCCGCCAACCTGCCGCCCCGCCGTGAGCCCAGCCCCTTCGATTTCGCGCTGGAGCATGCCCTGGTCACTGCCCCCGGCGCGCGCGATCCTGAACTCGTGGCCCGGCTCGATGCCGTGGCCTGTCGCATCTTCGGCGAAACCGGCTGATACCTCGCAGCTGATTTTGCGATCTTGCCGCCGGGCGCAATTTGCGCACGGGACGCCGCCCCGTTGCCCCTGCATGCAAATAGCCCCTCCACGGACCTTCCGGGAGGGGCTTTTCTGTTTGCCGGGATCGGATTGTCAGTTGCTGCCGGGGCCGCCGCCCGAGAAGGCATCGGCGATCGAGCAGGCCGCCGGGCCGAGAATGACGACGAACAGGGTCGGCAGAATGAACAGGATGAGCGGCACGGTCATGATCGCGGGCAGGCGCGCGGCCTTTTCCTCTGCGCGCATCATGCGCTCGTTGCGGAATTCGGCCGAGAGCACGCGCAGGGCCGAGGCCAGCGGCGTACCGTAGCGCTCGGTCTGGATCATCGTCGTGACGACGCCTCTGACGGCATCGAGGTTGACACGCCAGGCGAGGTTCTCGAAAGCCTGTCGGCGTTCGGTGAGGAACGACAGCTCGATCGAGGTGAGCGAGAATTCGTCGCCCAACTCCGGATAGGCGCGGCCCAGTTCGCGGGCAACGCGTTCGAACGAGGCGTCGACGGTCAGGCCGGCTTCGGCGCAGATGACCAGCAGGTCGAGCGCGTCCGGGAGACCCTTGCGGATCGCGTCGGTGCGCTTGGTGATCATGTTCTGGATGAAGATGTCGGGGCCCTTGTAGCCCGCCAGAAGCGCGACGGCGAAACCGCCGAACTTCTTGAAACTGCTCCATTCCGGAAAGTAGTCGATGCCGTATATCACGATCGCGGCAGTGACGCCCAGCACGATCGGCGCGACGAGGCGCGCAAAAACGACGGCGACGGCCCACTCCTTGTTGCGGATACCGGCCTGCGCCAGCTTCTGCTGGATTTCCTTTAGCTGGCTGTCCTGCAAGACCTTCAGGGAGCCGAGGAAGGCGCCCATCTTGTCGGTGGTGTCGTTGCGGCGCACCACGCTCTGGCGCTTGCGCGCGGTCGTGGTGATACCGGCCTTGAGCGCTTCGCGGCGCTGGTTGAGCGACTTGACGCGCTTGGCCATCGGGTCGCGCACGGTGACCGCGGCATAGATGGCGAACATCATCGCGACGGCGGCTACGGCAGCCAGCAGCGTCGCGACGAAGACAACGTCGAAACCGAGGAGCGTCGGGCCGGATGCTTGTTGGATCATCGTTTCCAGTCCCTCAGATTTCGAAGCTGACCATCTTGGCCATGATGAAGGCGCCGATGCCCATCCAGACCATGCCGCCCAGTCCCGCGACGATCAGACGCTCGTCGATAAAGAATTCGCCGATGTAGCCGGGGTTGATCCACCAGATCATGGCGAAGACGATGAAGGGCAGGGCGCCGACGATGTAGGCGGAGGCTTTCGATTCCGAGCTCATCGCGCGGATCTTGAGCTTCATCTGCGCGCGCTTGCGCAGCACGTCTGCCAGGTTGGCAAGCGTTTCGGCGAGGTTGCCGCCGGTCTCGCGCTGGATGGCCAGGGTGATACAGAAGAAGTTAAATTCGGGCATCGCCAGGCGGTCGGCGGTTTCCTGGAGCGCATCCTCCATGGTCTTGCCGATCTTGATGCGCTCGGTAACGAGCTTGAATTCCTCGCCCACCGGGCCGGGAACTTCCTTGGCAACCACGCTCAGCGTTTCGGTGACCGGAAGACCCGAGCGCAGGCCGCGAACGAGCAGTTCGATGGCGTCTGGGAACTTCACGGTGAAGGCGTTCGAACGGCGCTTGATGAAATGGCCGACCACGGAGTGGGGCAGGCCCGCGCCGAGGAAGAGACCGAACGCCAGCGACAGGAAGAACGCGCCCGACTTGAGGAAGAACAGGATGGTGACGGCAAGGGCAATGCCGACCGAGGTGTAGATGTATTGCGATAGGGTCCAAGGCAGGCCAGAGCGGTGCAGGCGCAGGGCCAGCGCGTCGATGCGCGAACCGGACCCGGCGATGTGGTGCATCTTGGGCTTGCGGGCGGCCACGGCCTTGCGCATCTGGGCCTCGACCCGCGCGGTCGCGCTTTCCGAGTGACGAAAGCGCAGGCTGCTCAGGCGGCGTGCGGATTCCTTGGTCGGCGAGGGGCCCGAAAATGCCGAGAAGAGGAGCACGATGATGCTCGTCATTCCCGCTACGACCAGTATCAGCTGAAGTGCGTTCATGCTGTCCTATGCCTTCTGCCCAAGCCTCTTGCCACGTTCCCGTCCGGGAGGGTGTCCCCCCGGCAGGGATCAGGCGTCGGCTGCGGCCTTCTTGCTGACCTTGTTCATCACCGACTTGATATCGAGCTTGCCGAGCAGCGACTTGCTGCCGGCCGGCGAAATCGCGGCATCGTCGCCGGTGTCGGTGATCATCCGGGCGAGTTCGCGAATGGCGCTGCCGGCCTTGCTGGAACGGTTCGCATCGGCGAAAGTCTGGCCGAGCTTGGCCGCCATCGATGCCGCCTTGAGGTCGTAGGGGATCGAGAGCTGGATCTTGTTCTCGATCGAGGCTTCGAAGTCGGACTTGCTGATTTCGGCAAGGCTGGACTGGACCTTGTTGGCCACGACCACCACGCGTGCGTGCGGTGCGTGCGACTTGAGCCACGAGAGCATGCGGATCGCATCGCGCGCCGAGGCCAGCGTCATCTCGGTCACGAGGACCACGACGTTCACATCGGCAACGAGCTGCGGGAAGTTGATCAGCATGTTGCGCGGCATGTCGATGACGGTCATCTCGAAGGCCTGGCGAAACTCTTCCTCAAGCTGCACGAAGGCAGCCCCGTCCGTCATCAGCGGCGCGTTGATCGGCGCTTCGGCGGAGAGAATTGCGAGGTTGTCGTTCGCGCGGATCATGGCGCGTTCGATGAACAGGCCGTCGATGCGGCTGGGGTTCTCGATCGCGTCGGTCAGGCCGCGCCCGGGCTCGAGGTCGAGGCTCAGCGCGCCGGTGCCGAAGTGGATGTCGAGATCGAGCAGTGCGGTCGGCAGCTTGTGGTCGGCGCTGAACAGCCATGCCAGCGAAGTGGCGAGCGTCGAGGAACCCACGCCGCCGCGCGTGCCGATCACGGCGGTGGCGATATGCTGGCGCACCGCGCCCGCGTCATGGCTCTTGGGCGCAGCGAAGACCGTCTGCGCCTGGGCCAGGGAATCGCGCACCTGCGCCGGCGAAAGCGGCTTGAGCAGGTAATCGTGGATGCCGCTGGCGATGAGGTCGCGATAGAGGCGAACGTCGTTAACCTGACCGATCGCGACGACGACCGTTCCCGGTTCGCAGACTTCGGCAAGGGCGTTGATGTCGTTGAGTGGATCGCCGCTTTCCGACAGGTCGACCATCAGGATATTCGGGCTGGCCGTGATCGAGAGCGACTGCACGGCATTGCGCAGGCCGCCCTTGTTGCACTTCTCCGGCTGCCAGCCCATTTCCATCGCGATAGGACGCAGGACGTCGAGCGATGCTTCGTCGCACAAGTAGGCGGCGAACTGGTCGCGTCCGTTGGGGCTCCCGGTTTTCCAGTGAGCGTTCATGGTTCAGTTCCCACCCTTGCTTGAATTGTTGCTGAGGCCGCTGGCGCCGGTCGGTTGCGCCTTGCGGTAGATGTCGATCGCCTTCGAGGAACTCATGACCGAGGTTTCACCGGTAGTCGTGGCGCCGCGCACGAGGTCCTCGGGGTCGGCGATCATCGCGGCGAGGTTGGAATTGGTTGCGCAGCCGTAATTGCTGCTCAGGCCGTTGGCGGGATTGGCATCGCTCTTGGCTGACCAGTCGGGGCACCCCGGGACGCTGGCCTTGGAGCGCGTGATGACCACGCGTGCCGTTCCGGCCGGGACATAACCCTCGGTGATCGGGGCGGATTCGCTCAGAAGCAGGCCGTACCGCGAAGCGACAGCCTCGATCGCGGAGCGGGTCGAGCTGTTGGCGGTGGGATCGTCGACATAGACCTTGTCGCCATACTTCGCGCCCATCGCCTCGAACCAGCCGCCAAGGCGCTGCTGCTCGCCATAGGCAAGGCCCGAGCCGCCGGTCGATACGTCGAGTGTGTAGTTGACCTTCTCGACGACCGGCTGGTGGACGCTGTTCATCGAGCGGTTGGACGGAATGCCGCCGCACCCTGCAAGACCGAGGCCGAGGGCCAGAGCGAGGGCAGTGCCGGCGGCGCGGCTGGCGAATGCCATGTTCGGTTTGTGCATCGTCACTACCTTTCTCACTTCAGGGTGAAGCCGGGCTTGGCGGAGTCGTCGGCGGCCGTGCGCTTCGCCTTCTTCTTCGACTTGCCGCTGCCCGAGGCATCGCCGATGCCCGGACCCTCGACAGCCGAAGGCGACTGCGTGGGCTGGGGCGGCTTGGCTTCGCTCACGCCGTCGCTGGCCATGTTGCCCAGCAGGCGCTGCAGTTCGTTGGGAGCCTGGAAGCCGTCGGTCGGCAAGGCGATCTGGTTCGCATCGACCGGATTGACGAGATACGGGGTGACGACGATCACCAGTTCGGTCTCGCCGCGCTTGTAGCTCGTCGAGCGGAACAGCGAGCCGAGGATCGGCAGGTCGCCTGCGCCGGGCATCTTGGTGATCGTGTTCTGCGAGTTGTTGCTGAGCAGTCCCGCGATCATGAAGCTCTGGCCCGAACCCAGTTCGATGGTAGTTTCGGTGCGGCGGGTGGTGAGCGCCGGGACCTCGAAGTTGTTGAGCACGATCGCGCCCTGGCTCGAGAGTTCCGAGACTTCCGGACGCACCCGGATCGAGATGCGGCCATTGGCGAGGACAGTCGGCGTGTAGCTGAGGCTGACGCCGTACTTCTTGTACTCGATCGAGGTCGAACCGAGGCCCTGGCTGATCGGGATCGGGAATTCGCCGCCCGCGAGGAACTCGGCGGTTTCGCCGGAAAGCGCGGTCAGGTTGGGCTGCGCCAGCGTCGTGACGAGGCCGACGGTCTCGCCCGCATCGAGCGCGCCGAGCAGGTTGAGGCCCAGCAGCTTTCCTGCACCGCCAAGGGTCGTGCCCGTGGCTGTGTTGACAATGTCCGAGCCGCCTGCAGGGGCCTTCACGTTGCCTACGCCAAGGGGGCCACCGGGCGTGAATTGCGAGCCGACGACACTGCCTTGTCCGAGGCCGAATTTGAAACCGCCTGTGCTGTCGGTTGTCGCCCACCTGACGCCCAGCGACTTGGCCAGCGAGCGGCTGACTTCGGCGATGCGCACCTGCAGGTTGACCTGCAGCGGCGTGGCCATGCGCAGGCGGCTGATCACGTTCGACTTGTCGCCGACATAGGCCTGGACGAGGCGCTCTGCTTCCGAAGCGTCTTCCGGCGTCTTGACGGTGCCCGTCAGCAGGAAGGTGTTGGAGCCCATCGTCGAGACGCCGATCCTGGCCTCGGGCATGGCAAGGCGCAGCATGTCGTCGACGCTGTCGAGGTTGGAGCCGACGCGGATGTTGGCCGACCAGATCACGGTACCGGCCGCATTGCTGGCATAGACCGTGGTCGTGCCGCCGGCCTTGCCGAAGACGTAGAACTGGTTGCGCGACTTGACCTGCACGTCGGCGACCGCCTCATTGGCGACGAAGACGTCGGTCATCGTGCCGGGCACGTTGATGAGCTGTCCGTTGCCGATCGAAAGCGAGATATCCTGCGCCGGGCGGACTACCGACTGGGCTGCAGCCGGAGCCGGGACGGCGAGAGCCAGCGGCGACAGGGCGCAGGCGGCACTCAACACGGACTTGAGAAGGCGCTGTTTCATGACCTTGCCCTTCGTGGCGGAGAAATCGATTGCGGTTGGGGTTGCCATTATTTGGCTCCCACGACTTCTGCAGTGGTGGTCTTGCCGCGGGTGACGCGAACGACCGGGCCGGAGCGAACCGGAGCGGCATCCGAAACCGGACCGCGGTTGGAAAAGGCGACGGCCATGGCATTGCTGCGCGCGGCGCGTTCGTCGGCCGTCATCGGGCGGCTCGAGCGCTGGAAGCGCGAGACGTCGCCGCCGGTGACGTAAGTCGTGTTGCCTTCGATCGGGCGTTCCATCGCCTGGCGCACGAGCTGGTTTTCCTGCTCCTTGGTCGCGCCTTCGGGCACGTTCACTTCGCCGTTGGCAAGGATCCGTTCGAACTCACCCTGGCTGTCGGCGATCGAGCGCAGCGAAAGGCTGAGCGTGCCGATTTCCTGCGCGACGGCGACCTTTTCGGCGATGCGCGGGGTAACTTCGATGGTGACGGTACGGAACGCCTTCACCACGGTCTTGCCGTCGACGACCTCGTTGTCGGTGGTCTGGTCGGTGGCAAGGACGCGCAGGTTGCGCAGGATCGTTTCGGAGGTGCGCAGCGGATCGCCTTCGCCCTTGACCTGCTGGGTCAGGACGAGGTCGACGCGGTCGCCCGGGAAGACGAAACCGCCGACGCCGGTCTTGGCCGACACCGGAATGGTCACGGCGCGCATGCCCGGGCCAAGCGCGGCGGCAAGGAAGCCGCGGTCGCCCGGCGCGACGAGCGAACCCTGGGTCACGGGCTGGCCGGCGGTGAGTGGGAAGCGCACGACGGTGCCGAGCAGCTTCGACATGTCCGCCTCGCCATCGATGAAGTAAGCGTCCTTCACCAGTTCCGAAGGCCAGTCCTGGAAGGAGATGGCATCGGCGGTGATGATGGTTCCCACCGGCAGGGCGCGCTGGGCGACGAGGACCTTGGGTCCCGTCGGCGCGGCCGGCGCGGCATCGGCTTGCGGCGCGGAGGCGCCTGCAAACATCGAACGGGCGACGAAGGCCGTCCCCGCTGCGATGAGCAGCGCGACGACCAGCAGCACCAGCTTCTTCTTATCCATGGCTCTGAAGCCCCCTAGAAATCCCCGAGTAGTTGTCCTCAACATCGGGTGAATTGGTTAAAATGAGGTTCATCCAAGAATTCAGCTCAAAAGTGCCGCCGAATAGGCCTGTTCGCTAAGTACCCAGAGGCCTGCGAGCGAGATGGCGACGCCATAGGGAATCGGCAGGCGAGACTTCTGCCTGCGCAGCATGTGACGGAACCCGAATGCGAAAAGTGCGAGCACGGCGAGGATCGCGAGCGCGATCGTCCAGGGCTGCGGCAGGAAGGTGCCAAGAGCATTGAGCGTATCGGCATCGACCAGCGGCTGGCGCGTCGCCATGGCATAGACGAACAGGCAGGCGCACCAGACCCATGCGATCGCAGTCACGCCAGCCAGCACGTCGCGAACGACTTCACCGGGCACGCGGCGCATGTTGAAAAAGGCCATTGCCACAGACGCGCCGCCGCCGATCACGCCCATCATGACGATGAGCTGGATAAAGGCGGCCGGGCTGAACCAGAAGGCGAGGGCGGTCAGCAGCTTCACGTCGCCTCCGCCCATCTGGCGCATGGCGAACAGGAAGCAGGTGACGATGAACGTAAGGACCGCCAGGCCGAACTGGAAGCCGACGTCGGCCCAGCCATATCCGGCCGAATACCACCAGACGGGCGCGCAAAGCGCGATGGCCGCGTTCAGCCAGTTGTCGATCTCACGCCGCTTTACGTCGGTATAGGCGGCATAGAGCAGTGCAGTTGCCAATGCAGCCAGCAATGCGTACGAAAAATACCCGCCTTGCATGTAGTGGTCCCCCTGATCGGGAACCGCTCTACCGATTATCACTTATCAAATAGTAACCAAGCCCCTGAGGCCGGGATTAGCCAAGTGACCTTTGCACAGACCTGCCCGACCCCATCCAGCGCACGGCAGGAGATCCCCGCCGCGGCCCGCGAATGCTGGTGGACCACTCCCGATGGAACGCGCCTTCGCCGGATCGACTGGCCGGCTCCGCAGCCGGCGCAGGCGCGCGGTTCGATCCTGTTCATGCCGGGGCGCGGCGATGCTTACGAGAAGTGGCTCGAGACCCTGGATGAGTGGCATGGCGAGGGCTGGGAAGTCACCTCGGCGGACTGGCGCGGACAGGCTTTGAGCGGCCGTCTGGGGGTCGACGCGCTGACCGGGCACATCGACGACTTCTCCATCTGGATCAATGACCTCGTGGCGCTGTGGGATGAATGGCGCGCCCGGACACCGGCGCCGCATGTGCTCGTCGCCCATTCGATGGGCGGACACCTTGCACTGCGCGCAGTGGCCGAGGGCAAGGTGCGTCCCGATGCGCTGGTGCTCTCGGCACCGATGCTGGGCTTGCTGCCCGACCGGGTGCCCAGTTTCGTGCTGCATCAGATCGCCAAGCTCATGGTCCGGTTCGGCGATCCGCGGCGCGCTGCATGGTCGGGCGACGAGAAGCCCGAACTCGTCCACCGGGCCCGCAATCTGCTGCTGACGCACGATGCCTCGCGCTACGAAGACGAACAATTCTGGCGGCGCGAGCGCCCTGCGATTACCATGGGCGCGGCCAGCTGGGGCTGGATCGAACGGGCGCTCGACTCGATTCGCGGACTGGAAAAGGCAGGCGCGCTAGAGGCGGTGCAGGTGCCGGTCCTGCTGCTGGGGACAACCCGGGATCGCCTCGTGTCGTGGCGAGCCATCGCCCGGGCGGCAAAGCGCCTGCCGGGCGGCAAGCTGATCGCTTTCGGCCCGGAATGCCGTCACGAGATCCTGCGCGAACTCGATCCGGTGCGCGAAAGGGCGCTGGCCGAGATCCGCAAGTTCCTGGACCGCGTCGCCCCCGCCTGCCGGTAACGCAAAGCAAGTTGCATAAAAACCGGTTCACAGGCTTTGCCGCAATGCTCTAGGGGCTCCCGGCAATGGACGCGCGTTACGATATCGTGATTGTCGGGGCCGGTATGGCCGGCGCCTCGCTTGCCGCGGCAATCGGGACGCGGGCGCGGGTGCTCGTCATCGAGGGTGAGGATCGGCCCGGCTACCACACCACCGGACGTTCCGCTGCCTTCTGGGCCGAAAGCTACGGTGGCCCCGGCGTGCAGCCGCTGACCAGTGCATCCGGCCCGATCCTGCGCGAACTTGGCATGCTCACGACGCGTACTGCCGTGACCCTGGGCAGGGCCGGGCAGGAAAGCGAGATCGAGGCCTTTGCCGAGACCTATCGGGCGATCGGAGTCGAGGTGGAACTGCTCGACCGGGCCGGGATGGAAGCGCGCGTGCCGCACTTGCGCGAAGGCTGGACCTGCGCCGCGCTGGAGCCGAGCACCTGCGACATCGACGTCGGGAGCCTGCACCAGTACTACCTTGCACAGGCGCGCAAGGCCGGGATCGAACTGCGATGCAGGTCAAGGCTTGCCGAAGCGCGGCGCGAGGCCTCCGGCTGGACGCTGAAACTGGCCGACGGACAAGAGGTTCAGGCTGCGATCCTCGTCAACGCGGCAGGCGCCTGGGCCGATCCGGTCGCGCGGATCGCCGGGCAGCGGCCCATCGGCATCACGCCCTATCGCCGTACGGTGGTGCAGCTTGCCGTGATCCCTGAGGTTCCCGGCGACCTGCCGCTCGTGCTCGACATTTCCGGCGGCTTCTACTTCAAGCCCGAAAGCGGCCGGCTCTGGCTCAGCCCGCATGACGAGACGCCGAGTCGCCCCTGCGATGCCGCTCCGGAGGAATTCGACGTGGCCCTTGCGATCGATCGCTTCGAACAGGTGGTCGACTGGCCGATCCAGCGGCTCGAGCATCGCTGGGCCGGTCTGCGCAGTTTCGCCCCGGACCGGCTGCCGGTCTATGGTTTCGCCAGCGAGGACCCGGCCTATTTCTGGTTCGCTGGCCAGGGCGGCTTCGGTATCCAGACCGCGCCTGCCGCCGCCGAACTGGGCGCGCGGCTGCTGATGGGAGAGTCGGGCGGTCCGGTCGATCCCGCGCCTTATGCTCCGGCGCGGCTTGGCTGACAGCTTCCAGGTTGCAACGGCGGGCCATTCGCCTTGCGTTCTCCTGCCGGAATTGCTCAGTTGCCCGGACAGCCCCAACCGAGGAGACACTTGATGGCGCACCGCTTCGAGATCCGTAAGAACAAGGCCGGCGAGTACGTGGCCTATTTCTGCTACAACGCGGAAACGATGTTCTGGACGGAAGGCTATTCCAGCAAGGCTTCGGCGAAGAATGCCATCGAATCGATCATCAAGAACGGACCGGGTGCCGAGGTCGTCGATACGACGACCGATTGACTGACTAGGGTTCCTGCTTAGCGTAAGCCGCCTTGCGCGGCGCTATCAGGTGCCAGGCCAGCAGGACCGGCTCAAGCACGATCATGCCGATGAAAGCGCTGGCGAGCCGCATCAATGCAGGTTCGATGGCGACGTTTTCGTAGCTGTCCGGGATCAGCACGATGAGCACCGTCAGGGTGAATTGCAGGCCGATATAGGTCACGCTCGGCAGGCCGTTCTCGATATGGCGGCCCAGCACGATGCCAAGGCAGGTCCCGGCGATGAGCAGGGGCGGGCTGCCATGGGCTATGGCCAGCACGCCCAGCGCGAGCGCGCCGCCCGCCAGGCTTCCCAGTGCACGATGGAACAGGCGCCGGGTGACTGGGATGAAGCCGCTCGGGCCAATGCCGGAAACCGGCACGATCATCACGACGAGGATCGTGATGCCCGCCTGCGCCAGCTCGCGCAGCCCGAGAATGGCGTGAAGCGCGGGCAGGGCGGCAAGCGCCACGCCGGCTTGCGCCGCATGGCGTGCGGCCACCGGGTTCCAGGTGATGCGCTTCGGCTTGTCAGGCTTGAAACCCAGCCACTTCTGACGGGCGAGTAGGGCCGCAACAATACTCACGATCGTGCAGGCCATGGTCCCGGCTGCGACTTCGAGCAGGCGCGTGTGCGCGAAATCCATCGTGTCCAGCCCGGGCCTTTCCAGCTTGTCGAGCAGGATCATCTCGAAGGTCAGGCCGAAGAGCAGCCAGGCATAGGCGCGCCGGGCGGTCAACATGCCATAAAGGCCGAGCGCGCCGATCACGCCCGCGCAGACCATCGCCATGGGCAGCGAATTGGCCGCCATGGGCACGAGCAGGACCGCAAGCAGAATGCCGATGGAAGTGCCCGTCATGCGCAGCACGCCGCGCAGCAGGGTTTCGCCGACATCGCTCTTGAGCAGGACGTATGCCGAGAATGCGGCCCAGGCGATCATCTTCGCGCCGATCAGGTGGGCGAAGACGATGGAGAGCAGTACCGATGCCACGCAGGCCCATTCGTCGGCCATGCGTGGACCCGGCGTGATCAGGGCGCGCAGTTCACTGCGCAGTCTTGCTGAAATCCGGGCAGGCTGGTCGGCAGGACCGGCATCGAGTGAGTCTGGCAGGGGGCCTGTCCTATTGTCCTGCGGACTGGGCGGCATCGCTCGCGAGCCTGTCGACTCGTTCGTTCTCGACATGGCCGGAATGGCCGCGCACCCATTGCCAGTGCACCTTGTGCCGGGCCACCGCCTCGATCAGCTCGTGCCACAGGTCGGCATTGCGGACGGGTTGCTTGCTGGCATTGACCCAGCCTTTCTTGCGCCAGCCGTGGATCCACTTGGTCATGCCGTCGATAACGTACTTGCTGTCGCTGTGGATCACCACTTCGCACGGTTCGATCAGGGCATTGAGGCCCTTGATGACGGCGGTCATCTCCATGCGGTTGTTGGTGGTCTCCGGCTCGCCGCCGGACAGTTCCTTCTCATGCGGGCCCATGCGCAGGAGCACGCCCCAGCCACCCGGGCCGGGATTGCCCTTGCAGGCGCCGTCGGTGAAGATGTCGACCTGCTTCATCGCACGAAGATCCCTTCATTGGCGGCATCGGCGTAGAACTGCAGGCGACGGGCGAAGGCCATGGGGTCCTTGGGGGTGACCAGTGCGTCGTCCGGCGTGTTCATCAAGTCGTAGGCGCGCGTCGCCAGGAAGCGCATCGCCGCCGCGCGAGCGAGGATCGGGAGCGCCGCACGCTCTTCGGGCAGAAGCGGACGCACCGCTTCGTAGCCTTCCAGCAGCGCGCCCGAAAGCTCAGGCTGGAAGTGCGTACCGTCGGCGTTGAAGCACCATGCGGCATGGGTCACGGCTATGTCGTAGGCAGTCACGTCGGTACAGGCGAAGTAGAAGTCGATGAGGCCGGTGACCTTGTCGCCCAGCATCAGCACATTGTCGGGGAACAGGTCTGCGTGGATTACGCCGCGCGGCAGGTTGGATGGCCAGTGCGATGCGATCAGCGGCAGTTCGTGTTCGACGAGGCGCGCCAGATCCGGGTCAATCGATTCCAGCCCGTCATGGCCGCAGGCGCCCAGCAGCTCCTGCCAGGCCTTGAGACCCATCGAGTTTTCGCGCGCATCGGGGAAATCGGCTGCAGCAAGGTGCACCTGTGCCAGCGCCGCGCCCACGGCACGGGCCTGGCCCGCAGTCGGCTCGCTCACCGAGACGCCGGGAAGGAATTCGATCAGGGCCAGCGCCTTGCCCTCGTGCAGCCGGTAGCTGGCACCGTCGCGATCGTGGATCGTGCGCGGCACCGGGCATTGCTTGGCCGCGAGGTGATCGAGCAGGCCGAGGAAGAACGGCAGGTCCGAAATGTCGGTGCGCGTTTCGTACATCGTCAGGATGAAGCGGCGGGCTTCACCGTTCGTGTCCTGCGTCTCGATCAGCCAGTTGCTGTTGGACACGCCTTCCGCGATGCCCTTGGCCGAAACCAGTGTGCCGACGTCGAAGGCAGCGATGATGCCGGCCATGTCCTCTGATCCGAGGCGGGTATAGACTGCCATGTACCGTCCCTCAGCGCATGAGCTGGCGCGGAAGCTTGAACGTGATGTGCTCCTTTTCGGTCACCACTTCTTCCTGGTCGACCTGCCGCAGTTCCTTGAGGCGGGCGACGACTTCGTTAACGAGTTCCTCGGGCGCGGATGCGCCGGCGGTGATGCCGACCGTATCGACGCCGTCGAGCCAGCGCGGATCGATGTCCGCGGCGCGCTGGATCAATTGCGCACAGGCCCCGGCGCGCTGGGCGACCTCGACCAGACGCAGCGAGTTGGAGCTGTTGGGCGCGCCGATCACGAACATCAGCTGGCACTTGGGAGCCACTTCCTTGACTGCGGCCTGGCGGTTGGAGGTCGCGTAGCAGATGTCCTCGGCCTTGGGCGCGACGACCTGCGGGTAGCGCTCCTGGATCGCAGCGATGATCTGCGCGGTATCGTCCACCGAAAGCGTCGTCTGCGAGAGATAGGAAAGCGCATCGTCCGTCCCGAACGGCAGGCGGGCCACGTCCTCGACGGTTTCCACCAAGGTCATGTTGCCTTCGGGAACCTGGCCGAAAGTGCCGATGACTTCGGGGTGGCCGGCATGGCCGATGAACAGGATGTGGCGTCCGGCCTCGATCTGGCGCTCGGCCTGGCGATGGACCTTGCTGACCAGCGGGCAGGTGGCATCGAGCCATTCAAGGCCGCGCTCGGTGGCCTTGGCCGGCACCGACTTGGGCACGCCGTGCGCGCTGAAGATCACCGGGACCCCGTCCGGAACGTCGTCGACAGTCTCGACGAAGACCGCGCCCTTTGCTTTCAGGCCATCGACCACGAACCTGTTATGGACGATTTCGTGGCGGACATAGACGGGCGCGCCGTAGATCTCGAGCGCGCGCTCGACGATCTCGATGGCACGGTCGACTCCGGCGCAGAATCCGCGCGGGGCAGCGATAAGGAGCCGCAATGGCAGCTTGCTCGTGGACGGAAAGGGGGCATTCATGTTGCCGCCTCTAGCGCTTTGCCGCTTGCATCGCTAGGGCAAGCGCATGCCATTCGAGGAAGCCAAGATGAATGCACGCCGATTGACTGCCACAATTCTCTGCTCCGCCGCCGCGCTGACCGGGCTTAGCGGTTGTGCCAAGAAGGGTGAGATCGTGGTCGACTCCGGCGTAGGCATCACGGCAGTGCGCAGTCGCTGTCCGGCGGTGGGCATTCCCAACTACACCGGCGACGTGACGCTTTTCCGCGGCGCAGGCGAACATACCGCCGCCAATATCGACGTCGTGGGCGCGATGACCAATGTGCGCAGCCAGTGCAACGAGGATGTGGGCGACAGGGTCACCGCCAATGTCAGCTTCGATGTGTTTGCCAACCGCACCGACACCAGCGGGCCGCGCCAGGTGACGTTGCCCTATTTCGTGACCGTCCTGCAGGGCGGCACATCGGTTGTTTCCAAGCGCGTGGGCAGCGTGACGCTCAATTTCGCCGATGGACAGGCTCGGGCGCAGGCCCAGGGCACCGGCATCGCCTATATCGATCGCGCCGCTGCGACTCTGCCGCCGGAAATCCGCGACCAGATCACCCGCAAGCGCAAGGCGGGCGAAAGCGATGCCGCGCTCGATCCGCTGGCGGACCCGACGGTGAAGGCCGCCCTGGCGCGCGCGTCCTTCGAAGTGCTGGTCGGCTTCCAGCTCGACGACAAGCAACTCGCCTACAACGCGACGCGCTGATTCCTCACAGAATGTGCGGCGGGTGACTGTCCGGGGTCGTTAGGCTCCGGTCAGGTTTCGTGCATGGCCGCTTCGATTCGCGCACGAGCGGCGCGGGCGATGGCCTTGCGGTCGGTGCGCTCCTCGCCCACCAGCGGGGCGAGGAAGTGGATGGTCAGCGGGATCGGCCGCCACCGGGCCAGTATCCGCATGGCATTGCCCAGCCCCGGTTCGCTACCTACCCATGAAATGTCCGCAACCTGCGGGCCATAGTCGAGCCAGACCGGCTGGATCGGCACATGCTCGATGTCGGCATCGATTGCGGACAGCAGAGAGGACTTGAAGGGCAGGAGCCGCGTGCCTTCGCCTGTCGTTCCTTCCGGAAAGATCGTCAGCGCGCCGGTATCGTGAAGCGCCTCGCGAACCAGGCGAACCTGGGCGGCAACGCTGCGGCGGTCGTGCCGGGCGATGAAGACGGTGTCGTTCATTGCGCACAGCCAGCGTAGCGGGCCGATCGCGGCCAGGCCATCATGCGCGACGAAGGCGGAGCCGGTGACGCCGGCAATGGCCGGAATGTCCAGCCAGCTGACGTGATTGGCGAGGAAGAACGCGCGGGGGCCGGGGTGCTTGCCCACTGTGCGCAGGCGCAGGCCGGCGACGGCCGCGACAAGCCTGAGGAACAGGCGAGGGATGGGATTGGCCGACGTGAAGGGCGCGAACAGGTAATAGAGCGCGACGCACGTCACCACGCTGGCCAGCAGGAGGACGATCCGGCAGGCAATCAGGACCCAGCCCAGCGGCGCGATGCGCTGCAGACGGGCCAGGTCCGTGATGTTACTTGCGGGTTTCACCGTCCTCGCGGTCGATCCTGACGCCGAACAGTTCCATGCGGTGATCGACAAGACGGAAACCCAGCTTTTCGGCGATCTGCCGCTGCAGGGCTTCCAGTTCCGGATCGACGAATTCGATGACGGCGCCGGATTCGACGTCGATCATATGGTCATGGTGGGCTTCGGGCGCCGCTTCGTAACGCGCGCGGCCGTCGCCGAAATCGTGACGGTCGAGGATGCCCGCTTCCTCGAACAGCCGGACGGTGCGATAAACCGTGGCGATCGAAATGCCCGGGTCGATGGCTGTCGCGCGTTCGTGGAGTTTCTCCACGTCGGGGTGGTCGGTACTTTCGGAAAGAACTTTTGCAATGACTCGGCGCTGATCGGTGATCCGCAGACCACGTTCATGACAAAGAGCTTCGAGGTCGATGGGTTGGTGCACGTGTGACCTGTCAAAATAAGTAGGGCGCACCGGCCACGTTAGGCCGATGCGCCCGGAATCTCAACCGTGAGTCGGCTTGTCAGGCGGCAGCCTTGGGCTTTCTTCCACGGCGCGCATTGGGCTTGCGACCCAGGCCGATCTTCTTCGCGAGTTCGCGACGCTTCTCGGCATAGTTGGGCGCGACCATCGGATAGTCGGCGGGCAGGTTCCAGCGCGCGCGATATTCTTCCGGGGTCATGTTGTAGTGGGTCATGAGATGGCGCTTGAGCATCTTGAGCTTCTTGCCGTCTTCAAGACAGATGATGTAGTCCGGCTTTACCGAAGCGCGCACGGATACTGCCGGTTCGGGCTTTTCTTCTTCGACGGCCGCAGTGGTGCCAAGTCCGGCAAGGGCGCCATAGACGTTTGTGATCAGCGAAGGCAGATCTTCAACGGAAACGCTGTTGTTGCTTACATGCGCAGCGACGATGTCGGACGCGAGCGTGATCAACGTTTCATTGTTATCGGTTTTGATGTCTTCCATGTTTGGACCTCTTTGCGACCGCGTTACTGGGGGGATTGGGCAGGCTTACGCCAGCCAGTTCGTCCCCTGAACCATTTCTATGAGGAATACAAGTTTGTTCCTGTGATTTGGTTGCTATTCTACGACAATTCAAATCACTTGGATCAATTTGTTATGCCTTACCTCGAGATGTCGCAGGCAAAGGTAATTGCGTCGATCCGCTGACCATCGGCTCTTCGATAGTAGTCTGGTCTTTCGCCGATCACGCAGAATCCGAAATCTTTATAAAGAGACTCGGCCGGATTACCTTTTCTCATTTCAAGCAACAGGCGTTTTGCGCCTCTTGAGCGGGCCGCGTCCCGCAAAGAATTAAGCATGATTCCGCCAAGGCCACATCGGCGATATTCCGGGCGCACGGCAAGAAGCAGCAATTCCTCTTCTTCGAATCCGGTGCGTGACAGAGAAAAGCCAGCGGCAGGTTCGCCTTCGAGAGCCGGAGTGCCTTCTGGCGAAATCAGGAAATAATGCGTGTGACCGAATGCAAGGGCATCCTCGACCTGCCGACGGTTCCAGGCTTCGCCCCAGATCGGATCGAATCCGGCGGACATGACCGCCATGAGCCGGTCGATGTCGTCATTCATGCCAGCTTCGCCAGCGGCAGTTTCGCGTCCGGTTCGCGGCCGTAAACCGGGTGCAGGTCGGCCAGGAATGCCTGGTTCGGCAAGCGGGGAAAGGCGCGGGCGTCCGGCCAGATTTCCAGCGCATGGCCGTTGCCGCGCAGTGCGACGAGGGCCGCGGCCTGGTTGCCGGCGACCAGGTCTTCCTCGCTCGCCTGGGCGGCAAGGTCGGGCTTGAGCGAGGCGAGGGCGCGAGTCGTGTCGCCGTTGGGGGCAAAACCCTGGGTGAACCATTCGCCGTGTCCGCCGGTCATGGCAACTGCGACGGGAACGTCTCCGTGTTCGGCGCGGGCCATGGCGGCGATCATCGCGAGGCTTGAGTAACCGCGCGTCTCTGTTCCCCATGCCAGCGCCAGGGCGCGGGCCGTTGCCAGTCCCACGCGCACGCCGGTGAAGCTGCCCGGGCCGAGGGCGACGGCAATGTAATCGGCACGGCCGCGATCGGGCAGGGCTGAAATCATCGGGACCAGCGCCTCGGCGTGGCCCCTGCCAAGCATGCGGAATTCGCCCGCAACAAGAGCGTCGCCTTCGAACAAGGCAACCGAACAAGCCTCGGTAGCACTGTCGATTACGAGGGTGCGCATGGTCCCGGTCTAGTGTTGGCGAACGGGTCGGCTGCGGTCACGGCTGCTTAGCGTGCGGCGCGGCACGGGCTTACGCGGCCCGCACTTCGCTGACTTCCGGGACGTAGTGCTTGAGCAGGCTCTCGATCCCGTGCTTGAGCGTCGCGGTCGAGGAGGGGCAGCCCGAGCAGGCGCCTTGCATCGCCAGATAGACGATCCCTTCGCGGTAGCCGCGATAGATGATGTCGCCGCCGTCGTTGGCGACTGCCGGACGCACGCGTGTTTCCAGCAGGTCCTTGATCTGCGCGACGATGTCGGCATCGGCCGGATCGTCTCCGAAGTCCTCGTCCGCCTCGGCGGGAACGGCGATGCCACTGGCGTCGCCACCGACGAAGAGCGGGGCTTCCGAAACGAAGTGGTCGAGCAGGATCGAGACGACCTGCGGCTTGAGGCCATGCCACTCAACGCCGGGCGCCGCGGTGACGGAAATGAATTCCTGTCCGAAGAACACGCCGGTCACGTCGCCGAGATCGAAGAGCGCTTCGGCGAGGGGGGAGGCGCCGGCATCTTCTGGCGAGGTGAATTCGCGCGTCCCGCCGGTCATCACCTGCCGCCCGGGCAGGAACTTGAGCGTGGCGGGATTGGGCGTTGTTTCGGTTTCAATGAACATGGTGAGTGGGATTTAGGTAATGTAGGCGGCTGGTCAAGGGCGGCGGCATGTCGAGCGTCCCGAAATGTGCCGCATCGGCGGGGTTTTCCGTGCTATTCACTGGTCCTTAAGGCTGGGCAGTCCTATAGCTTGCGGGATGACGAATTATTCGCGCGCCGCCGCTCGCTCGCTCGCCTGCCTGATGCTGCTCAGCCAGACTCCGGTCCAGCCCGTCCTGGCCCAGGAAGTCGCCGCTCCGGCCAAGCTCGATGACAGCGACCCGTGGCTTTATCGCGGCAGCGACATTCCGCACGATCCGGATTGGCACTTCGGCGAGCTTTCGAACGGTCTGCGCTACGCCGTGCGCAAGAATGGCGTGCCGCCCGGGCAAGTCTCGATCCGCATTCGCGTCGACGCCGGCTCTCTCTATGAGAAGGACTCCGAGCGCGGTTATGCGCACCTTCTCGAGCACATGCTCTTCCGCCAGTCGAAGTACATTCCCGAGGGCACGGCGATTGCCGCCTTCCAGCGCCTGGGCGCGACCTTCGGCAGCGATACCAATGCCGTGACTTCGACGACGCAGACGGTGTTCAAGCTCGATCTGCCCAATGCGACGCCGGAATCGCTCGACGAGACCTTCAAGCTGATGTCGGGCATGGTCAGCGCGCCCACGTTGTCGGCCTCCAACCTCAAGTCCGACCTGCCGATCGTGCTGGCTGAAATGCGCGAACGCGGCGGCGCTTCCAAGCGCGTGCAGGACGCGATGCAGCAAGTCTTCTACGCCGGGCAGCCGCTGTCCGTGCGTGAACCGATCGGCACCGTGCAATCCCTGACTGCGGCGACGCCGCAGTCGGTACGGGCCTTCTATTCGCGCTGGTACCGGCCCGATAACGTGGCGGTGATCGTGGCGGGCGACGCCGATCCGGCGACGCTGGCCAGCTACGTGAAGAAGTGGTTCGGCGACTGGAAGGCCAGCGGCGCGCGTTCTCCCGCGCCCAGCTTCGGCGATCCGGCTGCGCCGGCCGGGGCCGATCCTCGCAACCCCGTGGGCGAAACCCGCGTGCTCGTCGAACCCGACCTGCCGCCCTCGATGATGTACGCAATCCTGCGTCCCTGGCGGCAGGTGACGGACAACATCGTCTATAATCAGGGGCTGATGATCGATTCGATCGCGCAGGCCATCATCAACCGCCGTCTGGAATCGAAGGCGCGGGCAGGGGGCAGTTATCTCTCTGCCTCGGTCAACCAGGACGACGTCTCGCGCTCGGCCGATGCGACGTTCGTCTCCGTGACCCCGCTCGGCGACGACTGGGAAGCCGCGCTGAAGGACGTGCGCGCGGTCATCGCCGATGCCGTCTCCCGCCCGCCGACGCAGGAAGAGATCGACCGCGAAGTGGCCGAACTGGATCTGGCCTTCCAGGTCCCGGTCGAGCAGCAGCGCATCCTGCCCGGCTCGAAGCTGGCCGACGATCTCGTCAACGCGCTCGACATCCGCGAGACCGTGGCCGCGCCGCAGGACGTGCTGCGCATCTTCCGCGAGACGAAGCCGCTCTTTACGCCCAAGGCCGTCCTCGAGCACACACAGGCGCTGTTCTCGGGCACCGTGACGCGCGGGCTGTTCACCACGCAGAAGGCCGGACAGGCGAGCGATGCCGAATTGCGCCAGGCCCTGCTCGATCCGGTCAAGCCGGATGAGAGCGTGCGTCTGGCCGCCAATGCGGCTCCCGTATCGTTCGACAAGCTGCCGGCTATCGGCAAACCGGCGAAACCCGAGGCGGAATTGCCGGTGGGACTGCTCGACATCGAGGAACTGACTTTCGCCAACGGGGTGAAGGTCCTGCTCTGGCCGGTTCAGGAAGAGCCGGGCCGGGTCATGGTCAAGGTGCGCTTCGGCGGCGGCTATCGCTCGATCGATCCCAAGGATGCGCCCTACATCACGCTGGGCCAGTACGCGCTGGTCGGCTCGGGCGTGGCCACGCTGGGCCAGGAAGATCTCGACAGGGTCGCCACCGGGCGCAAGCTCGGCTTCGATTTCGACGTGCAGGATGCCTCGTTCCAGTTCTCTGCCGAGACGCGCCCGTCCGACCTTGCCGACCAGCTTTACCTCTTCGCGGCCAAGCTCGACCTGCCCAAGTGGGACGCCAGTCCTTTCCTGCGCGCGAAGGCAGCGGCGAAGATCCAGTACGATACCTTCGCCACGTCTCCGCAGGGCGTGCTGAACCGCGACCTGCAGTTCTACCAGCACGGCGAGGACCCGCGCTTCGCAACGCCGACCCCGGCCGAGATCGAGGCGACCACGCCCGAGGGCTTCAAGCGCGTGTGGGGCAAGGCCCTGCACGACGGTCCGGTCGAAGTGCAGATCTTCGGCGATTTCGACAAGGCCGCGGCGATCGCATCGCTGGAGAAGACCTTCGGCGCGCTCAAGCCGCGCACGCCCGCGCCGTCGACTGCCGATCTTGCCAACGTCTCCGTGCCCCAGCCATCCGACAAGCCGATCGTGCTGCATCATCACGGCGACCCGGATCAGGCGGCGGCGGTCATTTCCTGGCCGACCGGCGGCGGTTCGATGGGCATTCGCGAATCCCGCCAGCTGGAGATCCTGACCCAGCTGTTCACCAACCGCCTGCTCGATGCCGTGCGCGAGAAGCTGGGCGTGAGCTACGCGCCCTACGTCTATTCCTCCTGGCCGGTGGACCTGCAGGCGGGCGGATCGATCACGGCGATGGCGCAGGTCGATCCCAAGTCGGTCTCCGTGTTCTTCCAGACCGCCGACGAGATCGCGCAGGACCTGATCAACAATCCGCCGACGGCCGACGAACTGGCGCGCGTAACCGAACCGCTGCGCCAGCAGGTAACGCGCGCGGCTTCGAGCACCTCGTTCTTCATGAGTCAGCTCGAAGGCGCGACCGAAGAGCCTTCGCGCTTCGGCACGATCCGCACCGTCCTTTACGATTATACCGAGACGACGCCGGAAAAGATGCAGGCGCTGGCCGCCCGCTATCTGGGCAAGAATGCCTCGTGGCGGCTGGAAGTGATGCCAGAGGGCAAGACTTCGGGAGCCATTGCCAGCCGCTGAAGCAGGCAGGGCAAATCCTTGCAGCACATGGCCTTGCGGCCGGCGCTGCCGGACCGGGACGCAATCGATCGCACCGATCGGGCAAACCGGCTTTGCAAAAATTGCTTCGGGAGGGTATGGGCCCCGCCTTACATTAGCTTGCGCGCGCGCCCGGGAGAGGGGCGCGACTTGAGGAGTAATCGAAGTGGCTAGCAATTGGACCCCGGACGGCTGGAAGGCGCACGAAGCGCGCCACCTTCCGGTTTATGGCGATGCGGAGAAGCTGAGCGAGGTTGAGGCCACGCTTGCAAAGTTCCCGCCGCTGGTCTTTGCCGGCGAAGCGCGCGAGCTCAAGAAGGACCTGGCCGAAGTGGCCGAAGGCCGCGGTTTCCTACTCCAGGGCGGGGACTGCGCCGAGAGCTTTGCAGAGTTCCATCCCGACAATATCCGCGACACGTTCCGCGTGCTGCTGCAGATGGCGGTCATCCTGACTTTCGCCAGCAAGCAGCCGGTGGTGAAGGTCGGCCGCATGGCCGGCCAGTTCGCCAAGCCGCGTTCCGCGCCGACCGAGAAGGCCGGCGATCTGGAACTGCCCAGCTACTTCGGCGACATCATCAACGGCATCGAGTTCGAGCCGGAAACGCGCCGCAACGATCCGGAGCGCATGCTGCGCGCCTTCTCGCAGTCGGCCGCGACGCTCAACCTGCTGCGTGCCTTCGCGGGCGGCGGCTATGCGAACCTGCGGCAGGTTCACCAGTGGACGCTCGATCACATCGACCGCAGCCCCTGGGGCGAGAAGTTCTCGCAGATGGCGGACCGCATCGGTGAGGCGCTGGACTTCATGGCGGCCTGCGGCGTCGATCCGACGACCGTGCCGCAATTGCAGGGCACCAGCTTCTACACCAGCCACGAGGCGCTGCTGCTGCCTTACGAGCAGGCGCTGACCCGCCGCGATTCGCTGACCGGCGACTGGTACGACTGTTCGGCCCACATGCTGTGGATCGGCGATCGCACCCGCTTCGAGGGTTCGGCTCACGTCGAATTCCTGCGCGGCGTGGGCAATCCGATCGGCATGAAGTGCGGCCCTTCGCTGGAGCCCGACGCGCTGCTGCATATGCTCGACACGCTCAACCCCTCGCGCGAGCCGGGCCGCATGACCCTCATCAGCCGCTTCGGGCACGACAAGGTCGAATCCGGCCTGCCCAAGCTGGTGCGCGCGGTAAAGGCGGAAGGCCATCCGGTCGTCTGGTCGTGCGACCCGATGCACGGCAACGTCATCAAGGCGGAATCGGGCTTCAAGACCCGTCCCTTCGAACGCATCCTTGGCGAAGTACGCGGCTTCTTCGCCGTCCACCGCGCCGAGGGCACCCATGCGGGCGGCATCCACATCGAGATGACCGGGCAGGACGTGACCGAGTGCACCGGCGGCGCCATCGCCATTACCGACGAGGCGCTGGCCGATCGCTACCACACCCACTGCGACCCGCGCCTCAACGGGGCGCAGTCGATCGAACTCGCGTTCGAGATGGCAGACCTGCTCAACCTCGAGGCGACCGAGCGTCACAAGCAGGCGGCGTAAATAAATTGGTCGATGGGGAGCCTAAGCGCCGCAAGGACGTTAGGCTTCCCATGGACCTTGCGCACAGTCTGTCCGCGGCGGGGCGGTCCCGCAGCCTGTCCGAACGCTTTCGGGCCTTGCGCAGTGCCAGCGTCTCGTTGGTTTCCCCGCTGTCGGATGCCGATGCGACGATCCAGTCGATGCCCGATGCATCGCCTGCCAAGTGGCATCTGGCGCATACCACCTGGTTCTTCGAAACCTTCCTGCTGCGCGATCATCTGAACGGCTATGGCCTGTTCGACGAGCGTTGGCCCTACCTGTTCAATTCCTACTACGAGGCCGAGGGCGAACGCCACGCCAGAGCCGCGCGCGGCATGCTCTCGCGCCCCTCGCTCGACGAGGTGCTGGACTATCGCGCCCATGTCGATGCGGCGATGGAAGGCCTGCTCGAGCGAGATGAACTGGCCGACCTGATCGCGCTGGGCATCGCGCATGAAGAGCAGCACCAGGAACTGCTGCTCACCGACATCAAACATGCGCTCTGGCGCAATCCGCTGGGTCCCGCTTACGGCGTCCTGCCCGAGGGCGGGGTGGATCGCGGGCTGGGCGATCAGGGCTGGATCGAGCATCCCGGCGGGATCGCGAGGATCGGGCACAAGGGCCCCGCCTTCGCCTTCGACAACGAAGGCCCTTCGCACCGCGTTCTGCTCGAACCCTTCGCCCTGTCGCGCAGGCTCGTCACCAACCGCGAATGGGATGCATTCATCGCCGATGGCGGCTATCGCACGGCGGGCCTGTGGCTTTCGGACGGCTGGGCCTGGGTGCAGGAGAATGCCATCGCAGCGCCGCTCTACTGGCGCGAGGGCGAGGCCTTCACGCTCGGCGGGTGGCGAGACCGCGATCCGGATGCGCCGGTCACGCATATCAGCCATTATGAGGCTGACGCCTTTGCGACCTGGGCCGGGCTGCGGCTGCCCACCGAGTTCGAGTGGGAAGTCGCCGCGCGCGACAGCGATCCGTCAGCGGGCGTGCAGTGGGACGGCGGTGCGGTCAACCCCTCCGGCACGGACCAGTTGTTCGGCGACTGCTGGCAATGGACCCGCTCGGCCTATCTTCCCTATCCCCGCTTCCGCCCGGCTGAGGGCGCGGTGGGAGAATACAACGGCAAGTTCATGAGCGGCCAATGCGTGCTGAAAGGCGCAAGCTGCGCCACGCCGCGTGGCCATTCACGGGCCACCTACCGCAATTTCTTCCAACCATATCAGCGCTGGCAGTTCACCGGCCTGCGTCTAGCAAGGGATCTGTAAGCCATGGCCACTGCCGCACCCTGCCTTTCCGAAATTCCGCGCGATACACTCCAGGCGCAATTCCGGGCAGAGGTGCTGCAAGGCCTGTCCCAACCGCGCAAGGCGATCCCCGCCCGCTGGTTCTACGACCGGCGCGGCAGCGAATTGTTCGAGGAAATCACCCAGCTCGAGGAATACTATCCCACGCGCACCGAGATCGGCATACTCACCGACCGGCAGGACGAAATCGGCCGCGCAGTCGGTTCGGGCCGGGTGATCGTTGAATTCGGCGCGGGCAGCGCGACCAAGACGCCGCTTCTGCTCGATGCCGCGGCGCCCAGCGCCTATCTGCCCATCGACATTTCCGGCGACTTCCTGCGCGATGCCTGCGGCCCGCTGGAGGACTCCTATCCCGAACTGCCGATCGTACCCGCCGAGGCCGATTTCATGCAGCCCATCGCGATAGAGGCGCTGCTGCCCGATGGGATGGAGCAGGAACAACGGCTGGGTTTCTTTCCCGGCTCGACCATCGGCAACATGGAACCGCGCGCGGCGATAGATCTGCTGCGCTCCATGCGGGAGACGCTGGGGCCGGACAGCCTGCTGCTGATCGGCATGGACCGGGTCAAGCCGCGTCCGGTCCTCGAGGCTGCCTATGACGACGCGCGCGGGGTGACGGCCGCCTTCAACCTCAATCTCGCAGCGCGGATCAATCGCGAGCTGGATGGATCGCTGCCCCTCGACGGCCTGCGTCATCGCGCCATATGGAACGACCGTCACGCGCGGATCGAGATGCATCTGGTAGCGCAGCGGGACATCGGTTTCGAAGTCTGCGGACGGCGCTTCACCATGGACGAGGGCGAAACGATCCACACCGAGAACAGCCACAAGTACGACATGCGTAGCGCTGCGACACTGCTTCTTGGCGGCGGCTGGGAACCGCTCTCGACATGGTGCGACGAAGACAGCCACTTCATGGTCGTCCTTGCCCGGGCGATGGGCAGCGATCTTTCCGCCTGAGACCGTTCGCAAGCGAAGCGGCGGCTCTCAGGCGTTCAGGCCGCCGTTTATGCTGATCACTTGCCCGGTTATCCTGCGGGCCCTGTCGCCGCACAAGAACAGTGCAATCGGCGCGATATCCTCTGGCGTTGGCAGGCCGAGGCCGGCCCTTCGGGACACGCGCGACATGAATTCGGTGCCTTTGCGCCGGGAGATCTCGGTCTCGGCGACATAGCTGGGCGAGATCGCGTGCGCCCGGATCCCGTCGTGCGCGGCCTCGATGGCGAAGTTTCGGATGAAGCCGATGGTCGCGGCGCGCGCCGCGCCGACCAGGGTCTGGCGGCGTGCGGCATGGATTCCGGCATCGGAAACGAAAGCGATCAGCGTTCCGCCTTCCTGCGCGAGAAAGGTATATGCGGCATGGGCCAGCCTCTCGAACCAGCCCACCGAGACGTCGAGAAAGTCCGTGAAGACATCGGGTGAAGTCTCTGGAAACAGGCCGGTTATACCCATCGGTCCGCAAGCCGTGCAGTCGATCACCGCGTCGATCCGGCCGAAGTGTTCGGCCACTTCCGCGACGAGCGTTTCGGCGGCCTCGTCCTCCCGGATATCCGCAATGAACCCGTCTATCGTGCCCTGGTCGGAAAGGCCGGCGACGAGGGCGTGAACCTTGTCCTCGCTGCGCCCGTGAACGGCGACCTTCCAGCCTTCGGCCAATGCCTCGCGCGCGATGGCGCTGCCGACCGAGCCGCTGCCCCCGGCCACCAGCAGGACCCGGCCGTCAGTCACTGTCGTACTGGTTGGCCCTGAGATCGTCCGGAGCGAGGTCGGAGAACTTGGTAATGCGCGCCTCGAAGCGCAGGCGCACCTTGCCGGTGGCGCCGTGGCGCTGCTTGGCGATGATCAGTTCGGACAGGCCGGTGACTTCTTCCATCTTCTGGCGCCAGGCTTCCCACTTGTCCTTGACGTCGGGGGAGTCCGTGTCGCTGGGGAACTTCGGCTCGGTCGCCTTCACGTAATAGTCTTCGCGGTAGACGAACCAGACCATGTCGGCGTCCTGCTCGATCGAGCCCGACTCGCGAAGGTCGGAAAGCATCGGGCGCTTGTCGTCGCGCTGTTCGACCGCACGCGAAAGCTGCGAAAGGGCGATCACCGGCACGTGAAGTTCCTTCGCCAGGGTCTTGAGACCGCGCGAAATCTCCGAAATCTCGTTGACGCGGTTGTCGGTCGCGCGGCCAGAGCCCGAAAGGAGCTGCAGGTAGTCGATGATGACGAGGCCGATGTCGTGGCGGCGCTTCAGGCGGCGGGCACGGGTGCGTAGCGCGGCGATGGAAAGGCCGGGCGTATCGTCGATGAACAGGGGCAGTTCCGCCAGTCGCTGGCTGGCGAAGGAAAGCTGCTGGAAGTCCTCGCGGCTGATCTTGCCCATGCGCAGCGCTTCGGAACTGATGCCCGACTGTTCGGCGAGGATACGCGTGGCGAGCTGGTCGGCGCTCATTTCCAGGCTGAAGAAGGCAACCGCCGCACCCACCGACTTTTCGGTCTCGATGCCGTCCGCATGGTCGCGCTGCAGCCGGTCGGCGGCGTTGAAGGCGATGTTGGTGACGAGCGAGGTCTTGCCCATGCCGGGACGTCCGGCGAGGATGATGAGGTCGGAATCGTGCAGGCCGCCGATCTTCTGGTTGACCGAAGTAAGGCCGGTGGTCTTGCCCGAAATGTGGCCGCCCGAATTGAACGCCTTCTCGATGGCGGAAATGGCGGTGCGGGTGGCGACGCCGAAGCTCTGCGCCTCATTCGCGGTCGCGGCGCCTTCCGCCACCTTGTAGAGCGCAGCCTCGGCCTGTTCGATCTGCTCCATCGGCTCGACCGATTCGGAGGTGTCCATGGCCCCTTCGACGAGGCCGCGGCCGACCGAGATCAGTTCGCGCAGGAGCGCAAGGTCGTAGATCTGTTCGGCCAGTTCGCGCGGGGCCAGCAGGCCCTGTCCATCGGCAGTCAGGCGGGCGAGGTAGGAAACGCCGCCCAGCGCCTTGAGCTGTTCGTCCGCTTCGAAATACGGCCGCAACGTGACCGGGGTAACCACCGCCTTGCGGTCCAGCAGTCCCAGGATACGCTCGTAGATGCGGGCATGGACGGGTTCGAAGAAGTGTTGCGGCCCAAGCTGGGTCTGCAGTTCCTCGATCACGCGGTTGTCGATCAGGACCGCGCCCAGGAACGCGGCCTCGGCCTCGACGTTGGAGGGCAGGGCCCGCACTTGGGCGGAATCGTTGGTATCGGAGACCCGAAGTAGAAGCTGTTCTTGCGACATGAGGAGGTCGACAATGCTCTTCTCGAGTGCTGCCAGCAAGCCACGAGTGTTGCCATTTTCATCCACAGCTTGTGGAAGGATACGGAACGGCTTGCCCGCCCATGCTGCAAGCGCGTAAAGGCCGTTCGCATCATGGCGGACCCGCGCATCACGCATATCGAACTCGACGACGCGACCATTCTGTGGCGCAACGCCGATATCGAGCAGGAACGGCGTATCGCCATCTTCGATCTTATCGAAGACAATATTTTCAAGCCGATACGCGCATTCGAGGCCGGTCACGAAGGCCCTTACCACCTGCGGCTTTCGGTGCGGGACGGGCGCCTTTCGCTGGAAATCTCGGACGAGAAGGGCGCCGCGCTGGAGACGATGGTGCTGGGACTCGCGCGATTCCGCCGTCCCATCCGCGAATACTTCGCGATCTGCGAAAGCTACTACCAGGCGATTCGCAAGGCGACACCGCAGGAAATCGAAACGATCGACATGGCCCGGCGCGGCGTCCACAACGAGGCGGCCGAACTGCTCGTCGAACGGCTCGAGGGGAAGATCGAGACCGACTTCCCCACGGCAAGGCGGCTTTTCACCCTGATCTGCGTCCTGCATATCCGCGGTTGAGGGGGCAGGACATGGCACGAAGAAAAAGCGTCGGAAGGGCGCGGGCAGGCGGCACCGGCTGGAAGCTGCGGCTGCTTGGCGCGGTCCTGCTCATCGCGATCGTCGCCGGGGCCTGGGGCTGGTGGCACTTGCGCCACTGGACGCCGGATCGCGCGATCTACCCGGTGCAGGGCGTGGAGATCGGCGTCGACGACGGCCCGGTGAACTGGAAGTCGATCAAGGCCATCGGCGCCGACTTCGCCTATATCGACGCCAGCGCCAGCGCATTTGCCCGCGATCCGCGTTTCGTGGAGAATTTCGAGGCTGCACGGGCAATCGGCATGCAGGTGGGCGCGGTTCACCGCTACGATCCTTGCCAGCCGGCGGAAAAGCAGGCGGCGAATTTCGTCACCACGGTGCCGCGCGATGCGGATCTGTTGCCCCCGGTCGTCGATCTCGAGATGCTGGCCGGCGACTGCCCGGTGAAAGTCTCCGACGCCAAAGTCGAAAGCGAACTGATGACTTTCCTCAACCAGGTCGAGACTCATGCCGGCAAGGCGGTGATCCTGAAAGTCTCGCCGGGGTTCGAATCGCGTTATCAGGTGGCCAACAAGCTCGACCGCAACCTCTGGCTCATGCGCGACCGCTTGCTGCCGGATTATGGCGGGCGCCCCTGGACGCTGTGGACGGCGAACGGTGCGCTGGCAAACGAGGTGGCGGCCGACGGCCTGCGCTGGGTCGTCGTGCAACCATGAGCGTGGCGCCGGACCGTGAGGCCCTGATCGCGGCGGCCCGCGAGGCGGCGGGTCTGGCCTATGCGCCCTATTCGAAGTTCCATGTCGGCGCCGCGCTGCTTTTCGCGGACGGTTCGGTGGTGACCGGCGCCAATGTCGAAAACGCGAGTTACGGCCTGTCGCTGTGCGCAGAGACGGTCGCTTCGGCGAAAGTCCTGTCCTCCGGCGGGAGGGGCGGATTGATCGCCGTGGCGGTGACAGGCGGCGTGCCCGGCCAGCCGGGCAGAGGGGCCACGGTCACGCCATGCGGGCGCTGCCGGCAGGTTCTCAACGAACTGGCGCAGCTGGGCGGCACCGACCCGCTCATCTGGTGCGATGGCGAGAACGGCGGGCTTGAGCTGCGCCTGTCCGAACTGCTGCCCCACGCCTTCGGTCCCGCCAATCTGGGGTAACCGAAGGCGGCAGGCGCGGCGAAGTCAGCGGGCGTTCAGCCTTCGCGTTCGATCAGCCATTCAAGCAGGGCCCCAAGGCAGTCGCGGCCCAGTTGCATCGAGCGTTCCGGGCTCCATTCCTGTTTCGGGTCGGCAGCCGGGTTGTGGTCCTTGAACGGCATTTCCAGCGTCATCGCGACGCAGCCGAAGCGTTCGGCAAGCTGGTTCGTCGACATCGCCAGATTGCCCTTGCCGGGCCGCGCGACCGGGTAACCGAGCTTGGTCTGGAAATCGGGCGTGCGCCGTTCCAGCAGGGCGGCGTAGCGGTCATACCCTTCCTTCTGCTCGGGCTTGAGCGAGGGGATGCCCTCGAACCCTGCCAGGAATACGGCGGGAATCGCTTCGTCGCCATGCACGTCCATGGCGAAGTCGACCCCGCTGGCGTCCATGGCCTTGCGGATCGCCAGCACTTCGGGCGAACGTCCGGCGCTCGGCTCGTTCCATTCGCGGTTGAGGTTCACGCCCGCGGCATTGGTGCGCAAGTGGCCGCGGCGCGAACCGTCGGGGTTGGCATTGGGCACGACATGCAGGCGGCAGCGACGGCGCAGTTCGCGGCCCACCGAACTCGCCGGGTCGGCCAGCAGGTCCAGCGAGCCTTCCATCCACCATTCGGCCATCGATTCGCCCGGGTGCTGGCGCGCATAGAGCCAGACATGCACGGGGCCTTCGCCCATCTCGAGGCAGTCGACCGGCTGACCGTCCAGGGTGGTGCCCAGGCAGCTGTAGGCGACGCCGTCCGCAGCCGCGATGCGCGCCACCAAGTCGTGGTGCCGCTCCATCGAAAAGGGCGCGAAATAGGCGAACCAGGCAAGATCGCCTGATGGGCGGTAGGTGATGGTGAGGGTGCCGCCGTCGCGGCTCTCGTCCCATTGTCCGGCGGCGCGGCCCCAGAACCGGCGATCTTCGCTGACGGCCGCGTTGTAGCTTGCCCAGCCCATCGGATAGGCCGAGCCGTTGAGGCCGGTGATCCGCAGCGTCACTTCGCGTCCCTGCGCGCCGCTGACGCGGAAGTGGAACCACTGGTAGAAATCGGACTCGTGGTCGCGCCGGATGGCAAGGCGCGCCTCGGTACCGTCGATGGAAAGGACTTCGATGTTGCCGGAATCGAATGCGGAGGTGATCTGTATCTCTGTCATTTCACGAGGATAGTTTCCCCGGACTGGCCCGGAAAGTCCTTGAACAGCGCTTCGGCCATTTTCGCGGCCCCCAGAGATGTCTGGGCGAGGGGAGACTTGCTGCTGACCGAGAACTGCGCGCGGCCTTCCCAGATGGTGCGGCCGCTTTCGCGTTCGCGGATCATTACGTGCATTTGCGTTTCCACTTGCGCAGGTGGCGGTCCGGACAGGTCGATGCCGAGACCGACGCCCAGTCCCGAGCCGTAACTGCCGGTGCTGCCGCCCACGCCGACCGATACCGGGCTGCCGTTGCGGACCGGGGCGAGGGTGTGGCGCTCGACGGACAGCTGTGCGACCTGCTGGCTGGGGGCCGCGCCGGGCAGGGGCGCGGTGTAGCCGACGCGGGTCAGTTCGCGCAGGACGGCGCCGGAGAAGGCACCGAATTCCATCCCGGCCTCCTGGCCTTCGGACGGTTCGACCGCGATCGTGCCCCGGCCCAGCGGAATCGCGCCGGCGGCATGAAACCGGGTGACCTCGACCGGTCCGACCGGCGCGACGCAGCCGCTCAGGAACAGGCTCGTCGCCAGGACGGCAGCGCCGCCAAGGGCTTGCAGGGTATGGCGCATATCAACCTCTCCGGTGCTCAGGCATGTGCCGGTGTGCCGCCTGCACCGGGAGGATGCAAGTCGCTCAGTTTTCCGGGGCGGCTACCGGGTCCGCCTTGGGGAAATTGTCGAAGAGAGCGGTGGCCAGCTTGCTGGCGATGCGGTCGTCGCTCCAGTCGTCGTCGCCTTCGCGGGTGGCGATCGTGGCATAGCCTTCCCACAGGACCTTGCCGCTGGCCTCGTCGACGATGCGCGTGTCGAGCCGGGTGGAAATCAGCGCGGCGCGCGGCTTGGTAAGGTCGATGTTGATGCCAAGGCCATAGGCCGAACCCCGATTGCTCACGCCCATGGCGGCGGTGCCGCTTACGGGACTGCGCTTTTCCTCGGCAGGGGCAAGCACTTGCCGGGTGATGCGCAGCCGGGCGACCTGCCCCGGCGTCGCGCCGGAATGGAGCGTGTCGTAGCCCGCACCGACCAGCGCGTTCTCGATTGCTGCTTCGTAAGTGGCCCGCTTGCCGGAATCGAACCAGGGGCCGTCGCCCGATTCCGATTCGACGGTGACCGGGCCGTGACCCAGGGTCGCGGCGGCATCGCCTTGGGCCGCGAAGCGGCTGACCTCTACCCGGCCCTCGCGCGAATCGCGGGACCGCGATGCGGCGCGCGCGGAAAGGCGGTCGGGATAGCGGTCCAGCGGATCGTCCCAGGCGGATCGGCCCCAGCCGGAACCCCAGCCCAGCGGCCGGGCGAAAGCCGGGATCGGCGCGAAGGCAGGGGATAGCGCCATGGCGGCCATGCCCGCGGCGAGAAGCGCGCGCTTGTGGTTGTGCATTACCGTCTTCTCTTTTTTCGAGTTCAGTGTCGTCGCGCCCGGCGATGGTATATGATGGCGTGCCATTGCCGGGCGATGAACGGAGCCTAAATCTCAGTCGGATGCCGCAGGAATTGCCCGCCGGCGCTTGACTTTGCATGCAGCGACCATTAACGGCGCGGCTTCAATTTTCCGGCGGTCGGTAACCGCCCGACACACGCAGACGAGACAAACGATGAAGATTCGCAATAGCCTCAAGTCGCTCAAGGGCCGTCACCGTGACAACCGCGTGATCCGCCGTCGCGGCCGTACTTATGTCATCAACAAGACCAATCGCCGCTTCAAGGCGCGTCAGGGCTGATTCGTTTCGCCCATCCCTGTCGAACCCGGCAGGGATAACCGGCGGACCGGCCCATTGGTTCTGAAAGACATGAGGCCCCCGCCATTCGCGGGGGTCTTGTCTTGTCCGGAACAATCGAAGCCGTCGTTTTCGACGTGGGCCGGGTGCTCGTCCAGTGGGACATGCGCCGGCTCTTTGCGCAGCTGATCGACGATGCCGATCGGCTCGACTGGTTCATGACCCATGTCGTGACCGAGGAATGGCACTTCCTGCACGACGCCGGCCGCGACCTTGGCGAACTGGTCGCTGAGCGCAAGACGCAGTTTCCCGGCAACGATCACCTGATCGACGCTTATGCCACCCGCTTTCTCGAGACCATTCCCGGCAATGTTCCGGGCAGCCACGAGATCGTGCGCGAACTGGCCGGGCGCGATGTGCCGCTTTTTGCCATCACCAATTTCGCCAGTCCGTTCTGGCGCGAGTACCGGGAGAGCGAGCCGCTGTTCGACCTGTTCGGCGACATCGTCGTTTCGGGCGACGAGAAGATCGCCAAGCCCGATGCGCGCATCTTCGAGATCGCCTCGCGCCGTTTCGGCCATGAGCCCGGCGCGATGATCTTCATCGACGACAATGCGGCAAACATCGAAGCTGCGGACAGGCTCGGCTGGAACGTCCATCACTTTACCGACGCGCCCCGGCTGCGCGAGGACCTGACGCGGCGCGGGCTACTCTGAAGGCGCCGGCTCCGGTCAGCTGACCGGGAGCGGATCGGTCCGGTTTCGGCCGCTTTCGCGTGCAGAAAATTTATTTCGCAACTGCAGCGTAAACTCTTGGCAACTCCCCATCCATGTTGCATCACATGGACAAACGGGAGTCACAATGTCGGCTGCTACTGGTATCAAGTATGACGAGATGCTCGACGAGGACGGCTCGGTCCGTCCTGCCTACGCCGAATTCAGAAACTGGTACGACTCTCAGGACAAGGCCTGGCTGAAACGCCAGGACGCCGAGGCCGAAAGATTCTTTCGCCGCATCGGAATTACTTTCAACGTCTATGGCGACGATGCCGCCGAAGAGCGGTTGATCCCGTTCGACATGATCCCGCGGATCATCACCGCGCGCGAATGGCGCAAGCTGACGCGCGGGATCGAGCAGCGGGTGAGGGCGCTCAATGCCTTCCTGCAGGATCTCTACCACCGGCAGGAAATCATCCGATCCGGGCGCCTGCCGATCCACGCCCTGCGCAACAACGAGGCGTTCCTGACGCAGATGATCGGGTTCACGCCGCCGGGCGCGGTCTATACCCACATCGTCGGCATCGACCTCGTGCGCACCGGCCCCGAGGAATTCATGGTGCTGGAGGACAATGCCCGCACCCCGTCCGGCGTCTCGTACATGCTCGAGAACCGCGAGACGATGATGGCGATGTTCCCCGAGCTGTTCACCAGGATCCCGGTGCGGCCGGTCTCGGACTATCCGCGCCGCCTTGCGCGCTCGCTGCGTGCCTGTGCGCCGCCGGCCTTCAAGGGCAGCAAGCGGCCGGTGGTCGCGGTGCTGACTCCGGGCATCTACAATTCGGCCTATTTCGAGCACGCCTTTCTGGCCGACCAGATGGGCGCGGAACTGGTGGAGGGCAGCGACCTTCGCGTCGTCGACGGCCGCGTCGCGATGCGCACTACCTGCGGCTACAAGGCGGTGGACGTGATCTACCGCCGTGTCGACGACGACTTCCTCGATCCGCTCAGCTTCAACAAGAACTCGGTTCTCGGCGTTGCCGGGATCATGGACGTCTATCGCGCCGGTGGCATCACGATCGCCAATGCGCCGGGCACGGGCATCGCCGACGACAAGGCGATCTACAGCTACATGCCCGAAATCGTCGAGTTCTACACGGGCGAGAAGCCGATCCTGGACAATGTGCCGACGTGGCGTTGCAGCGAGCCGGACTCGCTCGCCTACGTGCTCGACAACCTGAAGGACCTCGTCGTCAAGGAAGTCCATGGCTCGGGCGGCTACGGCATGCTCATCGGCCCGACGTCCTCGAAGAAGGAACTGGCGGCCTTCGAGGAGAAGCTGCGCGCCCGGCCGGAAAACTACATCGCCCAGCCGACGCTCTCGCTCTCGACGGTGCCGATCTTCACGAAGGAAGGGCTCGCCCCGCGCCACGTCGACTTGCGGCCCTTCGTACTGGTGTCGCCCGACGGCATCGACATCACGCCGGGCGGCCTGACCCGCGTGGCGCTCAAGAAAGGTTCCCTGGTAGTCAACTCGTCGCAGGGCGGGGGCACCAAGGACAGCTGGGTTCTGGACGAATAATGCTCGGTCGTGCTGCCTATGGCGTCTTCTGGATGGCCCGCTACCTTGAACGGGCGGAGAACACCGCGCGCCTGATCGACGTCGGTTTCCACCTTGCGCTGACCCGCGGGGACAAGGCCTCGCAGGACGAGGAGTGGAAATCGGTCCTCACCACCACCGGCCAGCTCGAAGCCTACAAGGCGGCGCACAAGGACATGACCGGACCGCAGGTGTTCAACTACCTGCTGCGCGACAGGGAGAACCCCGCCAGCGTCCTCAGGATGGTCGAAGCCGCCCGCACCAATGCGCGCGTCGTGCGCACAAGCATCACCAACGAGGTCTGGGAAGCCACCAACGACGGCTGGATGACCTTGAGCGAGATCCTCTCGCGCCCGGTTCGCGAGAGCAACCTGGGCGAAGTGCTCACCGCCGTTCGCGGTCAGGCGACCCTGGTGCGCGGCGCCATGGGCGGCTCGATGCTGCGCAACGACGTGTTCAACTTCGCGCGCATCGGCACTTTCATCGAGCGCGCGGACAACACTGCCCGCATTCTCGACGTGAAGTACTACGTCCTGCTGCCGTCCGTCGCCTGGGTCGGCTCCAGCCTCGACAATGCCCAGTGGGATACGCTGCTGCGCTCGGTTGCGGGCAGCCGCGCCTATTCCTGGCTCAACGCCGGTTCGATGGACCCGCGCGACATCGCCCGCTTCATGATCCTCGACGGGCAGTTCCCGCGCAGCCTGGTGTTCTGCTTCGAGAAGATCCGCAGCAACATGGCCGGGCTGGCCAAGCAGTACGGGCATGAGACCGGCGCTCACGAACTGCTGCGCAACGTCGGCGCGCGACTGCACCAGACGACGATCGAGGAGATCTTCGACATGGGTCTGCATGAGTTCCTTCAGGACTTCATCGGCAAGACCAACCTGATCGGCGACGCCATTGCCGCCGACTACCGCTTTATTGAATGAGGCTCGCCTAGTGCTCCTGACCGTAACGCACACGACCCGTTATGCATTCGCCGACAGTGTCACGCACGGTTTGCAGCGCCTGAGATTGAAACCCAAGTCCACCCACGGCCAGGAAGTGATCGAGTGGGACATGGACCTTTCCGGCGCAAAGCGCGAAGCCGAGTATGACGACCAGCACCACAATCATACCGAACTGGTCTCGATAGAACCGGGGGTGCCGGAAGTCGTCGTGACCTGCCGCGGGACGGTGCGCACGATGGACAACAACGGCGTCACCGGACAGCACACCGGGCACATGCCGCTCTGGTGCTTCCTGCGCCCGACGCCCCTGACGCGCGCAGGCAACAGGGTTCGCTCGCTGGTCGCCTCGATCGGGGTCGACCGTCACGATACGCTCAACTACCTTCATGCCCTGTCTCACGCCATCGCAGAGCAGGTCGAGTACCTTCCGGGCACGACCGACGTCACCACCACCGCGGAACAGTCGCTGACCGCGGGGCAGGGCGTGTGCCAGGACCACGCCCACATCTTCATCAGCGCCGGACGGCTCCTCGACATCCCGATGCGCTACGTCGGCGGTTACCTGTTGATGGACGAGAAAGTGGAGCAGGAGGCCGGCCACGGCTGGGCCGAAGCCTACGTGCAGGGGCTGGGCTGGGTCGGCTTCGACATCTCCAACGCGATCTGTCCCGATGAACGCTATATCCGGGTCGCTACCGGCTGCGACTACAGCGAGGCCGCCCCGGTCACCGGAATCGCCATCGGTGCTGGGGAAACGCAGCTCGATGTGCATTTGTCGGTCGGCCAGAAGATGCTAGGGGGACAGCAGCAGTCCTCGCCAGGCGGGCAGCAGCAGCAAATGCAGGGTCGCTGAGCGGCCGCTCAGGGCGCTGTGCCGGGCGGGGTTCGCTGAAGCGGTTGCAGGGGCTTAGAATTCCATGACCTATTGCGTGGGCATGATGTTGGAACGTGGCCTCGTGCTCATGAGCGACACGCGGACCAATTCAGGCGTCGACAATATCTCCACCTTCCGCAAGATGTTCCACTGGGAAGTGCCCGGGGAGCGCATCATCGCGGTGATGTCGGCGGGCAATCTGGCAACCACGCAAGCCGTCGTCAGCCAGCTTGAAGAGCGTAACAAGGCGCCTTCCGATCGTCACAACTCGCTGCTCGATGCCGAATCGATGTTCCAGGTGGCGACCATTGTGGGCAATCTCCTGCAGGACACCATCGCCGTGCGCGCCGCCGACAACGGGCAGAGCGCGGCGGGAACCTTCAGCGCCTCGCTGATCGTCGCAGGGCAGATCAAGGGCATGGAGCCGCGTCTCTTCCTGATCTACCCGGAAGGCAATTTCATCGAGGCTAGCTTCGACACGCCTTTCTTCCAGATCGGCGAAACCAAGTACGGGCGCCCGATCCTCATTCGCGGCTACGAGCCCAAGATGAGCTTCGAGAATGCAGTCAAGCTGATGACCGTATCCTTCGATTCGACGCTCAAGGCGAACCTGTCGGTCGGCATGCCGCTCGACCTGCTGGTGATCGAACGAGACACTTTCACGCCGCTGCACGAACGCCGCATCGAATGGGACGATCCCTATTTCCAGGCGGTCTCTACCGGCTGGGGCGAAGCCTTGCGCCAGGCGCTGGACGCCTTGCCGGACTATCACATGGATACTGCCCTGCAGACGGCGGCGGAGTGAGCCTGCTGCTTGGCCGGGGTTTCACTGGGCCTCGGCGTCATCCTGAACCCGTTGCAGGATTCATGTCTGCGGATCGGACGGCAGTGCCCAAGACACGATAGATCCTGCAACAGGTTCAGGATGACGCGTGAGGGCGGGGGTGATCCTGTCCATTTAACCATGCGTCCTGGCCTGCAGGCCAGGATCAGCCTGAACGCAGGTTGCTGCCTGCACCTCCAAGCGCGAAGCCAGCGGCAGAGCCGCCTATCTATCGGCAGAAATTCGCCCCGTCGGCTTCCAGATGGAAGTGATTGCGGTGTGCCGCATTGTACTGCGGGCCAAGGACGGTTCCGAATCGCTTGCACGCGCTCTGGTGCACGACGCGCAGGAACCGGCGTTCGGCATCGGTCCCGCCGTCCCAGTCGTCCAGCACGCTGATCCGGCGCCCGTCGTCGAGCACGAAGGCGGAAACGTCGATGGCATTGGCGGTGGCATGACCGGAGCGGCGGTTGGTCCCCGCGACATTGCGGCAACTGTAGCTGCCGTAGGTCTCGATTCGCATGACCCGGCTGCCGAGGATCTGTTCGGCCGCGCGGTCGACGCCGAATCGGGCCCAGCCGGCAAAGCCGGTTGCCACCGAGCAGGTGACGGGACCGAGATTCGACAATTCGAGCGATGCCGTATCGCTGTGCAGGCTGGCGAGCCGGACCGTGCCGACATTGGAGCAGCCCTGGCCGAAATACTGGTCGGGCAGGGGCGTGAACGAGGCGCGTTGCGCGCTCAGTTCGGACAGGCACTGGCGGTAGGCCGGGCGCGGGCTGAGAGTGCCGGAAGCGGGGCGCGAGGCCGACTTTTGCGTGGCCTGGGGAATGTCCATGCAGGCGGCGAGCGGGGCCAGCAGCGGCAGGATGAGCAGGAGTCTGCGCATGAACAAAGTCTCGCAGGGATTGGTTAACAGAATATTGCCAAGGCCATCGGGTCTCGGTCTTTGCGATGAAGCGAGCGCAGGCTTCACCATCAGGGGCATGCGTTATCCACTGCAATGCGATTGACAATTTCGGGTGGGAGACTAGAGGCGGCTCCGGGCCACGCGGTCCCAACGCCGCGCGAGCTCTCTGCAAGGAGAGTCTTTATGACTGATATTACGATACCGACGCGCAAGCCTGCGCGTCCGCACTTCTCTTCCGGTCCCTGCGCCAAGCCGCCGGGCTACTCCCCCGAAAAACTCAGCGTCGAATCGCTTGGCCGCTCGCACCGTGCCAAGATCGGCAAGTCGCGCCTTCAGTACTGCATCGACCTGATGCGCGAAGTGCTGCAGCTGCCCGAGACGCATCGCATCGGTATCGTCCCCGGTTCGGACACCGGCGCGTTCGAAATGGCCATGTGGACCATGCTCGGCGCGCGCGGCGTGACGACGCTGGCTTGGGAAAGCTTCGGTGAGGGTTGGGTCACCGATGCCGTCAAGCAGCTCAAGCTGGATCCGACCGTGATCCGCGCCGACTACGGCCAGTTGCCGGATCTTTCGCAGGTGGATTGGAGCAACGACGTGCTCTTCACCTGGAACGGCACCACTTCGGGCGTTCGCGTTCCGAATGCCGACTGGATCCCGGCCGACCGCGAGGGCCTGTCCTTCGCCGACTCGACTTCCGCCGTTTTCGCCTACGACATCGACTGGTCGAAGATCGACGTCGCCACCTTCTCCTGGCAGAAGGTTCTGGGCGGCGAGGGCGGCCACGGCGTCCTGATCCTCGGCCCGCGTGCCGTCGAGCGCCTTGAAAGCTACACCCCGTCCTGGCCGCTGCCGAAGGTCTTCCGTCTCACCAAGGGCGGCAAGCTGACCGAAGGCGTGTTCAAGGGCGAGACGATCAACACCCCCTCGATGCTTGCCGTCGAGGACGCGATCTTCGCTCTCGAATGGGCCAAGTCGCTGGGTGGTCTTGAAGGTCTCAAGGCCCGTTCCGACGCCAATGCCGCTGCGCTCGACAAGATCGTCGCGGAGCGCGACTGGCTCGGTCATCTCGCTGCCGATCCGGCCAGCCGTTCGAAGACCTCGGTCTGCCTGACGGTCGAAGGCGCCGACACCGACTTCATCAAGAAGTTCGCGGCGGTCCTTGAAAAGGAAGGCGCTGCCTTCGACGTCGCCGGTTACCGCGACGCCCCGGCGGGCCTGCGCATCTGGTGCGGCGCCACTGTCGACACCCAGGACATCGAGGATCTCGGTCCCTGGCTCGACTACGCCTACGCCACCGTCAAGGCCGGCTAAGCCAATCAATTCGTCATCCCCGCGAAGGCGGGGATCCATACTACCTCAAGGTTAGACGCAAGGGCGGATAGAATGTCCGCGCTTGCGGGAATGACGAGGAAAGACATGACCACCAAGCCCAAAGTCCTCATTTCCGACAAGATGGACCCCAATGCCGCGCGCATCTTCGAGATCCGCGGTTGCGACGTCGACGTGATCACCGGCGAAACGCCGGAACAGCTCATCGCCCGTATCGGCGACTACGATGGCCTTGCCATCCGTTCCTCGACCAAGGTCACCAAGGAAGTGCTCGCCGCGGCGAAGAACCTCAAGGTGATCGGCCGCGCCGGCATCGGCGTCGACAACGTCGACATCCCGGCTGCTTCGTCGCAGGGCGTCGTCGTGATGAACACGCCCTTCGGCAACTCGATCACCACGGCCGAACACGCCATCGCCCTGATGTTCGCGCTGGCCCGCCAGCTGCCTGAAGCCAATGCCCAGACCCAGCAGGGGCTGTGGCCGAAGAACGGCTTCATGGGCGTTGAAGTCACCGGCAAGACCCTCGGCCTCATCGGCGCGGGCAACATCGGCTCGATCGTCGCCAGCCGCGCGCTGGGCCTGAAGATGAAGGTAGCCGCCTTCGACCCGTTCCTCACGCCTGAGCGCGCGGTGGAAATGGGCGTCGAGAAGGTCGACCTCGATACGCTGCTCGAGCGTGCCGACTTCATCACGCTGCATACGCCGCTGACCGACCAGACCCGCAACATCCTGAGCCGCGAGAACCTCGCCAAGACCAAGAAGGGTGTGCGCATCATCAACTGTGCGCGCGGCGGCCTGGTCGACGAGCAAGCGCTCAAGGACCTGCTCGACTCCGGCCATATCGCCGGTGCGGCTCTCGACGTGTTCGTCACCGAGCCGGCCAAGGAATCGCCGCTGTTCGGTACCCCGAACTTCATCTGCACCCCGCACCTCGGTGCTTCGACCAACGAAGCGCAGGTCAACGTGGCGCTGCAGGTGGCCGAGCAGATGGCCGACTACCTCGTCAACGGCGGCGTCACCAACGCGCTGAACATGCCGTCGCTCTCGGCCGAGGAAGCGCCCAAGCTCAAGCCCTACATGGCGCTTGCCGAACAGCTGGGCAGCCTCGTCGGCCAGCTCACGCATGACTCGGTTCCGCGGATCTCGATCCACACCGAGGGCGCTGCAGCCGAACTGAACATGAAGCCGATTGCAGCCGCCGTGCTTGCCGGCTTCCTGCGTGTCCAGTCGGACTCGGTAAACATGGTCAACGCCCCGTACCTCGCCAAGGAGCGCGGTCTGGAAGTGCGTGAGGTCAAGACCGAGCGCGAAGGCGACTACCACACCTTGATCCGCGTCTCGGTGAAGACCGAAGCGGGCGAGCGTTCGGTGGCCGGCACGCTGTTCAACAACGTCGAGCCGCGTCTGGTCGAACTGTTCGGGATCAAGGTCGAAGCCGAACTGGCCGGTCACATGATGTACATCGTCAACCAGGACGCACCGGGCTTCATCGGCCGCATCGGTTCGCTGCTGGGTGAAAACGAGATCAACATCGGCACGTTCAACCTCGGACGCCGTGAAGCCGGCGGCGAGGCCGTGCTTCTTCTCTCGGTCGACAGCGCTGTGCCTGAAGGCGTGCTCAAGCAGGCCTGCGAAGTGCCGGGCGTGCGCATGGTGAAGGCGCTCTCGTTCTGATCGGACCGTAAGAGCTCCCAATGGAAAGGGGCCGGTGCGCTGCACTGGCCCCTTTCTTTTTGCGGGCAGGGAAGGGGGCGAGGGCCTTCCGCGGATGCGTCCTTGCACCTTGCGGTCACCTTGCGGTCCAAACGCATTCGACAATCCGCTCCCTTGCCGTTAAGGGCCCACCCATCATGCAGGATACCGATCGCGATCTTCTGCCCGAGGGGCTTGGTGACAGGTTGCCGCAGCAGGCGGCCGTTTCGCAGCGTGTGCGCCGCACCGCGCTGGATGCCATGGCGAGCCATGGCTACGAACGGGTGGAAACGCCGACCATCGAATTCGAGAAGTCGATGGCCAGCCGCATGGCCGGCGTCCAGGTGCGGCGCATGTTCCGTTTCGTCGATCCGGTGTCGCTGCGCACGCTGGCGCTGCGTTCGGACATCACCATGCAGGTCGGTCGCATTGCCGCTACCGGCCTTGCCGCGGCGGCGCGGCCGCTGCGCCTGTGCTATGCCGGGCAGGTCGTCACCATCAAGGGCGACGGGCTCGACCCGGCGCGCGAACGGCTCCAGCTCGGCGCGGAGCTGATCGGCAGCGATTCCGTTGCCGCTGCCGCCGAGATCGTCGAGATCGCCATCGAGGCGCTGCGCGCTGCCGGTGCCAGCGGCATTTCGGTCGACTTCACGCTGCCCGATGTCGTCGATGCCCTCTCGGCCGATGCGCTGCCGCTGGCGGCCAGCCAGATAGAGGCGGTGCGCCAGATGCTCGATGCCAAGGATGCTGGCGGGCTGGTCGATGCCGGGGGCGAGGCGTACCTGCCGTTGCTCTATGCCGTCGGTCCGTTCGAAACCGCGATCGAGCGGCTTGCTGCTTTTGACAACGCGGGCGTTCTTGCCGGACGCATTGCAGGCCTGCGCGAAATCGCCGCGCGGGTGGATGGCAAGGCACGCCTGACGCTCGATCCGTCGGAACGTCATGGCTTCGAATACCAGTCATGGTTCGGCTTCACGATCTATGCTGAAGGCGTATCGGGCAGTCTGGGCCGGGGCGGTACCTACCGCATTCTCGGCCAGCTCGGTGGACAAGATGGTGAGCCGGCGGCCGGATTTTCGCTCTATCCCGATCCGCTGATCGAAGTCCTGGCGAGCGAACCGCAGGATACGAAGAAGCTCTTCCTCCCGCTCGGGCACGATGCCCGCGTGGCCGAGCAGCAGCGCGCGGTTGGCTGGACGACGGTGGCCGCGCTTGGTGAAAAAGACGACCCCATCGCGCTGGGCTGTTCGCACCGGCTGGAAAACGGCGAGGCCGTTCCTCTCTGACCTTGAGGGTGAAGGCGCTGGCGAATCGGTTATCCGCGCGCGGCGTGCCGGGTTCGTCCATGTCCTTAACACAAGGCTTCCGACTGGTTCGCAAGGCTTCAGGACGATAGACGTCCTTGCAGTCTGAACTCCCGCGTCCGTTGCGATTGCCAGATGGGCACTCTGGCCTCGCTTTACCGATTGCGCCGATCCTCTCAAGATCGGCGTTTCACACGGCTTTTCCGGCAGGGTCGCAGCGCAAGATTCTTCGCGCAGGCCCGTATTAGCTGCAAGATCGCAAGGCTCGGAGCGCGGAGCGCCGCAATCGCCTTGGCACAAATTGTCACCTGCACCTTGCCCTTGGAGGCCACAGGGCCTAGTGCGCGCGGCGGACTTCAAACAGTAATGAAAGCGTGCAGGCGTTGGCCAACGTAACCGTGATTGGCGCCCAGTGGGGCGATGAGGGCAAGGGCAAGATCGTCGATTGGCTGGCGAGCCGGGCGGATGCCGTGGTTCGTTTCCAGGGCGGCCACAATGCGGGCCATACGCTCGTCGTGGGCGAGCAGGTCTACAAGCTCTCGCTGCTGCCTTCGGGCATCGTCACCGGCACGCTGTCGATCGTGGGCAATGGCGTGGTTCTCGACCCCTGGCACCTCAAGGCCGAAGTCGAGAAGCTGCGTGGCCAGGGCGTCGAGATCAATCCCGACAACTTTGCGATTGCGGACAACTGCCCGCTGATCCTGCCGCTCCACCGCGATCTCGACGGTCTGCGCGAGAACGCGGCGGGCGCCGGCAAGATCGGTACCACCGGTCGCGGCATCGGTCCGGCCTATGAAGACAAGGTCGGCCGCCGCGCAATCCGCGTGTGCGACCTTGCACACCTCGATTCGCTCGATCCGCAGCTTGACCGCCTTTGCGCCCATCACGACGCACTGCGCGCCGGTTTCGGGCAGGACCCGGTCGACCGCGAGGCGCTGCTCAACGAACTTCGCGAGATCGCGCCTTTCGTGCTGCAGTTCGCGCAGCCGGTGTGGAAGCGTCTCAACAAGGTTCGCAAGGCCGGCGCCCGCATTCTTTTCGAAGGTGCGCAGGGCGTACTGCTCGACGTCGACCACGGGACCTATCCCTTCGTCACCAGCTCGAACACGGTTTCGGGCACGGCGGCGAGCGGTTCGGGCCTCGGCCCCTCGGCAACCGGCTTCGTGCTGGGCATCGTCAAGGCCTACACCACCCGCGTCGGCTCGGGTCCGTTCCCAACCGAACTGGACGATGATACCGGTCAGCGCCTCGGCGAACGCGGTCACGAATTCGGCACCGTCACCGGGCGCAAGCGCCGCTGCGGCTGGTTCGACGCGGTTCTCACCCGCCAGTCCTGCGCGATTTCGGGCGTCACCGGCATTGCCCTGACCAAGCTCGATGTGCTGGACGGCTTCGAGAAGGTGAAGATCTGCACCGGCTATCGCCTCAACGGCAAGGTGCTCGACTACTTCCCGAGCCACGCTGCAGACCAGGCCGCAGTCGAGCCGATCTACGAGGAAATGGACGGCTGGCAGGGCACCACCGCCGGCGCCCGTTCCTGGGCCGATCTGCCCGCGCAGGCGATCAAGTACATCCAGCGCGTGCAGGAACTGATCGAAACTCCGGTCGCGCTGGTTTCGACCAGCCCCGAGCGCGAGGACACGATCCTCGTGCGCGATCCCTTCGAGGATTGATCGCGATGCGGCGGAGCGCGCTACGGTTCGCTCCGCTGCTCCTGCTGCTTGCCGCCGCAGCCTCGGCGCAGGACGAACCGGCGCTGCCGGAAATCGACTTCGTTCGCGTCGACAAATCCGAAAGGACGATCCGGCTCTTTTCCCAAGGCCGGCTGGTACGCGTGATAGAGCGCATCCAGATGGGCGATCCGGTCGGCCCCAAGCGCTTCGAGGGCGACCGGCGTACGCCCGAAGGGCTCTACGAGATCGACTGGGCCAATCCCGGGAGCGCCTATTACCTCTCGCTGCACATTTCCTATCCGAGTGAGGAAGATCGCGCCTTTGCGGCGGCACGTGGCCGGTCGGCGGGCGGTATGATCATGGTCCACGGCCAGCCCAATGGCCTTTCGCAGGGCCGGGTGCCGGGCGACTGGACCGACGGCTGCATTGCCGTTTCCAACGATGAGATCGAATACCTCTGGCAGACCGTGCCGGATGGGACGCCCATAGAAATTCGGCCCTGATCCCGGAAAGGCCGGGATGGAGCCGGGCGTGCCGGTATCCTGCTTCTTCCCGCTGTGGTCGGCGGCAAGGGCTCAGAAGTCGACAGCGATGCCCTTGTGCACCCAGTCGCCATAGCGCGTGGGAGAAAGCTCGCCGTCGGGATCGGGCGAGTCCTGATCTGCCTTGGCGTCTGTGGGCTGCGGCGCGGGATCGTTGGTCCAGTGCGCGGGCTTCTTGAAGCCTTCGGGACGTTTGGTGGCGCGTTCGGTCATCGTGCCCATGTGGTGCCACTGGCGGGAAAACGCAATCCGCTATAGGGGCAGGCGGATGGACATTCCCGGCCTTCCGGCGCGCCGTGCCGCGCTCAACCTCATCGATGCCGTTCTGCGGCGCGGTGAAACCCTCGACCAGGCCGCCGGCGCTGCGCTTTCGCGTGTGCGCGGCGATGCCGACCGGGCGCTGACCCGCGCGATTGCCGGCGAGGTGCTGCGCTGGAAGGCCGACCTCGATGAGCTGATCGACAGCGCCACGCGCCAGCGCCTGCCCGACGATGCAAAGCCGCGCGCTGTCCTCGAACTCATGCTGGCACAGGTCCTGCGGCTGGAAACGCCGCCACATGCGGTGATCGCGACCGGGCTACCCTTGCTGACCGGCGGGCCGAGGCGGCTGGCGCATGGCGTTTTCTCCACGCTGGTGAAGCGTGAGGTTTCGCTGCCGGACGTGCCGACGCTGCCCGATGCCGTGCTCGCCCGCTGGGGTGAACGGGCCGGAGAAATTGCCCAGGGCCTGGCCGAGCCCCCGCCGCTCGACCTTGCCTTGCGCGAACCGGACAAGACGCAGGAGTGGGCGGAAAGACTGGGCGGCACAACGCTGATGCCCGGCCACCTCCGCCTGCCGCGCGGCGCGGCGATCGAAACGCTCGCGGGTTTTCGCGAAGGTGCGTGGTGGGTGCAGGATCTCGCCGCCAGCCTGCCCGCGCGGCTGCTGGGGCAGGGCGAGGGGCGGCGCGTGCTGGACCTGTGCGCCGCGCCCGGCGGCAAGACGCTGCAACTGGCCGCGGCCGGATGGGACGTCACCGCGCTCGATATTTCCAAGCGCCGTCTCGAACGGCTGAAAGACAACCTCGAACGTACGCAGCTTTCCGCTCACGTGGTCCAGTCCGATGCTTTCAAGTGGGAGCCGGAAGCGCCCTTCGACGCGATCCTGCTCGACGCGCCGTGCACCGCGACCGGTACCAGCCGCCGCCATCCCGATGTCCTGCACCGGATCGGGCCAAGGCAGATCGCGGAAATGACCGAACTGCAGTCCGGCCTGCTGGCCCGCGCGGCCGAATGGCTCAAGCCGGGCGGAAAGCTGGTCTATGCCGTGTGCTCGCTGGAAGCGGAGGAAGGCGAGGCCCAGGCCGCACAAGTGGCGCTGACGCCCGAGCCCATCTTGCAGGACGAATTGCCTGCGGGCCTCTCGCCAATGCCCGAAGGCTGGTTGCGCACGGACCCGGCGATGCTGGCCGAAGCAGGCGGGCTGGACGGCTTCTTCGTGGCGCGTTGGCGCAAGTCCTGACATCGCCTGAAAGGCAGGGCTGCGGATCAGGGTGAACCGCAGCGCTGCCTTCCGGAAGGGTCAGGCCTTCACCTTGGCCTGGAAGCTCTTGCGCAGCTTCATCAGCTTGGGCGGGATCACTGCCAGGCAGTAAGGATTGCGCTGGCCTTCGCCTTCCCAGTATTCCTGGTGATAGTCCTCGGCGGGATACCATGTGGCCGGGCCTTCGATGGTGGTCACGACCTTGCCGCCGTTTTCCTCGTTGGAGCGCGCGATGGCGGCTTCGGCTTCGGACCTTTGCGCATCGTCCAGCGGGAAGATCGCCGAGCGGTACTGCGTGCCGACATCGTTGCCCTGCCGGTTGAGCTGCGTCGGATCGTGCGTGCCGAGGAACACGTCGAGAATTTCGGCATAGGAGATCGTTTCGGGATCGTAGGTGACCTTGATCGCCTCGGCATGCCCGGTCGTGCCGGAGCAGACCTGCTTGTAGCTGGGGTTCTCCACCGAGCCGCCGATATAGCCGCTCTCGACCTCGCTCACGCCGACGACGTCGCGGAACACCGCTTCCGTGCACCAGAAGCATCCGCCTGCCACGATTGCCGTTTCCATGGTTTGTCCTGTCCTTGTCGTTCGGGGGGCATTCAAGTTCACGAACATAGGAAGCTGACTCGCCCTTGTCATCGGGGAGCACTATTGCAGGCCTCGCCTTCGGGTTGCCTTTGCCCCGTTCTGGGTTACTTTTCCGCCACTTCGTCCGCGCTGGGAGAATCGTGATGCGTCGAACACTGGTAGCCGTTTCGTCGTTCCTGGGTCTGCTGGCCGCACCGCTTTGCGCCGCCACTGTGGAAGCCGGGGCCGACGCGCGCACCGAGGCGGATTTCTGCAAGGGCTGCGAAGCGCTCGTCGAACTCGCTCTCGCACATCCCGCGCGCAAAGACGACCGTGAACGCGACGCTGCTCGGCATCCGGCGGAAACCCTGTCTTTCTTCCGCGTTCGCCCGGATATGAAGGTCGGCGAATATGCGCCGGGCGGAGGCTGGTACTCGCGGGTCCTTGCGCCCTATCTGGCCAGGGAAGGGCATCTCACCGGACTGTTCTTCAACCCGAAGCAGGGGCCGTTCGACGCCGACAAGATCAATGCCTCGGCTGCCGGTTTTGCCGATCAGGTCGCGGGATGGACGGGGCTTCCTGTCCAGAGCTTCTCGGGCATGACGCTCGAAACCGTGCCGGACGACCAGAAGGGAACCTTCGACCGGATCCTCGTCGTGCGCATGATGCACAACATGATGCGCTGGAATATCGCCGACAGCGAGATCAAGGCCATGCGCGCGCTGCTCAAGGACGATGGCCTGCTGGGCATCGTCCAGCACCGGGCCAAGGCAGACGCCCCTTACGCGGTCAGTTATGGCAATCGCGGCTACCTGCGCGAGGCGGACGTGATCAAATTCATGGAAGTGAACGGTTTCGAGCTGGTCGCCAGGTCCGAAGTCAACGCCAATCCCAGGGACACCGCGGACTGGGAGGAGGGCGTGTGGACTCTGCCGCCGACTTACGCGCTGAAGGACAAAGACAAGGCGAAATACGCAGCGATCGGCGAAAGTGACCGGATGACGCTTCTGTTCCGCAAGCGGCCCTGATAAAGGGCCAGCCCATGGCCGAAATCACTGTCGCAGCACTGCAATTAGCCCTTGGCTCCGCCGACGAGGCGGAAAACATCGCCGCCGTTTCCGCTCTCGTCGAAGAGGCGGCGGGCAAGGGCGCCCGGATCATCTTGCCGCCTGAACTGTTTTCGGGGCCGTATTTCTGCAAGGTGGAGGAAGAGGAGCTCTTCGCGCTGGCCCGCCCCACGGCCGAGCATCCCTCCGTCATCGCAATGAAGGCGCTGGCCAGGAAGCTCAAGGTGGCGATCCCGACCAGCTTCTTCGAGCGCGACGGGCACCACTATTACAATACGCTGGCCATGATCGATGCCGAGGGCGAGATCATGGGGACCTATCGCAAGAGCCACATTCCCGACGGCCCCGGCTACGAGGAGAAGTATTACTTCCGTCCGGGCAACGACGGGTTCAAGGTATGGGGCCTGTTCGGCACGCGCATCGGCGTCGGCGTGTGCTGGGACCAGTGGTACCCGGAATGCGCCCGCGTGATGGCGCTGATGGGAGCGGAACTGCTGTTCTATCCCACTGCGATCGGTTCCGAACCCTATGACGCCGCGCTCGATACCAGCCGCATGTGGCGCCGCGCCATGCTTGGCCATTCGGTTTCCAACTGCATGCCGGTGATCGCCGCCAACCGCATCGGCATCGAGGCCGAGGCGGGCAGTGAGCAGACATTCTACGGCCACTCCTTCATTACCGACGAGTGGGGCGATTTCGTAGCCGAATTCGGCAAGCAGGAAACCGGCGTGCTGGTTGCGACGCTGGACCTTGCGCGTGCGGCGAAGCACCGCGCCGGCATGGGTTTTTTCCGGGATCGCCGTCCGCAGCTCTATACCCGCATCGCGCAGGACGTCTGACCGACTTGGCAAGGCACCGCTATCTCATCGCACTGGGATCGAACATGCGGCATCGCAAGCATGGCGATCCGCACAAGGTACTCAGGGCCGCGCTTGCCGCGCTCGACAAGGGCAAGTTCGAGGTCGAAGCCGTCTCGCCGCTGATTGACTCTGCCCCGCTGGGCCCCTCGCGCAGGCGCTATGCCAATGGCGTCGCCATCGTCAGTACGCATCGCGATCCGGACGAAGTGCTCCACAAGCTGGCCAAGCTGGAACGCAAGTTCGGCCGCAAGTCGGGCGGACGGCCTTGGGGCGCGCGGGTGCTCGATCTCGATATCGTCCTGTGGGATGGCGGCCCATGGACCAGCGACAGGCTCGTGATCCCGCACCCGGCCTATCGTCAGCGGCAGTTCGTACTGGGCCCAGCATGCACTATTGCGGGTGGCTGGCGCGATCCCTTGACTGGCTTGTCGGTGAATCAGTTGCATGCGCGCTTGACCAAGCCTCGCCCTGTCCCTAGTTGACCCTTCCGCAGCCGCGAAACGGCATCGTGGGCCCGTAGCTCAGTAGGTAGAGCAGCTGACTTTTAATCAGCGGGTCACAGGTTCGAATCCTGTCGGGCTCACCACTTCGCCGACGGCTGCGGCAATTGCATTTCCAGACCGGAACGATACCCTCACGCTTCGGCGCAATCGCGTAGTGTGTAGCGGGGACAAAGGTAGCGGGTGAAATCCGGTTGCGCGGTCTTCGGCCTGCCTGCATTCAACACATCAATGGGTTGGCATCCACATAATCGGTGCGACGTCTGAGCCGCGTGCGGCTACCTCTCGGGCCCGGATGGCGGCAGTGGAGAGGATAAATATGCGCGCTAGCTTTGGACGATTATTGGACCTGGCCGCAGCACGGTCTTCAGGCCAAGGCGCGCACGAAGGCGTGTCTTGTGCAAGAGGCTTGCGCGGCGGCAGGTCTGGGGGAGCGGGAGGCACAGCGTGAAGGTCGTGGTGACGGGCGCCGGCGGCTTTGTTGGTCGGCAGCTTGTTTCGCGGCTGCTGGATCGCGGCGACACTGTTGTTGCATTGGATGCGCATGCGGGCGGCATTCCCCAAGGTGCCCGTGCCGTGGCAGGCGATCTAGGAGACAGGGCCGTGCGCGGCGAGGCGCTGGCTGGCGGCTGCGATGCGCTTGTCCATCTCGCGACCGTTCCGGGCGGCGCGGCTGAGGCAGATCCCGAGGCTTCGCGCCGGATCAATGTCGATGCCATGTATGACCTGCTGCTGGAGGCGAATGCGCTGCGTCCGGGCTTGCGCATCGTCTATGCCAGTTCCATCGCCGTCTTCGGCGATCCGCTGCCGGAGCAGGTCGACGACGAGACGCCGCTTTCGCCGAAGCTGATCTACGGCGGGCACAAGGCGATGATGGAGGGTGCGGTCGCGATGATGTCCAATCGCGGCATGATCGACGGCGTGACCGTGCGCCTGCCGGGCATACTTGCGCGGTCCAAGGGACCGTCCGGCATGAAGTCGGCCTTCATGAGCGACCTGTTCCATGCCCTCAAGGCCGGCGAGACTTTCACCTGTCCAGTCTCCGCCGCGGGCACAATCTGGGCGCAGTCGCTAGCATGCTGCGCCGACAACTTGATCCATGCGCTGTCGCTCGATACCGCTCTGTTGCCGCCTACGCGGGCGGTCACGCTGCCGGCGCAGCGGATCGCCATGCGCGATCTCGCTGCGGAAATCGCCCGCCAGTGCGGCGTGTCCGCAGATCTGGTGGCCTATGGCGCCGACACGGAACTGGAAGCCGCCTTCGCAGCGCAGCCGCCTCTCGCGACGCCTGCGGCCGAGAGAGCCGGGTTCGTCCACGACGGCGATCTCTCCTCTTTGGTCCGAAGCGCGCTCCAGACACTCTGAGGCAGAGCAGGAAACAGAATGGCCGGAGCGCGCTGTGCACTCCGGCCATGCCTGAATTTTACGGGAGAGGGGCGGTACCCCTCCCTAGAGGTTACCGATCGCCAGGAAGCGTTCTTCGCGGCGATGGAGCAGGTCCCTGGCCGGAACGCCCGCAAGTGCGTCGAGCTCCTCGGCAATGGCCTTGCCCAGCGCCTGCGAGGCGGTTGCGGGATCGCGATGAGCGCCGCCCATCGGTTCTGGCACGATGCGGTCGATCACGTTGAGCTGGAGCAGGTCCTGCGCCGTTACGCGCATGGCGGCGGCGGCGTCCGCTGCGCGCTCACCGGTGCGCCACAGGATCGAGGCGCAGCCTTCCGGGCTGATCACCGAATAGACGGCATGTTCGAGCATGAGTACGCGCTCGGCGCTCGCCAGGGCGACCGCGCCGCCCGATCCGCCTTCGCCGACGATCGTGGCGACCATCGGCACGGGCAGCGACAGGCAGGCCTCGGTGGCGCGGGCAATGGCCTCGGCCTGGCCGCGCTCTTCGGCTTCCACGCCAGGGAAGGCGCCCGAGGTATCGACCAGCGTCACGACTGGAAGGCCGAATCGCCCGGCCAGTTCCATCAGGCGCACCGCCTTGCGGTAGCCTTCCGGCTTGCCCATGCCGAAGTTGTGCTTGATGCGGGTTTGGGTGTCGTGGCCCTTTTCATGGCCGATGACCATGACGCGCCGGTCGCCCAGCCGCGCCATTCCGCCCACGATCGCCGCGTCCTCACCGTAGAGACGGTCGCCGCCCAGCGGCATGAAGTCGGTGAAGATATGGGCGAGATAGTCGCGAAGGTGCGGCCGCTGCGGGTGGCGGGCGACCTGCGTCTTCTGCCACGGCGTCAACGAGGCATATGTGCGCGCCAGCAGCTGCTCGCTCTTGGTCTCGAGCTTCTGGATCTCGTTCACCAGATCGAGGCCGCCGGTGTCGGCGGTCGAACGCAGCTCGTGGATGCGCGCCTCGAGGGCGGCAATCGGCTTCTCGAAATCGAGATAGGAGATCATTTGGCCTCGCTTTCGGCTTCGGCTTTGTCGGCCAGCCACTGTTCGAGCCACTTGATCGTGTAGTCGCCGGACTGGAATTCCGGGTCCTGGATGATCGCTTCGTGCAGCGGGATCGAGGTCTTGACCCCGCCGACGACCATTTCGCCCAGCGCCCGCTTGAGACGCATGATGCAGCCCTCGCGGGTGCGGCCGTAGACGATCAGCTTGGCGACCATCGAATCGTAGTAGGGCGGGATGCGATAACCGGCATAGAGTCCGGAATCGACGCGCACGTGCATGCCGCCGGCCGCGTGGAACGTGTCGACAAGGCCGGGGGAGGGGACGAAAGTCCACGGGTCCTCGGCATTGATGCGGCACTCGATGGCGTGGCCCTTGAACTCGATCTCGTCCTGCTTGACCGACAGCGGCTTGCCGTCGGCAATGCGGATCTGCTCACGCACGAGGTCGACGCCGGTGATCGCTTCGGTCACCGGATGCTCGACCTGCAGGCGGGTGTTCATCTCGATGAAGTAGAACTCACCGTTTTCCCACAGGAACTCGATCGTGCCGGCGCCGCGATAGCCCATGTCGGCCATCGCCTTGGCGACCACGCCGCCCATGCGTGCGCGTTCCTCTGCCGTGATGACGGGCGACGGAGCTTCCTCGAGCACCTTCTGGTGACGGCGCTGCAGCGAGCAGTCGCGCTCGCCCAGGTGAACGGCATTGCCGTTGCCATCGCCGAAGATCTGGAATTCGATGTGACGCGGATTGCCCAGGTACTTCTCGACGTAGACGGTGTCGTCGCCGAAGGCGGCCTTGGCTTCCGAGCGGGCCTGGCTGACCATCGTTTCGAGCTGGTCTTCGCTGGGCACGATCTTCATGCCGCGACCGCCGCCGCCCGATGCGGCCTTCACCAGCACCGGGTAGCCGATTTCCTTTGCAAGCTCGCGGATCTCGTCGAGGTCTTCGACGGCGCCCGGGGACCCGGGGACCAGCGGGAGGCCGAGCGCGCCGGCGGTGCGCTTGGCTTCCACCTTGTCGCCCATCGTGCGGATATGCTCGGGCTTGGGGCCGATCCAGGTGATGCCATGGGCTTCGACGATCTCGGCGAACTTGGCGTTCTCCGAAAGGAAGCCGTATCCGGGGTGGATCGCGTCGGCCTGGGTGATCTCTGCCGCAGCGATGATCGCGGCGACGTTGAGGTAGGAATCGCGGGCCGAGGGCGGGCCGATGCATACCGCGTGATCGGCGAGGCGAACGTGCATCGCGTCGGCATCGGCCGTGGAGTGCACGGCGACCGTCTCGATGCCCATTTCATGCGCGGCGCGATGGATACGCAGCGCGATTTCACCGCGATTGGCGATCAGTATGCGGGAAATGCCCATGCGATCAGCCGATGACGACGAGCGGCTGGTCGAATTCGACCGGCTGGGAATTGTCCACCAAGATGGCCTTGACGGTTCCCGCGGCAGGTGCGGTGATCGGGTTCATCACCTTCATCGCCTCGATGATCAGCAGGGTATCGCCTGCCTTCACGCTCTGGCCGACCGAGATGAAGTTGGCCGAGCCGGGTTCCGGCGCGAGGTAGGCGGTGCCCACCATCGGCGACTTGACGGCGGTGCCGTCGAAGGCCGGCGCGGCGGCTTCTGCCGCGGCAGGTGCGGCAGCGGCCGGGGCGGCGACACCCGCGGGGGCCGGAGCGACCGCGGCCTGGACCATCGGCGCTGCCATCAGCGTGCGGGCGACGCGGATGCGGCGTTCGCCGTCCTCCACCTCGATCTCGCTGAGGTTGGTGTCGGAGAGAAGCTCCGCCAGTTCGCGCACCAGTGCGCCGTCAATGTTCATGCCAGCGGCCTTGCCGCTCGTTTGGTTACCCATGCGTTCCTCGGATCAGCATATTTTGCCGCGGCTATTGCGGGGGCGATAGCACGTGACAAGGGATTAATCCTAACCTTGCACATTTTTTCCGCGAAGGGACTGTGCGCAGTTTTGCGTTGTCAGGCTGCAGATGCAACCGGACGGAGATAATCGAGCAGGCGCGCCAGCGTCCCGCGCAGGTCCCGGCGATGCACGACCATGTCGACCATGCCGTGTTCGTGGAGGTATTCCGCGCGCTGGAAGCCGTCGGGCAGCTTTTCGCGAATGGTGTCCTGGATCACGCGCTGGCCGGCAAAGCCGATGAGCGCGCCCGGCTCGGCGATCTGGACGTCACCCAGCATGGCGTAGCTGGCCGTGACCCCGCCGGTCGTGGGGTCGGTCAGGACGACGATGTAGGGCAATCCGGCAGCCTTGAGGCGGCGCAGGGCAACCGTCGTCTTTGGCATCTGCATCAGGCTGAGAATGCCTTCCTGCATGCGTGCGCCGCCAGCCGCGGTGCAGATGACGTAACCGCAGTTCTCGCGAATCGCGCGCTCGATGCCGGTGACAAAGGCCGCGCCCACCGCCATGCCCATCGAACCGCCCATGAAGCCGAAGTCCTGCACGCCCAGCACGAGCTTCTTGCCCTCGATCTGGCCGACCGCATTGGTCAGCGCATCGCCGTAGGGATAATTGGCGCGGGCGGCCTTGAGGCGATCGGGATACTTCTTGCTGTCGCGGAACTTGAGCGGATCTTCCTTGACCTTGGGCGTGGGCAGGATCGAGAATCCGGGATCGAGCAGTTGCCCGATGCGTTCCTGCGCGCTGATACGGCCGTGGTAGTCGCACTTCGGGCAGACCGAGAGGTTGTCCTCGAAGTCCTTGACGAACAGCATCTCACCGCAGGATCGGCACTTGATCCAGAGGTTGTCGGGTGTGTCGCGCTTGCTCGTGCGCGAGAGGGAATTGCGTACGCGTGTTAGCCAGCTCATGCCGCGCTATTTGCCGTTTTTCGGCGCTTCGGCAAGTCCTGCGGGTTCCCATGGCCCTGCAAATGGTCACAAACGGCGGGAATGCGTGGGTTGCGAATGCAAGACAGCCCCGCGATCGCAGGGCTGTCTCACGGGTTTTGCACAATCTGCTATCGATTGAGGATCAGAATTCGCTCCAGTCCTCGTCGTTCGTGGGCACCGATTGCAGGGCGACATTGCCCATCGAAGCGGGTTGCGGACGAGGCGCCGAATGGAGGGAGGGGGCAGGAGCCGAAGGCACCGATGGGGCGATCTTGCGCATCGGGCGCACGATGTCGTCTTCGCCGGTGACGAAGGAGGAGACGAGCGAGGTCATCTCGTTGGCCTCGTCGGCGAGGCTGCGCGAGGCCGCGGTAGATTGCTCGACCATCGCGGCGTTCTGCTGGGTCAGGCGATCCATTTCGCCCACCGCGTCGTTGATCTGCTGAAGGTTGCCCGCCTGCTGCGTGGCATTGCGGGCGATCTCGGCCATCAGCTCGTCGATATCGCCCACACTGGCGACGATCTTTTCGAGCAGGGTACCGGTATCGCCGACGAGGACGACGCCGTCGCCGACCTGCTTGCTGCTGACGGTGATCAGTTCCTTGATGTTCTTCGCCGCTTCGGCAGAGCGCTGGGCAAGGGCGCGCACTTCATTGGCGACGACCGCGAAACCCTTGCCGGCATCGCCTGCCCGGGCAGCCTCGACCCCGGCGTTGAGCGCGAGGAGATTGGTCTGGAAGGCGATGCCGTCGATCACGTTGATGATCTGGCCGATCTCCTGGGCCGATTTTTCGATTTCGCCCATCGCGGCGACGGCTCTGCGCACGACTTCGCCCCCCTCGGTGGCTTCGCGGTGAGCGCCGGAAACGGCCTGCTGTACGTCGGTCGCCTTGTCGGCGGTCCGCTTCACGTTGCTGGTGACCTCGTTCATCGACGATGCGGTTTCGGCGAGGCTGGCGGCCTGGCGCTCGTTGCGGGTCGCGAAGTCGTCCGAGGCGGAACGGATCTCGGTTGCGCCGGTGCGCACGCTGGCAGCGGCGGTGCGGACAGAGCGTATGGTATCGGCCAGAGAGCGGACGGCGGCGTTGAAGTCCTTGCGCAAGTCGTCGTAGGCGCCGGGGAAGGGAGTGCGGATTTCGCAGTCGAGACGGTTGCTGGAGAGCTTCTTGAGCCCGCCGCTCAGGGCATCGATGATCTGCTTTTCCTGCGCGGCATTGTCGCTGCGCAGGGCCACGGCGTTGTTGCGGAAGGTTTCCATGGCCTTGGTCATGCGCCCGACGCAGTCCTTGTAGTCGGTGTAGCGGATCGGGCTGTCGGTGTCCCCGTCGGCCAGCGCTTCCATCCGCATGACCGTATTGACGTAAGGGGTAGTGATATGGCGCGCGGCGAGGATCATCACGATCATGGTGGCGGCGAGTGAAGCGCAGGCGGCGCCGATCAGTTCGGCGCTCCCGCCGGCGAGCCATGTCGTGGCCGGTCCCGCCGTGCCGATCAGGGCGAGCAGGGCTGTCAGAGCCTTGAATTTCGTTCGGATAGGGGCCGTCTTTTCAAACCATTGCAGCATGTCGGACTCCTCGAATTCCCATCGGCAGCCCGGATCGCAACGACGCTACCCAAGTCGGCTAGAAGACGGACTTCGATGGAGGGAAAGTAAGAGAAGCAGGAGAAATATTGAGTTCTCCGCAATCTACGTGCTGATCCCTATGATGCGCACCGATATCGCTACCGAATATTGCAGTTCTGAAAGAACAGTTGCTCAGCGCGCTTGCAACTGTTGCAAGGATTTCTTGAAGGCGCCTGGCGCAAGGCGATAGGGGCGCTTCCCGGACAGCGGCAGGCGGTGGCGCCTGCGGTCTGCGCGTTGGCATTGATTTACCAATAGTTATTGCAAATGGGCCTAAGCCTGCCGGATTACGGGAAGGAGTGGCTACGGGCGTGGCATCGGGCTTAAGAACGACAGCGGGTCTTCTCGCACTTGCCCTGGGTGCTATGCCCCTGCCGGTAGCAGCGAGCGAAAGCGGCGATATCGCCACGCCTGCCTTCCAGCTCTCTGCGAATGCCAGCATCGTTTCCGACTACCGTTTTCGCGGTATCAGCCTGTCGGGCAAGGACCCGGCGATCCAGGGCGGCATAGACCTCAGCCATGACAGCGGCCTGTTCATCGGCACCTGGGCTTCGAGCATTGCCGATTCCGGCGGGGCCAATACCGAGCTCGACCTTTACGGCGGCTATGGCGGCTCACTCGCCGGCATCGACTATTCGGTTACTGCGCTAGCCTATATCTACCCCGGTGGGCATGGTGTCGATTACTTCGAGGTACTCGGCTCTGCGACTACTAGGCTGGGGCCGGGCAGTATCGGCCTCGACATGGGCTGGGTGCCCGAACAGGACAATTTCGGTGGAGACAATTTCTACCTTGCCGCGAAGGGCGAAATGCCATTGGGCGGCAGTTCGGCAAGCCTGTTCGGCCATCTCGGCTATGAAAACGGCGATGCCTACGACCGCAAGTGGGACTGGGAAGCGGGTCTTTCCTATGCGTCGGGACCGTTGACCGCATCGCTGTCCTACGTCGATACCAACTATTCCGGCGCCGATGAGGCAGGCCGTTTCGCCAGGGCGGGCGTCATTGCCTCGCTTGCCGCCAGCTTCTGATTGCAGGGTCCACACCATGTCCCGTCTCTTCCTTTCCGTAGACATGGTCGGCTCGACCCAGTTCAAGGCGACCAAGACCGCCAAGGGGCCAGGTGGCTGGATGGAGATCTTCCGCACATTCTTCACCAACTTCCCGCTGATGCTGGTGGGGCAGATGGGCTTCGAATTCCTCGAGGAGGACGAGACTCCGGCGGTCGATGTCTGGAAAGCCATGGGCGATGAGGTGATCTTCACCGCGCAGCCTTCCAGCGCCGAGGAATTGACCGGGATCCTGCGCGTCCTGCTGCGCACCATGCGGCTTTACGAAGCTACCCATTTCGAGACGTTGCCATTGCGCCTCAAGGGCACGGCCTGGCTGGCTGACTTTGCCGAGAACAACATCGCTCTCGAAATCCCGGAACTGTCCTCGGACGATGCCGCGCCGCATCTCGATTTCATCGGGCCGGACCTCGACCTGGGCTTTCGCCTTTCGAAATATGCCCGTCCGGCCAGTCTCGTGCTATCGCTCGATCTCGTCGAAGCGCTGCTGGGGGCGGACAATCTCTCGACCGTCGCGATGTACCTGGTCGGGCGCGAGGAACTCAAGGGCGTGATGTTCGGTCGGCCATATCCGATCGTGTGGATGCACGATGCGGAAGAAGGTTTCGACTTCCTGCCCTGGGAGCGCGAGAGCTGCCCCTATATCGCCGCCGCGCTCGACGCCCGGCCGGCCAGCGTCGAGCAACTACGCGGCCAGATCGACGACATGCGGCTCTACTTGCGCAAGATGCACGGGCTCGAGCGGCCGCCGATCACGCTGGGCTGACTGTTTCGCGGGCGCCTTCGTAGCAGACCGTCAGGATCGCGATGTCGTCCGACTGGGGCACGGCGCCGACGAATCCGCGCACGCTTTGCGCGAGTCCTTCGGCAATCAGTCTGGCGGAAAATTCGGCGCGTGCGCTGGCCAGGGCATCGGCGATGCGGGCCGTGGTAAACAGTTCGTCGTTCGCGCCCGTCGCCTCCGATACGCCGTCGGTGAAAAGGACCAGCGCATCGCCTTCGCGCAAGTTGAAATGGCCGGTGCGAAAGGGAACGTCCTCGAACACGCCGAGCGCCATGCCCTGCTGTTTGGCCAGTCGTTCGACCGATCCATCCGCCCGCACGATGAAGGGCGCCTCGTGTCCGCCGTCGCTGTATTCCACCTCGCCGCTGCGCAAGTCGAGGATGCCCGCGAAGACGGTCACGAACATCTCCGCGGCATTGTCGCGCGAGAGCTCGGCGTTGACCCGCTCCATGATCTGGCCGGTCGATCCGCCCGACATGGCGTGCGCCTTGAACAGGGTGGTGGTCATGGCCATGAACAGCGCGGCCGGAACCCCCTTGCCCGATACGTCGCCGACGACGAAGAACAGGCGGTTTCGGTCGATCAGGAAATAATCGTAGAGATCGCCGCCCACCTGCTTGGCCGGTTCGAGCAGGGCGAAAACGTCGAGGTCCGTGCGGTCGGGGAAGGGCGGGAACTTGCGCGGGAGCATACCGATCTGGATGTCGCGTGCGGCGGAAAGCTCGCCTTCCACCCTTTCGCGCGCCGCTGTCGCTTCGGCAACCTCGACGAGGTAGCGCTGGAGGCGCGCAATCATCCCGGCCATCGCTTCGGCAAGGCTGCCCACTTCATCGCCCCGGTCGCGGCTGATTTTGCGCATGGCGTCCATTTCGTCCTCGTCGGGCCGGAAGCTGCGCGTCTCCATGTTGCGGGTGAAGGTGGTCAAGCGCACCAGCGGTTCGACGATCCGCGAGACGAGGAACCAGCCGACCGCCATCGACAGCGCGAACAGGGCAATGCCGATCGCGATCGACTTCACGAGCGCCATGTGCAGCCGCTCGTCCAGCCAGGTCAGGTCGATGTCCGCCCCGATGACGTGGACGCGCCCGTCAGGGCTTTTCACCGGCATGTAGATCGAGCGGAAGCGGCCGAAGGAATCGCTGTACTCGTCGAAGCGCACCCTGCCGTCGGCGAAGCTGCGATAGAGCTTGTCGGGCGCGGTGTCGTAGAGCGTGAAGAACTTCGTCTCGCTGCCTTGCGCGATCTCCCCGTCGGTGGCGCTGGTCGCCACGGTGCGGATGTCGTCGCCGAACTTCATGTACGTATAGACGTAGGTCAGGCCCGAAGCATTGCCGAAGCGCGACAGGTGCTGCTGGATCTGCCTGTATTCGTCCGGCGTGACCGATTTCGCATCGCGGATGCGCCGGTGGTATCCATCGGGAATGATCTCGCGCACCGCGTTCGTCGCGGTCTGCAGCTTGCCGTCGATGCCCGTGAGGATCTCGTGGCGGTCGGTGCTGTAGAGGACAGCGGTATAGACTGTTGCGGAAACCAGGTTGAGTACAAAGAGCAGGAGCAGCAGTTGCGGCTTGAGGCCGAACCTGCGCACCCTTTGCGCTCCATCCATGGTCGCCACGAAAATGATCCCCCGATATTGTGCCCGATAACGCGATAGAAACGGAATAAGCCCTATTGCAGCGATACTTGCAAAATTTGATTAAGCCGGATCGGGACATTGGTGGGGAGAACATTGCTCGATTTCGTTAACCGCCTCTTCCGGCTCGAGCGCGGTGAATGGCCCCGGCTTATCCAGTTCGGCCTGTTCGGATTCCTGTTGCAGATGGGCATGGGCGTCGGTTTCAGTGCCGGCGATGCCGCATTCCTGAGCAATGTCGGCGCGGACCGCCTGCCGCTGGTGTTCATGCTGACGCCGGCGGTCATGCTGCTCTACACGTTGCTGTTTTCCTATCTGCTCGTGCGTTTTTCGATCGATCGCATGGTCGATCTGACCCTGGCCGCGCTGGTCGCGGGTGGAGTGGCATTCTGGGCCCTGATCGATGCCGGACTGCCGCCGCATTGGCAGGTTCCGCTCTATTTCGCGGTAAAGCTCTACCTGGCGATGTGGTACATCGCGCTCTACTCGCTGTTCTGGAATTATACCGACGCCTATTTCGCGATACAGGACGCCAAGCGACTTTTCCCGCTATTCGCCGCGTTCTGCGCGCTGGGTACGGCCTGCGGCGCGATGCTGGTGGGCCTGCTGGCAGAGAGCGTGGCGGTGCAGGACTTCTTCCTGCTGTGGGCCGCCATCGCCATGGCAACCGCGCCGCTGGCCGTTCTTTTGCGTCGGCGCTGGAGCCAGATTGCCGAGAGCGACAGCGATCTCGAGGAAGAATCGGGCGGTGCCCTGAGCCAGCTTGCAGCGGTCGGTCGCGCCTTCGGCCGGTCGCGCTATACGATGGTCTTCACGCTGGTGCTCTTCGTCACCCTGTTGATGACCAATCTTGCCGAGTACCAGTATTCGATGGTGCTACAGGAGGGCCGCGACGAGGCGGCCCTGGCATCGCTGTTCGGCACGCTCTACGCGGCAGCCAACCTGTTCAACCTGGTGACCTGCCTTTTCGTGTTCAACCGATTGGTGGCGCGGCTGGGCGTGCGCAATGTCGCCTTCATCCAGCCGCTGACCTACTTTGCGGTGTTCGGGTGGTTCTTCCTCCAGGGGGGGACGGGCGCTGCGCTTGCGGCTTTCTTCGCCTATCACGGGGTCCTGACCTCGATCGAGTACAACAACCAGAACCTGCTGTTCAATGCCGTCCCCTCGCGGGTGAAGCGGCCGCTGCGCACGGTGATGGAGGGCATGGCCGAGCCGCTCGCCAGCCTCGTCTCGGGCGGCTTCCTGATCTACGCGGCCAGCCAGGTGGACATGCGCGAGCTTTCGGGCATCGGGATCATCGTGGGCGCGACGCTTGTTGCCGTCGTTGTCGCGCTGCGCCAGCTCTATCCATCGGCGATGGCTGCCAACATGCGGCAGGGCTGGATGAACTTCGGCGGGCGCGGCGTACTTTCCCCGCAGTTCGAACCCGAGGCAAGGAGCCTGCTCGCCAGGGCCGCCGCAGGTGAAGGAGACAGTGCGCAGATCGCTGCGCGCCTGCTGGGCGAAGCTCCCGTGAGCGGATCTGCTGCATCGCAGGGGCCCGATATCGATGCCCTTTTGGCGCAGCTCACGCTGGGCGATCCGGCGAAGCGCAGCGGCGTTGCCGAGGCCATCGACCGGTTGGCAACCCGTGAGGACGTGCACATCGTCCCGGCTCTGGCGCGGTGTCTTCCGAAATTGGAACGCGACGAACGGCGGCGGATGATCCGGCTGCTCGGCCGGATCGCGGACAGCGAATCCATTCCCGACGTTCTCGAGGCGGCCACTGAACTGGCGCCAAGGGCGCGGCGCTCAATTGCGACGATGCTGACGGAGCTGGGCGAGACGGCGATCCCCCGCTTGTTGGGCGGGATGCGCGACCGGGCCTTGGCTTATCGGTCCCGCGCTATCGGGGCACGCGCGCTGGCGCAGACTTCCTTTGCCCAGTTTGCCGCCAACCTCGATCGTCTCGTGACCGGCGAACTGGATGAAGCCTCGCGCCTCGGCCATACGGCGAGCCTGCTCGACCTCCACGCCGGCACGCACCGCTCCGTCGCACTGCTGGCGCGCGCCCAGCGCGAGCGGGCGGAAGCTGCGATAGACTTCGTGCTGGAGCTTCTTGCAATCGGCGGGCTGCTGCCGAATTTCGATCTCCTGATCGTCTCGCTCCATTCCGCCAACCCCAAGGTGCGGGGCAACGCGGTGGAGGCAATCGAGAGCAGCGTTCCTCGACACTATCTGCGCCTGCTCGGGCCGCTCCTGCACGGCGAAGCGCAGCCGCGTGAAGGCGCGCAAATGGATGTCGAACAGGTTCTCGTAGAGGCTCTCGCCAGCGGCCAGGCAATGGAAATGACTTTGGCGGCTGACGTTCTCCATGACCGTCTGGACGCCGCTGGCTTCACCCAGCGTCTCAAGGTGGTGATCCGCGAAGGCATGCCCGAAATGGTGCGCCGCCATGTCCTTGATCTCCTGGAGATCGACGGCGCTACCCGGCCGCATTCGCTCGATCTGCTGGCGGCTCTGGCGGACCATCCCGAGGTTGGCGGTGCTACGCTCGAAGCGCTGGGTGCTGCGGTGCAGGGCGCCGTCTTCGAGAAGCCGGAAGGCAGGGCCCTTGCAGGGGAGGCTGGGGGCTCCCCGTTCTGGATCGCCCATCGCGATCTGGGCGAAGTCGCCGCGCGCTTCCCCGAACTGGCACTGGTCATGCTCAAGTCACAGGACGGTCGGCAATATGCGGCCTAGAAGCGTGCCGATCAAAGCGCTGCTGCTGCGCACTTTCCTGCCTGCGGTCGTCGTCGTGGCGGTTCTGCTGGCGGTGTTCGTCTACAACTGGCTCTACGCTTCGATCCTCGAGGGCTTCGAGCGCAAGCTGGTGACGACGAGCGCGCTTGCCGGTGCGATGGTCGATCCGACAGATCACGATGCCCTCATCGCAGTGGCCTTCGAGGGCGGAGACGCGCAGGCAGCCGAGGCCAGCACTGCCTATCGCCGCAATGTCGAGCCCATGCAGCGCATTCGCAAGGAACTGGACCTGACCTACCTCTATACCCAGGTGAATGGCGGCCCGGCGGACATCCTCTATATTCTCGATGCCTCGACGGGGGAGGATCATTCTCCGCTCGGTTCCAGCGACGACTTGCCCGACGAGACGGCCGAAGGCCTCAGGCGGGTCGAGGATACCGGATCGATCTATGTTTCTCCGATCGAGTACCAGGAACAGTGGGGCCTGCTGAAGACGGGGGCAGCCCCGGTCAGGGGCGCGGGCGGGCGCATCGCGGCGTCGGCCGGGGCGGACGTCAATGTCTCGGTCATACAGGTCGCCACTCAGAATGCGCTGTTCATGAGCGCGATGATCGGTGTTGGCTCGGTGCTTGCCTGCCTGCTCGTCTCACTGGCGCTCGTGCGGCGTATTGCCGGGCCCATCGAGGCGCTTACAGAAGAGACCCTGCAGGTTGCGGCGGGTCGCGGGCACAGTGCGGCGCAAGGGTCTGCGCCGCGTGAGGTCACCGTCCTGCGTAAAGCCCTGCTTGAACGTGCGGCGAGGATTTCCTGCGAGTTGCAGGCGCGCAGGGAGCGCAGCGTGCAGGAAGACGCTCGCGCCCATGCAGGGTTGCTGGCAAGCGGGTCCGGCATCGGACCGGGCCAGCCGGTGATCCTGCTGTGCGGTGCTCGCCGCGTGATTGCCTGGATGCCCGGCGATCCCGCCGATGCGCGCACGGTTCTTGCCCAGCGCGCCATGGCGCGCCTCGCGCAAGCGATGGCCGAAAATCCGGCACTCTGCGCGGACTGGGCCATGCTCGCTGACTGCGATCAGGGCGCTTGCCTGGTGGTTGACGGCACGGCTGGCTGGGTTGAATGGGTTGGAACACCGCAGGCCGGTCTTCGCGTTGCAGGCCGGCACACCGATCCCGGCCGCTTCGATCCGAAGGAGCGCGTCTCGTTCGTCTCGCTGACGGGCGGCGAGTTCGTCGTATGGCCGGGAGAAGCACGATGATCGCGGCGCAGGTCGTTGCCGAGGCCCTGGCACTTGCAGCCTGTCCGCCGTTCGACCGGCTGACCGAAACTGAGCTGCTGCTTGTCGCCAGCCATGCCCGCCGCTTCGAATATGAACCGGGTGAGACGGTCCTTGCAGGTGGAGCGGTGGCGCAGCGGCTGGTCGCGGTGGTCGGCGGCTCGGTTGTCGTCGAGGGCAGGCAGGCGCCCGCGGTATTCGATGCGCCGTCCGCGCTGTTCGGCCTGCCGACGCGGGCTGACTACATCGCGGGAGGAAGGGGCGCGCAAGTCTTGTGCCTGGCAAGGCCGCACCTTTTCACCATCGCGCGCGAGTGTCCCGATTTCGTGGTGGGCCTCGCCGCGATCCGGGCCGGGGCTGACGCATGACGATCCGCTCGACGATCATGCTGCTGGCCGTGCCGTTGTTTCTTGCGCTGGCGCTCGTCAACGGGACGCTGCTCTATTTGCAGGAGCGCACGGAACTGGAGCATGCACTTCGCGAACAGGCCCTGGCGACGGCTGTTGCGGTTGCAGAATTCACGCGCGAAATGACCGATCCGGGCAAGACCCTTGCCCAACCGAACCGCCGCGAGGCGCTTGAGGCTGCCCTTGCGCATGTCGAGGGACTGGGCGCCCTCTATCTCGTCGAGGCGAACCGACCGGCGCTTGTGCTCAAGTCGGCGGGGCAGGAATGGGATCCCACGGCCCTGGCCCGGCCGAGCCGGCCTTCCGTTCGGACGATGGCGCAGGACGGCGCGGAAGGCTGGGTGATCGGGCTTGCACCGGCAGGGGAGGGTCGTTTCGTCGCAGCGCGCTTCAGCCGCGCTCCGATTGCCGAGCACTTGCGCCTCATTCGCCGGGACGTGGTGCTGATCGCTCTGGGGCTGATTGCCCTGGCGAGCGCGCTTGCCATATTCGTTGCCCGCCGCCTGACCCGCGAACTGGACCTGAGCAGACGCGCGCTGTCGGGACATGTTCCTGATGGCGAAGTGAGATGGCGTATCCGCGAGGCGCAGGATCTTGCCGGGGCGGTGAGGCTCATGGATGCCAGCGGCGAAGATGCCGAACTTCGTGCAACGCTCGTCGAGGCCCGCAAGGCCCGCACGCGAAGCCTCGCAAATGCCTTGGAGAATGCGCGCGCGGTGGAATTCGCACCCTGCGCCTGCCGCACCGCGGACGCCGTCATTGCGATGCGCGCCTGCGGCGCCATTCCGGCGGGAAGTTTCTTCGCCTTTGCCGACATGGAGCAGGGCGGCGCCGTCGTGCTGGGGCGCTGCGAGGATGCGGACCCTGTCGATGCACTGGCAGCGGCCTGCCATGTCCGGCGATTGATCGAGGCATCCGCTTCGCAGGCGGAACTCGGCCGCGCGTTGGACCTTGCGGGCCAACTTTATGCTCTTTCGGATCTGGCAGTGCACGAATGGCGTGCGCCATTGGCCAAAGGGGCCTTGCAGCTGGTCACGCTTGCGCAAGCCGATGAAGCGGAGCGTGCGCGGGTTTACCTCAAGGCCGCGCGCGGTATCGGGCCCGATGAATGGCTGGCCAGTCTCGATGCGCTCCTGAAGCCGACCGGCATCTTCGCCGTGATCGGCCCTCCAGGCTCAACCGACTGCGGCGAGAGCGGAAACGAGGTCAGGTTCGATCGCAAAGATAGCGGTGAAGCCGCTGATATCGAACACTTCACGCACTGACGGAGCAAGACCGCAAAGCGCGAGCCGATTGCCCGATGCCTTGGCCACTTTCGCGCCCTTGAGCAGGATGCGCAGGCCCGCGGAGCTGACGTAGCTGACCTGCGACAGGTCGATCACGGTGGCCGGATTGCCCTCGATCCGCGAAGGCAGCCGTGTTTCGAGCAGCGGCGCGGTATTGCTGTCGAGCCGACCGGCAAGGGTCATCACCAGGGCTGGACCCTTGATTTCTTCGCTGATTTCCATAGCCCTGTCTCCGCCCGTCTTCTCATCGTGTCCACGCACCTTATTGGAGAAGTTGTGAAATTTTTCCACTCGATTAAGCTGGCCGGGGCCGCAATCGCGTGGCGCCGGTACGGGGATCGAGTGGCATGGATTGCGATTACGAACGCACTCTCGCCAACGGAAGGGCAGGGTTCCCCTCGTTCCTCGAGGATATCGAAGCCTATCTGGAAAGCGCCGACCTGCCGCTCGATGTTCTGACCAAGGTCATGATCGTGTTCGACGAACTGGTCAGCAACATCCTCGAACACGGCAAGGAGCAGGACATGCCGCGCATAACCGCCTGCCTCAGGGTGGGGAACGGGGAAGTCGCGGTCGACCTTATCGATAACGGCAGGCCATTCGACCCCTTGTCGCTTGAGACGCCCGATACTTCGCTTTCCGTGGAGGAGCGCGAGATCGGCGGCCTTGGCATCCACATCGTGCGCCGGATCATGGACCGCGTGGAATATGCGCGCGAAGGCGAATGCAACAGGCTACGTTTCGCTAAGAAATTGCCCCTAGGGTAACAGCCTCGAAGATCAGCAAAATTCAGCAGGCGTCAGGGGAAACGGCCTTGTTCATCCAGCCGCGGGGACATTCCAGTGCGAGTGAAGCCGGCGAAGATCGTCTTGTCGTCTGCGATTGCGAGACGCTGGGCCTGTGCGTGCGTGCGCTTGCCCCCTTTGCCGCGGGCGAGGTGCTCGACAGGTTCAACGGCGAAGTCAGCGCCGACCTGCTGCAGCACAGCCTGCAGGTCTCGCCGGGGATGCATGTTCATGACACGCGCTTCGTCGGCTACCTGTCCCACGGTTGCGAGCCCAATTGCCGGCTGGACATGGAGCGCTTCGAACTTGTCGCCCTTAGCGATATCGATGCTGGCGAAGTCCTGGCCATCGACTATGCCGCGACGGAGGATGTTCTCTATCGGCAATTCGCATGCCATTGTGCCGCGCAGCACTGCCGCGCGTGGATCACCGGGCGCGCCGAGAATGCGAACGAGGAGGGCAGGCGATTTCTGGACGGGCAGGCCAAGCCGCTGAAGTCGTGACCGTGCCGCAGCAGGGCTCATCGGCCGGGACTGCGCCGTGGTGGGAGCGCCCAGACCTGCATTATCGCGGCGGGCGCCTGCACTTCGCGGGACATGATGTCGCCGCACTGGCCGGTGAGGGCGAGAGCGGGGGCGAGGAAGGGGGGGCGCTGTTTCTCTATTCGCTCGACCGCGTCGAAGCCAATCTCGATAGGGTGGTCGCTGCCCTTGGCGATATCGGCTGCGCCTCCACGGTCTATTACGCCATGAAGGCCAACCGCTTTGCGCCCCTGCTTGAGCGGCTGGCACAAAGCGGCAAATGCGGTGTCGACATCTGCTCTCCGGGTGAACTGGATCATGCCCTGGCCTGCGGTTTTGCGCCCGGTCAGATCAGTTTCACCGGCACTGGCGTCACGCCGCGCGATCTGGAACGACTACTGGTACATCCCGAGATCACGATCAATTGCGACACCATGGGCATGATCCGACGCATCGGTGAGCGCACGCCGGGCCGCGAGATCGGCATTCGCGTGAATCCCGGGCGCGGCACCGGCTACGGCGATGCCGAGAAGCTGACTTATGCCGGGGGAAGAACGACCAAGTTCGGCATCTACCGCGAGCAGTGGGGCGAGGCGATTGCCCTTGCGAAAAGCCATGGGCTGGCGATCACCTCGCTGCATTTTCATGTCGGCTGCGGATACCTGACCGATCAGCTGGAGAGCTGGGATCTGGCCGTCGCGGAGGCCTCTCGCTTCCTCGACGAAGTGCCGCAGGTGCGCACGGTCAACGTCGGCGGCGGGCTCGGGCTGCCCCATCGCTGCGGGGACAGGCCGCTCGATCTGGCGCAATGGGCCGCGATCCTGCGCCGCCATTTTGCCGGACGCGGCCTGCGCATCGCCGTTGAGCCGGGGGACTACATTGCCAAGGATGCCGGGATGCTCGTGCTTCCCGTGACCGACGTCGAAATCAAGCGCGACACCCGGTTCGTCTTCGTCGGCGGGGGCTTCAATCTCCACCCGGAACCTGCTTTCTACGACCTGCCGTGCGAGCCGGTTCCCTGCCTGCTGCGCGGCGATGGATCGGCGCCGGGCGAGCGGGTGACGATTGCCGGCAATATCAACGAAGCGCTCGATATCTGGGCTGCCGACACGCTCCTTCCGCCCGTTGAGGAGGGGGACTTCATCGCCTTCCTCAATGCCGGGGGATACGGCTCGGCGATGAGTTCCAACCACTGCATGCGCGGCGCCTTTACCGAACGCGCCCTGTAGGCTGCGCGCCGCGCCGGGGCCGCGCGATTGCCGCAAACTTGCGATGGGCACTGCGAAATCGGGGTGTTATCAGCACCTTCGAATCGGTTTTTGCCGATTCCCATTGATCGCGCCGGTGCCCCGTAACAGGGGCTTAATCGGGAATGCGGTGCGGGGAAGGGATTGCCTTTCCCAAGTCCGCGGCTGTCCCTGCAACTGTAAGCGGATAGCGCGATGCACAGGGCTTTTCATGCGCCATGGGCGCCTGGGAAGCAGCCACTGGGCCGAATGCGGCATGCCGCGAAGGGCCTGGGAAGGCGTGCATCAAGCTGTGACCCGCGAGCCAGGAGACCTGCCGGCGTCTGGTCGCTCTTGCCCTGGTCCAGGGGATGGCCGCGGCACGGTGAACTCCGTCTGAGCGACGAACCTGCGGCCGGGGCCGCAGCGGAGCGGCGTGTCGACTGGCCCTGGCGTCCGGTTGCCTGCGCCTTCCGGCCGTTCGCCTGAGCGGTTCGTCCCGGCCTTGTCGCAAGACGCCGGAGGACGATTTCGCATCATGGCTCAATTGCCGCATTCTGTTCGACCCAACCTGCGCCGCCGGATAGGCTGGCTTTTCGGCCCGCTCGTGGCCGCCAATATCGCCGCCTGGATCTGGGCTTTCTCGCTGTTCCACGATCAGCCGCTCATGCTCGGCACGGCCCTGCTGGCATGGGGCCTGGGGCTGCGTCATGCCGTGGACGCGGACCATATCGCGGCCATCGACAACGTGACCCGCAAGCTGATGCAGGACGGTCAGCGCCCGATCGCAGTCGGCTTCTGGTTCGCCATCGGACATTCCGGCATCGTCACCATCGCGGCCATAGCCATTGCCCTGACGACGAGCGCACTGACGCAGTTCGAAAGTCTCAAGCAGGTCGGCGGTCTCGTCGCGACCTCGATCTCGGCGATCTTCCTGTTCTCGATTGCCGCCATGAACCTGATCATCCTGCGCAACGTGTGGAAGACCTTCGCCCATGTCCGTGCCGGGGGCGCCTATGTGGAGGAAGACCTCGACATGCTGCTGGGCAATCGCGGGCTGATGGCGCGCCTTTTCCGGCCGATGTTCCGCCTCATCACCCGCAGCTGGCACATGGCTCCGCTGGGCTTCCTGTTCGGGCTGGGTTTCGACACCGCGACCGAAGTGGCCATCCTGGGCCTTTCGGCGGGGCAGGCGGCGGACGGGCTCTCCATCGGCACGATCCTCGTCCTGCCGGTGCTTTTCGCCGTGGGCATGGCGCTGATCGATACCGCCGACGGCGTCGTCATGCTCGGCGCCTACGAGTGGGCTTTCGTCAAGCCGATCCGCAAGCTCTACTACAACATCACCATCACCCTGATTTCGGCGCTTGTCGCCATCGTCATCGGCGGGATCGAAACGGTCGCCCTGATCGGCGATAAGCTGGGCCTCACCGGCGGCCTGTTCGATATTGCCGGCGAACTGGGAGAGAACTTCAACAGCCTGGGGTTCGGCATCATCGGCCTTTTCGTGCTGTGCTGGCTCGCCAGCTTCGCGATCTACCGCTGGAAGCGCTTCGACGATATCGAAGTGCGCGTCTCGGCATGAGAACCGGTCCTTAGGCGATTGGCTTGGCGGTCGATCTGTTCTAGGGCCTCGCTTCGAAGCACGGATCGATTCTGTGCTTCGAATGATCGCGCCGGTGCCCCGAAAGGGGCTTAATCGGGAATGCGGTGCGGGAAGGTCTCTCCTTCCCAAAACCGCGGCTGTCCCTGCAACTGTGAGCGGATAGCGAGATGCACACGGTTCCCTTCCTCACGCGAAGGGCCGGCCACTGGATGAAGCCGCAAGGCGATCCGGGAAGGCGTGCATCAAGCAGTGACCCGCAAGCCAGGAGACCTGCCGGCGCACCGGTCGCTCTTGCCTTGATCCAGGGGATGGTCACGGCACGGTAATTCTTCCGTCTGAGCGACGAAGCTGTGCGGCTGGGGCTGCACGAACGCGCGGTAACGGGTGCCTTTTCGCGCCCGCCCGTCGCCGCGCGTCGGTCGGATTCGCTCCCGGCAAGCCCCGCCGTTGTCGCCATGGCGCGTGGGGAATTGCCGATGCCTGACCTGTCCAAGGTCCCTGTAACGATCATCACCGGTTTTCTGGGCGCGGGTAAGACCACGCTCATCAGCCATCTCATCCGCAATGCCGGCGGTCGCCGCCTGGCGGTCGTCGTCAATGAATTCGGCACGCTGGGCGTCGATGGAGATATCCTGAAGTCGTGCGCCATCCCCGACTGCCCGGCAGAGAACGTCGTCGAACTGGCCAATGGCTGCATCTGCTGCACCGTCGCCGACGACTTCATCCCCACTGTCGAGAAGCTGCTGGCGCTTGAACCCCGGCCCGATCACATCCTGATCGAAACTTCGGGTCTCGCGCTGCCCAAGCCGCTGCTCAAGGCTTTCGACTGGCCCGCGATCCGCAGCCGCATCACTGTCGACGGGGTGCTTGCCCTTGCCGACGCAGAGGCCGTGGCCGAGGGCCGGTTCGCACCCGATCTCGCCGCACTCGAGGCGCAGCGCGCGGCCGACCCGGAAATCGATCACGAGACGCCGCTGTCCGAAGTCTTCGAGGACCAGCTCGCCTGCGCCGACATGGTGCTGCTGACCAAGGCCGACCTTGCCGGCGCCGAGGGCCTTGCCCGCGCGCGTGAAGTCATCTCCGCCGAAGCCCCGCGCCCGGTCCCGGTCATCGAACTGAGCGAGGGCGTCGTCGATCCTCGCGTGATCCTTGGCCTTGGCGCTGCTGCCGAGGACGACATTGCCGCGCGTCCCTCGCACCACGATGGCGAGGACGATCACGAGCACGAGGATTTCGACAGCGCCGTCATCGAACTGGGCGAAATCGCCGATCCCGCTGCTCTCACCGCACGCATCGAAACACTGGCGAGCGATCACCGGGTGCTGCGGGTGAAGGGCTATGTCGCGGTAGCCGGCAAGCCGATGCGCATGCTGGTGCAGGCGGTCGGCGCGCGGGTACGCAGCCACTACGACCGCCCCTGGCGCCCCGATGAAGCGCGCCTCACGTCGCTGGTCGCCATCGCCGAGCACGATCACCTCGATCCCGCTGCGATAAGGGCCGTGCTGCAGGGCTGAGGCCGCGATGCACGTTATCTTCCGCGAGACCCACGGGATCGAGGAAGCCTCCGTTCCGCAGGATCTGGGGCAGGCTCCGGCCGATCTCGTGGTGCTGTCGTTTTCGGACAGCGACCTCGGCGCTTTCGCTGCCGGTTGGCGCAGCGCGCGCGATGCGGGGGACAGTCCGCCCTCGCTGCGCCTCGCCAATCTTGCGGCACTGACGCATCCCTTGTCGGTCGACACCTATGTCGAGCGCACGCTGGCAGGTGCGAAGGCGATCCTGGTGCGGATCATCGGCGGGCTTCCCTACTGGACTTACGGCCTGCAGCAGGTGGAGGCGCTGGCGCGTTCGCGCGGGATCGCGCTGGCCGTGCTGCCCGCAGACGGGCGCGAGGACGAAAGGCTCGATGCCGTCTCGACCGTTCCGGTTTCCGCGCTGCGCGAACTGACCCGCCTTTGCGATATCGGCGGCGCTGTTGCGGCGCGGGCAGCTCTTTCACGGCTCGCGCAAGCGGGCGGCCTGCTGGCGGACGGCAAGACCGGGCGCGAAGTCCGGGCCATTCAGGCGCTGCCGATTGCCGGGGCGTGGCTTCCAGGTGAAGACACGGCCTGTCCGGCGGCCTTTGCCCTGACAGCATCCCGCCCGCGCGTGCTGCTCGCGTTCTATCGATCCTATCTCAGCTCCGCCGATCTCGAACCGTTCGAGGCACTCCACGCGGCCTTGCGCGCACGCGGTTTCGATGTGCTGGGCCTTTACGTGCCCTCGCTGAAGGCCCCTGAAGTTCGCGGCTGGGTGGATCGCTGGGTGCGGGCGCTGCAGCCCGCGGCGGTGATCAATGCGACCGCCTTTTCCGCGCGTGACGATGAAGGCGCGACGCCGCTCGACGGCGCCGGTGTCCCGGTGTTCCAGGTCGCGCTGGCGACGAGCGGGCGGCAAGCCTGGCAGGATGCCTCGCGCGGTCTGTCGCCGGCCGATCTCGCCATGCATGTCGTGCTTCCCGAAGTCGACGGCCGCATCTTTGCAGGCGTGGCCAGCTTCAAGGAAGCCGCTGCGCGCGACGATGCCCTTGAATTTTCGCGCAGTGCCCACCGCGCCGAGCCATCGCGGATCGAAGCGATTGCCGCGCGCGTCGCGGGGTGGATCGCGCTGGGCCGGAAACCCGCGGCAGAGCGGCGCCTTGCGATGGTTCTCTCGACCTATCCGGGCAAGGGCTACCAGATGGCCCACGCCGTCGGGCTGGATGCACTGGCCTCCGCCGATGCGATCCTCGCCGATCTGGCGCAGGCCGGTTACACGGTCGAATGCGGCCATGACCTTGTGGCGGGCCTTGGCGAAGCGACCGCCAGTTGGCCGCTCGGCGCTTATCGCGCCGCTCTGGCCCGCTTGCCTGCAGCGCTGCAGGCCGATCTGGCCGAGGCCTGGGGAGACGCCGAAAGGGACCCCGCCGTTGCCGACGGCGCCTTTCATTTTCGCGTCGTGGAGCTTGGCCATGTCCTGGTCGCCCTGCAGCCCGAGCGCGGCTGGTCTGCCGAGCGTGACGAGGGTTACCACGATGTCTCGCGTTGCCCGCGTCATGGCTATGTTGCCTTCTATCTCTGGCTGCACGAGCGCCGGGTCGATGCGCTCGTCCATCTCGGCGCGCACGGAACGCTTGAGTGGCTGCCGGGTAAATCGGTGGCGCTTGGCGATGCCTGTTGGCCTGAGGCGCTGACCGGCGCCCTGCCTGTCATCTATCCTTTCATCGTCAACGATCCCGGCGAGGCGGCGCAGGCCAAGCGCCGGATCGGAGCCGTCACGCTGGGACACGCACCGCCGCCGCTGGCTCCCGCGCAGCAAGGCGCAGGACTGACGCGCCTCGAAGCGCTGCTGGACGAGTTTTCCAACGCCGACGGGCTCGATCCGGCGCGGCGTGACAGGCTGCAATCGGCCATCCGCGAGGAAGCGCAGGCGCTGGGGCTGGAGGTGGAACTCGGCCTCGACGGCGCGACCTCGCTGGTCGAGGCGATCACCCGCATCGACCGCTTCGTGTGCGACGTGAAGGAGAGCCAGTTCGGCGACGGCCTGCATGTCTACGGCCGCGGCGAGCAGGGCGAGGCGGAGCGCAGCGGACTGCTGGCCGCACTGGCCGGACGGCGTGTGGCGGCGGGGCCATCCGGTTCGCCATGGCGCGGGCGCTCCGATGTCCTGCCGACCGGGCGTAATCTCTTCGCGGTCGATCCGCGCGCGGTGCCTTCGCGCACGGCCCATGCGCAAGGCGTGGTCCTCGCCGAGGAACTGGTCCGCCGGCACCTGCAGGACCATGGCGACTATCCACGCGGTCTGGTGGTCGACCTGTGGGGCTCGGCGACGATGCGCACGGCGGGCGAGGAGTTCGCCATGGCCCTGCACCTGCTTGGCGCAAAGCCGGTGTGGGACAATGCGTCCGAACGCGTGACCGGAGTGGAAATCCTGCCGCTGGCCATGCTCGACCGGCCCCGCATTGACGTGACGCTGCGCGTCTCGGGTCTGTTCCGCGATGCGTTTCCGGTCCTTGCCTCCCTGTTCGGGATGGCGGTGCGCGCACTGAGCGAGAGGGACGAGACGCCGGAGTGGAATCCTTTCGCCGGCAAGGCCGCAGCCCCGCGCGTCTATGGCCCGCGTCCCGGGCGCTATGGTCTCGGTCTGCGCGATACGGCCGAGACTTATACCGACGAAGCGCGCCGGGCTGCCGGTGAAGCCTGGCTTGCGGCGTCCGACCATGCGCTCGACGGGCAGGACGAGGCGCCCGATCCTGCGGGTTTGCGTGAGCGCGTCGCGGGGGCTGACGCTTTCGTGCACCTGCAGGACCTGCCCGAGACCGATCTGCTGCTTGCGGCCGACTATGCCGCGCACGAGGCGGGATTTGCCGCAGCGCAATCGGTTACCGGCGGCAAGGCGGCGCTCTACCACCTCGACAATCGCGATCCCGCCCGGCCGTATGCCCGGACCTTGAACGAAGAGATCGCGCGCGTCGTGCGGGCAAGGGCGGCCAATCCACGCTGGGTTGCCGGGATGATGCGCCACGGCTTTCGCGGGGCTGCCGAACTGGCCGCGACGCTCGATCACCTTGGCGCCTTCGCGCATCTCTCCGCTTCGGTGCCGCCGCAGCTGTTCGATCTCTATCACGACGCGACGCTCGGCGAGCCGGAAGTGCGGGCGTTCATGGCGCGCGAAAATCCCGAAGCGCTGGCAGCCATGGAAGCCCGCTTCGCCGCGCTTCATGCCGCTGGCCTGTGGCAGACGCGGCGCAACTCGATCCTTGCCAGCCTGGGAGGCGGGCAATGAGCGGTTTCGCGATCAGGGGCTGGTGTCCCGATGCATGGCATCCGATGGCGGCGGGAGACGGCCTGCTGGTGCGGGTGCGCCCGCGCCTCGGGCGATTGAACCGCAAGCAGGTGCTGGGCCTGTGCGATGCCGCGCTGACCTTTGGCAATGGCATGATCGACCTGACCCGCCGCGCCAACTTCCAGCTGCGCGGGGTGAGCGAGGCTGAATGGCCTGCGCTTATTGCACGGCTCGTCGAACTGGAACTGGTCGAGGCCGATCCCGTCCTCGAGAAGAAGCGCAATCTCCTCGTCGCGCCCATCTGGCAGGAAGCCGACGATACTGCGCGGATTGCCGCTGAACTCATCGCAAGGCTCGGTGAGTTGCCGGAGTTGCCGGGCAAGGTCGGCTTCGTGATCGACGCCGGGCCGGTCCCTGTCCTGCCGGGGGAGGCGGGTGATTTCCGGATCGAGCGTGCGGCCGGCGGCAGCCTGATCCTGCGCGCGCAGGGCCGGACCGCTGGCGCGGAAGTGACCGCTGGCGCGGAAGTCGACCGCCTGATCGCCATGGCGCGCTGGTTCGCTGAAAACGGCGGGCCTGAGGCCGGTCGCATGAGCCGGTTTACAGCTGAACTTCCCGAGTGGGCGCAAGGCTCGCTGCTGCCTGCGCGGGGGTCTTGCCCCTTGCAGCCCGGCCCGACATCCACAGGTGCGGCATGGGGCGTGCCTTTCGGACAGATCTCGGCACTGGCGCTGGCCCGCCTGATCACAGACCCGGCGGCGACGGCACTACGCACCACTCCCTGGCGACTGCTCATCGTCGAAGGCGCCGCCTTTGCGCCCGTTGAGGGGCTGGTGGACGATCCGGCCGATCCGCTCCTGCGCGTCGATGCCTGCCCGGGGGCGCCGTCGTGCCCGCAGGCAAGCGTCGAGACCCGCGCGCTGGCGCGCCGCATCGCTCCGCAGGTCACCGGACGCTTGCATGTTTCTGGGTGCGCGAAGCGCTGTGCGGCGACCGGGCGGGCCGATGTGACGCTGATCGGCCGCGAGGGGCGATACGATCTTTCGGGCGAGGGGCGCGAGCGCCTCGCTCTTGGCCGGGACAAGGTCCTGGCTCTTTTCGGAGCAGGCTGATGCCGCATGACTATGAAACCGATGGCGCAGCGATCTACCGCCAGTCCTTCGCCACGATCCGGGCCGAGGCCGAGCTGACGGCCTTTTCGTCCGAAGAAGAACCCGTTGCGGTACGCATGATCCATGCCGCGGGCATGGTGGAGCTTGCCCGGCACGTCCGCTTCTCGCCGGGCTTTGCGCAAGCCGCGCGAGAGGCGCTGGCAGGCGGTGCGCCGATCCTGTGCGATGCGCACATGGTCTCCGAAGGCATTACCCGGGCCCGCCTGCCTGCGGACAATCCGGTGCTGTGCACGCTGCGCGCACCCGAAGTACCCGAACTGGCGAAGGCGATGGGCAATACGCGCTCCGCCGCAGCGCTGGAATTGTGGCGGCCGCATCTTGCGGGGGCGCTGGTCGCCATCGGCAATGCACCCACGGCGCTGTTCCATCTGCTCAACATGCTTGAGGACCCGGCGTGCCCGCGCCCGGCGGCGATCGTCGGCTGTCCGGTCGGTTTCGTCGGTGCGGTGGAATCGAAAGCGGCGCTCTGGGCTGCGCCGCCGGTGCCGTGCTGCATTGTCGAGGGCCGACTGGGCGGCAGTGCGATCACCGTGGCTGCCGTCAACGCGCTTGCGAGCCGCGCCGAATGACTGGGGGCGTGACCTGCGGCACCGTCCATGGGGTCGGCCTCGGTCCGGGCGCAGTGGACCTGCTCAGCGTGCGGGCCGACCGGCTGGTGCGCTCCGCCCGTCATGTCGCCTACTTCCGCAAGGCCGGCCGGCCGGGACAGGCGCGCCGCATTGCCGATGAACTGCTCCGTCCCGACGTGATCGAGATTCCGCTGGAGTACCCGGTCACCACCGAGATCCCCTTCGACGATCCGCGCTACAAGGCCTGTCTTGCCGAGTTCTACGCGCAGAGTACCGAGCGTCTTCTGGCGCTCGCCCGCGAAGGTGAGGACATCGTCGTCCTGTGCGAGGGCGATCCCTTCTTCTACGGCTCGTTCATGCATCTGCATTCGCGGCTGACCGGGCATGTTCCGGTCGAGGTCGTGCCAGGGATCACCGGCATGTCGGGGGCGTGGAATGCGACCGATGTGCCGATCACATGGGGCGATGACGTCCTGACCGTCTTGACCGCGACATTGCCCGAGGCCGATCTGGAGAGGCGCATCCGCGATACCGATGCGCTGGTGGTGATGAAGATCGGGCGCAACCTGGCCAAGCTGCGCCGCGCCGTCGCCGCGGCCGGGCGCGAGCAGGATGCGTGGCTGGTCGAGCATGCGGCGATGCCGGACCAGCGCGTGACCCGCCTTGCCGAGGCGGAGAACGTGACGCCCTATTTCTCGATCCTGCTGATCCACGGTCAGGGACGCCGCCCGTGAGCGGGACGCCGGTAGTGAGCGGGGCGCAGGATCGGGGCCGGGTCTGCGTCGCCGGGCTGGGGCCGGGCGACGAGGCGCTGGTGACCGGCGAGGTCACTCAGGCGCTGTCCGAGGCAACCGATGTGATCGGCTATATCCCCTACGTTGCGCGGATTGCGCCGCGCGAAGGGCTGCGGCTGCATCCTTCGGACAACCGGGTGGAACTGGATCGCGCGCGCCATGCGCTCGACCTTGCCGCGCAGGGGCGTCGCGTCGTCGTGGTGTCTTCCGGCGATCCGGGCGTCTTCGCGATGGCCTCGGCCCTGTTCGAAGCGCTGGAGGCGGGGCCTTCTGCGTGGCTCGATATCGATATCCGCGTGCTGCCCGGGATTACCGCTATGCTTGCGGCAAGCGCCCGCGCCGGAGCGCCCTTGGGGCACGATTTCTGCGCGATCAACCTTTCGGACAATCTCAAGCCCTGGGACCTGATCGAGAAGCGCCTGCGCCTCGCCGCCGAAGCGGACTTCGCGATGGCGTTCTACAACCCGCGCTCCGCGTCGCGCCCCGCAGGTTTCGCACGGGCCCTGGAGGTTCTGCGCGAGGCTTGCGGGCCCGAGCGGCCGATTCTCTTCGCCCGCGCCGTCACCACGCCCGACGAGGAATTGCGCATCGTGAGCTTGCGTGAAGCGCGGCCGGAGATGGCCGACATGCGCACCGTAGTAATCGTGGGGTCGAGCCGCACCCGCATCATCGCGCGCGAGGCCGGGCCGATTCTCTATACGCCGCGTTCAGCCGTGGAAGCTGCCGCGTGATCCAGCCAGTGCAGGACCTCAAGCGGATCGTGGACCTCGCGCCGTGCGGGAATGGCGGGGCGGTCGATCATCACCACCGGCAGGCCCAGTTCGCGTGCCGCCACGAGCTTGGCCTGCGCGCCGGTTCCTCCGGCATTCTTGCACACGACGAGTTCGATGGCGTGCTCGCGCATCAGCCCGATGTCGCCGTCGACAGTGAAGGGCCCGCGATCGACGACGAGGCTGCGGCGCGGCAATGGCGGCGGGCCCTCGGGGGCATCGACGAAGCGCAGCAGGTAGTGATGCTGCGGCTGCGCGGCGAACGCGCCGACATGCATGCGGCCCAGCGCCAGCATGACCCTGCGGGCAGGCCCGGCAAGCGAGGACACAGCGGCGGCAACGTCCGCCACGTGACGCCAGCGATCGCCTTCCTGCGGTTCCCATGCCGGACGGGTGAGGGCGATGAGCGGCGTTCCGGCAAGCTGCGCGGCGGTGACGGCATTGGCGCTCATGGTTGCCGCGAAGGGGTGCGTCGCATCGATGAGGTGGGTCACCCGGTTTTCCCGCATCCAGTCGGCAAGGCCCTCGGCACCTCCGAATCCGCCGACGCGTACCGGGACCGGCTGCTTACGGGGGCTGGTGGTGCGTCCCGCGTAGCTGAGCGTCGTGGCCACGCCGGCATCGGCAAGCAGGCGGGCCAGAGCGCTTGCCTCGGTAGTGCCGCCCAGCAGGAGAACTTTCGGCATGGCTGACACTTCCTCCTTCACTGGCCCCGGTCGGTGGCTGACGATCCTCGGCATCGGCGAGGATGGGGTGGAGGGGCTTTCGGCCCCCGCGCGTGATGCACTTGCGCAGGCCGAACTGGTGATCGGCGCCCCCCGGCACCTTTCGCTGCTGCCCGCGCTTAGTTGCCGCGTCGAGGAATGGCCAGTGCCCTTTGCGCTCGGCATCGAAGGGTTGCTGGCCTATCGCGGGAAGCGCGTGGTCATGCTCGCTTCGGGCGATCCGTTCTGGTTCGGCGGCGGAGCCTCGGTTACGCGCCATCTCGAAGCGGGCGAATGGATCGCACATCCCGTGCCCTCGACGTTCTCGCTGGCCGCCTCGCGCCTGGGATGGTCGCTGCAGGATACGGTGTGCCTGGGCCTTCACGCCGCGCCGCTACCGCGTCTGCGCCCGCATCTGGCTGTAGGCCGCAGGATGCTGGTCCTGCTGCGGGACGGGGATGCTGTGCGCGATCTGGCCGCCTATCTGGGCGAGCATGGCTTCGGTCCATCGGATCTCCATGTCCTCGAGGCGCTGGGCGGCCCGCGCGAGCGCGTGCGCCGCGTGCGGGCTGACGCATTTGCTTTCGGCGATGTCGCTCACCCCGTCGCGGTCGGCATTGCCTGCGCCGGGCAGGGGCGCGCCTTGCCTTGCGCCTCGGGACTGGCCGACGACCTGTTCGACCACGATGGCCAGATCACCAAGCGCCCGGTACGCGCCCTGACGCTTTCCGCGCTTGCCCCCGTGGCGGGTGAGACCTTGTGGGACATCGGCGCGGGATCGGGCTCGATTGCGGTCGAATGGCTGCTGCGTCATCCGGCGAACCGGGCGGTGGCCTTCGAAAGCGATCCGGTTCGGGCGGAGCGGGCCCGGGCCAATGCCCGTGCGCTTGGCGTCGACCGGCTCGAGGTGGTGACCGGCCGTGCCCCCGGCATTCTCGATCAGCGACGGGACGATGCGCCCGATGCCGTCTTCATCGGCGGGGGGCTGTCGCAAGCGCTGCTGGAAAGCCTGGTGACCATACTTCCTGCCGGAACCCGGCTCGTCGCCAATGCCGTAACGCTGGACTCGGAAGCGCTGCTGGCCCAGTGGCAGGCGGAGAAGGGCGGCGATCTCCTGCGGATCGAACTGGCCCACGCCGCGCCGCTCGGCAGTCGCCGGGGCTGGCGAGCAAGCTTTCCCCTCGTGCAGTGGAGCGTTGTCCTGTGATTGTCGCCGGTTTCGGTTTCCGGCAGGGCGCGACCCTGCAGTCGCTGGAGAACGCGCTGGCGCTGGCGCAGCAGTTCTCGCCGCGCGTGACCCTGCTCGCCACAGCGGCGGACAAGGCGGCGAGCCCGGAATTGGCGCGTCTGGCGGCAGTTCTGGGCCTTCCGCTGACCGGCGTCTCGGCGCAGGTGCTTGCCCGCATCGCCACGCCCACCCAGTCGGATGCAAGCCTTGCCAGCCACGCAACCGGGAGCGTGGCCGAAGCCAGCGCCCTGGCCGCCGCCGGCCCCGGCGCGCAGCTGATCGCGGTGCGCCACATTTCCCCCGACCGCATGGCGACATGCGCCATTGCCCAAGGATCGATCCCATGACCGTACACTTCATCGGCGCCGGCCCCGGCGCGCCCGACCTCCTGACCTTGCGCGGGCGCGATCTGATCGCGGCCTCGCCGGTCTGCCTCTATGCCGGGTCGCTGGTGCCTGCCGCAGTGCTCGATCACTGTCCTCCCGGCGCGCGCATCGTCAACACCGCGCCGCTCGATCTCGACGCGATCATGGAAGAGTTCGCCGCGGCCCATGCTGCCGGTCACGATGTGGCGCGGCTCCATTCGGGCGACCTTTCGGTATGGTCGGCAATGGGTGAGCAGCTCAGGAGGCTGCGGGCCTTGGACATTCCCTTCACCGTGACGCCGGGCGTGCCCGCTTTCGCGGCAACCGCAGCAGCGCTGGAAACCGAGCTGACCTTGCCGGGCCTTTCGCAGTCGCTGGTCCTTACCCGAACTTCGGGCCGGGCGAGTGCGATGCCGGAAGGGGAGAGCCTGATCAATTTCGCAGATACCGGCGCGACGCTGGCGATTCACCTCTCGATCCATAACCTGGCCCGGGTCGTGGCCGACCTGACACCGGCCTATGGACCCGACTGCCCGGTCGCGGTCGTCTGGCGCGCAAGCTGGCCCGACCAGCGGATCGTGCGCGGCACGCTGGAAACCATCGAGGCAGAAGTTGCTGGCAGCATGGAGCGCACCGCGCTGATCGTCGTCGGGCGAGTGCTGGCGGGGGAGGGCTTCGATGAAAGCTGCCTCTATTCCCCCGGCTATGACCGCCGCTTCCGGCCGCAGGATGCATCCTCGCGCTTTGCCGGAGGCATCGCATGAGCACACCCGGACTGCTCGTCGCCGCGCCCGCCTCGGGAACCGGAAAGACCACTGTCATGCTCGGCCTGCTGCGCGCATTGAGCGAGGGCGGCGACACGGTCCAGCCGTTCAAGAGCGGGCCGGACTATATCGATCCCGCGTTCCATCGGGCGGCCTGCGGGAATGCCTCGTTCAATCTCGACAGCTGGGCGATGGACTCAGGCTTGCTGGATGCCGTCGCGGCGATGGCAGCCGAGGCGGACATCTGCGTCGCCGAGGGCTCCATGGGCTTCTATGACGGCGTCGCCACGCGCGGGGCGACCGGCAACGGCGCCAGCGCGGACATCGCCCGGCGCATGGGCTGGCCGGTGATCCTGGTCCTCGATGTGTCCGGCCATGCCCAGTCCGCCGCGGCGACGGCGCTGGGGTTTCGCCGTTTCGATGCGCGCATCCCCTTCGCCGGGGTGATCCTCAACCGTGTGGCAAGCCCGCGCCATGAACGCCTTGTCCGCCGGGGGATGGAGGCCATTGGAATGCCGGTGCTGGGCGCATTGCCTCGGCGCGGCGACCTGACCTTGCCGGAACGCCACCTCGGGCTGGTGCAGGCTGCAGAGCAACCCGAGCTCGACCGCAAGATCGCCGATTATGCCGCCTTCCTGCGCGAACATGCCGACCTTCCGGCGATCCGCAAGGCGGCGAGGGCGCTCGAGCGCGGAGAGGGGTCGGGCCTGCCGCAGCCTCCTGCGCAGCGCATTGCCTTGGCCCAGGACGAGGCCTTTTCCTTCATCTACCCGCACATGCTGGAAGGCTGGCGGCGCGCAGGCGCGCAGATCATGCCATTCTCTCCCCTGGCCGACGAGGCACCCGACAAAAGCGCGGACTTCGTCTGGCTGCCGGGCGGCTACCCCGAGCTTCACGCCGGCCGGATCGCCTCGGCGTCGCGCTTCCTTGCCGGTCTGCGCCGCCATGCCGAGGCCCGTCCGGTCCATGGCGAATGCGGCGGCTACATGGTGCTGGGCGAGGCCCTGGTCGACAAGGAAGGCGCGCGTCACCCGATGGCCGGCCTGCTTGGCCTCGTGACCAGCTACGCGCAGCGCAGGATGCACCTGGGCTATCGCAGTGCGCAGTTGCTGGGACCAGTGGCCAACCTGACGGCGGGGACCCGTCTGCGCGGTCATGAGTTCCATTACTCGACGATCCTCGAGCAGCCCGACGAGCCGCTGGCCGCAGTTACCGATGCCGACGGTAGCGTCGCACCCGAAACCGGGTCGCGGCGCGGCCGGGTGACCGGCACGTTCTTCCACCAGATCGCTCCCTACGCATGATCGCGCTCAGCCTCATCGGGATCGGCACCGGCAATCCCGATCACCTGACCATGCAGGCGCGGCGGGCCATGAACGAAGCCGACCTGATCCTGCTGCCGCGCAAGGGTGAGGCGAAGGCGGACCTGCTCGACTTGCGCCGGGGCATCTGCGCGCAAGTGCTGGAGCGGCCCGTCCGCGTCGTCGAATTCGACCTTCCGGTTCGGGCTACGCACGGCGATTATCTTGAAGCGGTCAACGACTGGCACGATGCCATCGCCCGGGCGTGGGCCCGGGAAATCGCACGAAACCTGCCGCAAGGCGGGCGTCTGGCGCTGCTCGTCTGGGGCGATCCCTCGCTGTACGACAGCACCTTGCGCATCGCCGCGCGCCTGCAGGATGACGGCATGGATCTGAAGATCGAAGTGGTCCCCGGCATCACCAGTATCCAGGCCTTGACCGCCGCCCACGCGATTGCGCTCAATCGCCTTGCCGAACCTCTCGTCGTGACCACCGGCAGGCAGTTGCGTGAAGGCGGCTGGCCGACGGGAACCAATGTCGTTGTCGTGATGCTCGACGGCGGCTGCGCCTTCGAAACGCTTGAGGCGGAAGGCATCGAAATCTGGTGGGGCGCTTATCTGGGTATGGAACAGGAAGCCCTGATCCATGGTTTGCTTTCGCAGGTGGGCGCGCGCATCGTCACTGCGCGCAAGGCATTGAGGGAGCGCCACGGCTGGATTATGGATACTTACCTGATGCACCGGAATGTGAACGATAAGACCGGGGCAGGAGGGGCCTCTTGAACGAGGCTCCGCCCAGCTTCGACGAAGCGTTTGCCGCGCAGCTCGAACAATTGCTGCACTGGCGGCGCGACGTTCGCCATTTCGATGTGCGGCCGGTTCCCGAAGACGACATCCAGAGCGTGTTGCACAGCGCGAGCCTTGCACCCTCGGTCGGCAATTCGCAGCCGTGGCGTTTCGTCCGCCTGCGCAGTACCGAGCTGAGGGCGCAGCTGGCCACCCACGTGGATGAGCAAAGCGCCCTTGCGGCCGAGCGTTACGCGGATGCAGCCCAGCGCGATCACTACAAGTCGCTCAAGCTCCATGGCCTGCGCGAAGCTCCCGAAGTGATGGCGGTGTTCTGCGATGGAGAACCGCTTGCGGGCAAGGGTCTGGGCATTGCGACAATGCCGCAAATGCTCGACTATTCGGTGGTCATGGCCATCCATACCATGTGGCTCGTGGCACGGGTTCGCGGCATCGGCATGGGCTGGGTGTCCATCGTCGATCCCGAATTCGTCGGTCGCCTGGTCGATGCCGCACCTTCGTGGCGGCTCATTGCGCTTCTGTGTATCGGCTATCCTTCCGAGCCCGCGGCTACTCCGGAACTGGAAGAGCGCGGCTGGCAGTCGCGCGAGGCCCTGGCGCAGCGCACTTTCGAAAAATGACGACCGGGAACTGACCTTCGGGTGATGAGGACGGCGGCGCGCAGGAAGGCCCGGACGATCATGTCGACGCCGCCGGTATGGCCATGCAGCAGGTCCGCCGCGTCGATCGACTGGCGGCGTACCCTGGCATCGAAGCCGAAGCCGCCGGTGATGAAGCGGCCGGCGCGGATGGCTGAAGAGATTGGCAGTGCCCCACAGCAGCTTGCGGCCGTGCCTGGCCTGGAGTTCTTCCAGGTGATCGACAGCCTCGGCGAAGTTGGCGCGAAAGCAAGCGGGCAGGCTTGCAGAAGATGCTCTTGCCGATGTTGAGGCGCGGTCCGGCGTTACGGCCGTTAGGGGCGCGTCCTATCGTGTCGCGTTCCCTCCAAGGTACGCGGCGAGCCTTTGAACCGGCTTCGCTGACCCCAAGCCTTGCAGATCAGGACGGCAGGCAGGCGGTCTGGCGCAGGGCTTCGCCAAGCGCGATCGCGGTCGTCGTGGCAAGGTTCATCGAGCGCACCTGGGGGCGCATCGGAATGCGCACGCGTGCATGGCAGACTTGCGCCACTTCTGCAGGTACGCCTGCGCTTTCCTTGCCGAAAAGGAGAATGTCGTCGGCCATGAATTCGAAGTCGTAGGCCGAATGACTGCTCTTGGTGGTGAACAGGACCAGCCTTCGCGGACCGATCGTGGCCCTGAACGCATCGAAGCTGGAATGCCGCGTTACGCTGACATGATCGATATAGTCCATGGCGGCGCGGCGAACCCGGCGATCGTCCCATGTGAATCCCATGGGCTCGATCAGGTCTACATCGGCCCCCATGCAGGCACCAAGACGCAGGACGGCGCCGACGTTTCCGGCGATTTCCGGTTCGAAAAGAGCAATGCGCATGCGGCTGATTGGCGCCGTCAAGCGAGCCATGCAAGCCCGCTGTGCGATTGTCGCCTCAGCCAATCCGGTTTTGCCGGCCTTGCGCAGGATCATGCACGGACATGACTTGCCGCGAAGCGGGGGGAAACTCCTGCGCGGGAGGCGCGGCGGCCGGACAGGGCGGCTGAAGGTTCCGCCGCCCGCCGCGGACTACTGGAAGTCGACAGAAACGTGGGAGACGTCTCCTTCGATCGCACCGTATGCTGTGCGGTAGTGCGTTACCGGAACGCCAAGATCGTGCCCGATGTCGAGAGTCTCTCCGTTTCCGGCTGGATGGAAATAGTTCACCGCCACTTCAAGGCGGGCATATTCCTGTCCACCTGCGGAAAGAACGATCTGCGCCGGACCACCGGGCATTTTTGTCTGGAACTGCATGGTCAGCGTGCTGGCGCCCCGGGGAAGCGTCTTGTCGGAGACGACCTTGTAGGTTTCCTGCGGATCGGTGGAACGCGCCCAGACGAAAGCTGGGCGACCCTCATCAAGATAGAGGCTCCAACCGCCAAACCAGCTTCCCAGCGCGACGATGGCGCCCGAAGCCTGCGCGGAATTCAGTTGGAGCGCGGCGGACAGCGTGAAGGGACGCGCCATCAGGATTGGATCGCTCGTCGCGGGGATCGAGACGTCCTTGCCCCAGAAGTCGAAATGCTTGCGCCCGCCGCCCAACGATCTTGTCCCGATTGCGCGGGCCATTCCGAAGCGATAGTCCAGGGGATAGACATTGTTCTTCTCGGCCTCCGCGCGAAACAGCGCCTTCATCTCCTCCAGCTTCTCCGGATACTTCGCGGAAAGATCGGTCGATTGCGAGAAATCCCGGGACAGATCGTAAAGAGTCCAGATCATCTGCGGCCTCAGTCCGGTCGGGGGCAGAGTTTCCCACGAAGTCCGCCCGTCCTCGCCGCTGAGGAACCAACCGTCGTGATAGAGGCCGATCTTGCCGCCGATTTCGAAGTACTGGGTGCGCTGAGCGTCGGCGTTGCAGCTTTGCAGGTCTGACAACAGGCTCTGGCCGTTCATCGGCTTCTGCATGGTGCCCAGTACTTCCCGTGGGACCGGGAGCCCCGCTGCGTCCAGCACCGTGGGAGCGATGTCGATGAGGTGGGCAAATCGTCCGCAGATCGAGCCGGGGTGTTCCACGTGTCCCGGCCAGTTCAGGATCATGCCGTTGCGGATGCCGCCCAGCATGTCCGCGTATTGCTTGACCCAGCGGAAGGGCGCGTTCATCGCCCAGGCCCAGCCGACCGAATAGTTCTCGTAAGTCTCGGGACCGCCGAGCTTGTCCATATTGGACAGTATCCATTCTTTGCGTTCGGGAATGCGATCCATCGCGCGCAATTCGTTCTTCGCGCCCGGAGGTCCGGCTTCGCCGCTGGCTCCGTTATCGCCCAGGACGACGGCGACCAGAGTCTTGTCGAGTTCCCCCATGCGCTGCAGTTCATCCAGCACCCGGCCAAGCTGCGCATCCTGAAAGGCAAGCTGGGCCGCGGCGACTTCCATGGTTCGCGCATGGAATGCCCTTTCGCGCGGCGTAAGCGAATCCCAGGCCGGAATTTCAGAAGGTCGAGGGGTTAGCCTGGTGCCCTTGGGGATCATTCCCATGGCAAGCTGGCGGCGCCAGCTTTCGACGCGCATCTTGTCCCAGCCCTCGTCGAAACGGCCCTTGAAGCGATCGATCCATTCGGGCGGTACCTGGTGCGGCGCGTGGGTCGACCCCGGCGCGAGATAGGCAAGGAAGGGTTTGTCGGGCGCGCCCGCCTTCTGGTTGTGGACCCAGCGGATCAGGTCGTCGGTCAGGCGCTCGTCCAGCATCTTGCCTTGGCCTTCATCCGGATCGACGCGGGTCACGCCGCGGTAGAGGTTGGGGGAATACTGGTCGGTGTCGCCGTAGGGGAAGCCGAAGAAGTATTCGAAGCCCAGACCGGTCGGCCAGGCGTGGAAGGGACCGGCTTCACTGCGGTCCTCGGCGGGTACGTTGTGATGTTTGCCGAACATCGCAGTGCTGTAGCCGTTGAGTTGCAGGATCTGCGCGACCGTCGCGGTATCGCGCTGAATGCGACCGGTGTAGCCCGGAAAACCGCTGGTGACGTCGCTCAGCCAGCCGACGCCGGCGTTGTGATGATTGCGCCCGGTCAGCAATGCCGCGCGGCTAGGTGAGCAGATGCCGGTCGTGTGGAAACGGTTGAAGCGCTCGCCGGTGCGGGCCAGTCGCTCGAAATTGGGCGTGAGTACCGGACCACCGAACGCGCTCGACATGGCAAAGCCGACATCGTCGGACATGAACAGCAAGACGTTGGGCGCGCCTTGCGGGGCACGGACAGGCATATGCTGCGCGGCAACAGCGTCGAGCACATTGTCGGCAATCGTTCCGGTGAATGGCGCAGGCGGGATCGGCAGCACGGTGCGGTCGGCCTGCGCCATGGCGGGCGCGCAGGTGCCGAGCGCCAGGGCGGCGAGGGCGAACTGAAGCCGCTTGCAGGCTGGTGCGGTTCGCCTGTCGCTCGACGCATGCTGCGCGCGCCCGATCTTCCGAAATGCCATGCCCTGTCTTCTCCTCTACTCTCACCCGGAACCCGCGGAGGATAGGCTCCAGAAACATGACGTCCAATGCATATGAAGATGCTGTTTCATGCTCTATATGCATGTTATGGACATTACGCGTCTCCGGCACATCGTCGCCGTTTCCGATACGCTCAGCTTCTCCCGTGCGGCCGAGCAGCAGAACATTACCCAGCCGGCGCTGAGTCGCAGCATCGCGGCCTTCGAGGCACGTCACGGCCTGCGGCTGTTCGACCGCAGCAGGGGCGGTGTGACGCTAACGCCATCCGGCAGCTTCGTCGTCGAGCAGGCGCGGGCGATGATCCGCGCATCGGATGAGTTTTCCCGCAATGTGAAGCTTTATACGGAAGGGGCTGCAGGTCGGGTCGCCTTCGGTCTCGGCCCGCTGCTCGGCAGTCTGCTGCTGCCCGATCTCGCGCGGCGGCTGTTAGCTCATGGCCCCGAACTCGAAATCATAACCGCAGTCAAAAGCCCCGATCAGCTTCTGGCGGACCTTTTCGATAACAAGCTCGAAATGATCATCGGCAATGTCTGGCAGGTCAGCGAAGTTCACGGCGTGGCACTTGAGGAGATCGGTTCGCTCGATCTTGTGCATGTGGTGCGCCGCGATCATCCGCTGACGCAGTTGGAGAAGGTTACGCCCGAAGCGCTTGCCGCCTATCCAGTGGCCAGGCCCGTCAGGCTGACCGGCGATCAGACCGATGCCGGCACATTCGTATGCGACAATTTTCACGTTCTGCGCGAGATGGTCGAGGCGACCGACTGCAGCTGGATAACGACGCCCTCCTTCGTACATGCCGAACTGGCCTCAGGAAGCCTCCAGATGATCGATGTGGAAGGGTTCTCGAACCTGAAGAGCGGCATCTGCGTCATCACGCTGGCCGGCCGCACGCGCTCTCCGGTATCGCGAATGGTCAGCGATCTGGTGCGAATGGCTATGGACGATCTTGGCGCGGAAGAAACCGCTTCCCTTGATCGTACCGGTACCTAGCGCAGAAAGTCGATGGCCGGGGCGCGGTGCATCGACGATCCCTGTCGGTATCGTGTTGAGCCACGCCAAGGACTGGCGCGTTGTGGCGACCCGATACGACTGCGGCCCGATACGACTGCCGCCCGGTCGTCGTCTTCTCCGCTCTCGCACGTCCCCGAGCCACGGCCAATCGCGATAGCACCAAGGCGGCCAAGGATACGGGGTGTCCGGTTTGCTATTTCCCGATCGCGGATCGTGAAAAATCGAAAAAAGGGCCAACCCGCCTTCCGGCATGTTGGCCCTTTTCTTTCGTTTCGATTACTGCGCCTTTCGGTGCATCAAGTGCTGTTCGATCAGAACGACATGGTCAGGTCCACGCCATAGGACCGCGCCGGGATGTAGGTTGCCGATTCCACGATGTTGGACACGTTGACTGCATAGTCGAAGCGCTGGACATCAAAGATGTTACGCCCCCACAATGCAATCTCGCCGTTGATCTTGCCGAAGTTGATATTGCGCAGGGCAACACGGCCATTGAAGCGGACGTAGGCATCGGTTGCATAAGCATCCGGCACAATGGCGAACATCGGCGCATCCGGATTATTGTCCGTCGTGGTCGTGTCCGTGTAGATCGCATCGGTACGGAAGGACAGATAAGCGTCACCGAACAGCGGCTCGGTGTCGTATTGGGCATAACCGCTTGCAGTCCACTTCGGCACGAACACCCGGCCATCGTAGTTGTTGTTGTTGGCGGCCTGCAGGGCGCTGGGCACGTTGGAAACATTGACGTGCGTATAGGAAGCGCTTCCTCCCAGCGTCAAACCGCGGGTTGGCGCGATGTCGAGCTCGAGTTCGGCGCCATAGGCTTCCTTGTCGCCCGTATTCAGCTGGAACAGGCTGACAAACGGCACGACCGGGTTGTTTGCACCTGCCAGCAGGAGGAACAAGGGACGGACGGTGTTGGCGCTGGCCGCAGCCTGAACGTCGGACTGATCCGAATACCAAAGGGCCAGGTTGGTGCGAACCTTGCGATTGAGCCATTCGGCCTTGACCCCGGCTTCCGCCGCCTTGACCTTCTCCGGCTTGAACGGGATGCTGGCGATTGCGCCGCCCGAAACATAACCGGTTGAGTACTTGGCATAGAGCAGAAGGTCGTTGCTGGGATTGTAGTTCACACCCAGCAAGTAATTGAATTGAGTGTCCTTATAGTCGAATGCTGCAGTCTGAAGCGAGGATTCATTTGCGCCGAAGGTAAAGGTGCCGGACTTGTCGTCTCTCGTAATGCGAGCGCCCACGACGAGGTCAAGTTCGGGCGTCACATGGAATTCGCCCTGAGCATAGGCCGCAATCGACTTGGCTTCATTGAAATACGCGCCGATGTTGTCCCGCGGTATCACGTAGTCCGGGTAAAAGCGGAACGACGGCGTGTTTTGAAGATAGTGCTGAGCCACGTCGTCCTTGCCCTTGAACCAGACAGCGCCTGCGGTGAGGGTCAGCAGGCTCGACACATAGTTTGCCTGGAATTCTCCGCTCCACTGCCGCGATCGGTTCTGCGCAGCCGACGAAACGGTTATGAACGGCTGTCCAATGTTCGGGGCCGTCGCAGAGGCGATTGCACCGATCGTGCTGGCAACCAGCGCTCCGTTCGCCGGATTGGTCACGTCAACGCCTTGGGACGCAAGCAGGCTGATACCCGCGAACTGGGCATAGGGCAGCAGCGCCTGGCTTGGAAATGCGACCGATGAGAAGCCGTCGATCGCGCTTGCCGCGAAGATATATTGCTCGCGATAGCCAAGGATGGCCTTGAAGCTCAGGGAATCCGAAGCCTGATACGACGCGGTTATACTATGCCCGAAATTGTACTGATCGGTCGGAATGGAAAAGGCATTGTAAACACCGTCAGGCCGTTTGCCGTTGTCTGGGGATGTCGGAATGGGGGTTCCGCCCGGACCGCCATTGGCCACCAGGGCAGCAACAAAAGGTCCTACCAGCGGTGAAGACGCGTTTACGCCGATCAGGGCATTTCCTTCGGGGGTGCCTGACGAGTCCGACCTGTCATATTTGTAAACGGCCTTGAAATCGCCGGTTTCGAATTTCACCGCGGCGAAATAGGAATCGACATTTTTGCTGCCAAGCCATTCAGCCGTTTTGTCCTTGGTCGCCATGCGGCCGACCAGGGCTGCCGAGCGATCCCACACTCTCGGCGTAGCAAGGTTGCGGATATCGCCGCGGCGTTCCTGATGAAGGTAGCTGAAATAGGCGCTGAAGGGCCCCATCTGCGGGGTGTTGGCAGTCACGCGGAAGCGGTACTCGTCCTGGTTGCCGAATGTAGCCCCTGCGGTAACACCAGCTACGCCATCGGGATCGCGGGTAGAAATACTGATCGCGCCGACGGTTGCGTTGCGGCCGAAAAGCGTGCCTTGCGGACCGCGCAGAACTTCGATCCGAGCGATGTCAGGTAGTTCGAAGATCGAACCACGCGGTGATGAAAGGTAGACGCCGTCCAGATAGATCGCGGCCTGCTTGTCGGATCCGGGCGCGAGGCCCGTGCTCGGTGTGCCGCGAATGGTGATCGTCGGAAGGCCGGTGCCGCCCGTGGCGGTGCGGATGGTCGTGCTGGGCGCAAGGCCGGAAACGTCGGCCACGTTGCTGATGCGATTGACTTCCAGAACTTCGCTGGTGAGAGCCGTCACAGCGACAGGCACATCCTGCAGGCTCTGTTCGCGCTTCTGCGCTGTCACCACGATTTCATTCAGGCCGGTGAAGTTTGTTGTTCTGGACGCCCCTTGCTCATCTGCGGTCTGTGCGAGAGCGGGCACCGAAACGAGCGCCGAAGTCGCGACCATCATCATCTTCAGACAATTAACCGTACGCCAATCAAGCTTGACCATACTCTTCACCCTCCCAAGTATAAGCAGCGCATTTTTGTTTGAGCTTGCTTCGGAGCTTTTTTGCTCCGTTTTTTTCGGTTCATCATAACGCAGAGCCAATGTCAATGAAGGCCGGTACTTTGTTCTCCGTCAGGAGCGCAAAGCGTTCATCAATTTCCGGCCCGCCGTGGCTCTGTCCGGTCGTCCTATACACCTGATCGAATCGATTCGCACTATAGAACTAGTTGTTTAGGAATTTCTCAAGCGATTGATCCGTAAAGATGCCATTGGGTCAGGATTGATTGTCAGCACTTTGCCCTCAAGGCCTGTGAGCGCGGCATTCTTTATGGATGGCATGCAGGGGCAGGAGACATTCTCCCGTCGGCCGGTTGCCGCCAGGTTTCCCTGAAGATCGCCAGGAAACAGTGGCCGTAAGAAGGCGTTTATGCAACAGGTTATATTTCACCTCCTGCTCCTCCTCTTGGAGGCAGGGATCAACCTGGCCGGCTGGCGCACAATGACCATCGGACAGGCTTCCCCGCTACAAGGAACAGTGGCGGGGAAGCCCGGGAATGACGTTCGACCGAAGGCGCGCCGAAGTCCGGGATGAAGCCCTTTCTTTTTGCTACCAGTGACCGTGAAGCAGGTTTCTGGTGTTGTCGCACATCACCATCTTCTGCTCCTGGGGCGTCAGGTTCGCGATATCGTTGTAGTAATTGAGCGGAACGCGAATGGCTTCCGCGTGCGGCCAGTCGCTGCCGAAGGCGACCCGGTCCACGCCGATCAGATCGACCAGATCGCGTGCCGAATCCTCGTAGAAGGGCATAACGGTGACGTGCCGGCGAACCGCTTCGACCGGATCCTTCCTGAATCCCTTGGGCATGCGGCCATAGGCATCTGCCAACCGGTCCAACATCGGTTTCACCCAGGATGAACCGCTTTCGACGCAGGCAACGTGCAAGCTGGGATGCCGATCGAACACGCCGTGGCCGACCATGAAGGTGATCATGTCCGCAGCGGCCCGGCCAAGCATGTCGAGACACAACTGGGTTGGGTCCGCGAACCGTTCGAAGGGCAGGAATTCGTCTCGCTTGTCGCCGATCCACCAGCGGTAGAAGCGGTCATAGCCCGAATCGCCGGCATGGTTGGTGATGAGCACCCGTGCTTCCGCGGCCCGCGCCCAGAAGGGGTCGAATTCGGGCGCACCCGGGGAGCGCGTACCATTGGTTCCCGGCACCGGCGCGGGGCGAATTTGCACGGCATTGCAACCGGCCTTGATAAGGAACTCCAACTCGGCAACGGCCGCGTCGGGATCGCCGAGCGTGACCGCGCCTACCGGGAATTGCCTGCCGTTGCCAAAGCCATATTCCTCGGCGACCCACAAGTTGAGCGAGTGATAGAGTGCGCCGACCAGATCGGGGCGATGGCCTACCCGCTCCTCGATCACGGCGGCGAGCGTTGGGAAGATCATCGCGGCGTGAATGCCCAGTTCGTCCATCTTCTCCAGATGAGCTGCGCCATTGCGCATGGCCGGGATGATCCTCATGGGCTCGCCCGCCATTTCCTTCAGGCTCAGCCCGTCGGGATTGTTGTGGCGCATGAACTCTTCATGCGAGCCCGGTGCCGAAATCACTGAAAATAGCGGATTGGGGTACATGTATGAGATCTTGCCGTCCAGAGCGAGCTTGGTGTGCCCGTTTGGCAGGGTTATGTACATGAAATCGTGTTCGAACTTCTTGGGAAGATGGCGCAGGAAGGCTTCCGGCGGCTCGTAATAATGGTGATCGATATCCCAGATCTGGTAATCGGGTTTTTGCGTGCGGCCTTCGCCTGGGCGTTCGAGTGTATCCGTTGTCATGGTTCGAGATCCGTTCTTGCTCTGCAAAGCCACCATGATCTACGCCCCTTCGAACGACTTTGACCTTCGTCAAATTCGTTTCGGGGTGCGCTCGATGAATTCCCGGCGCGAGCGCGACGACTCAACCTGAAAATATCTCGATATAATAGAGGTAACTGTTTCAGGTCTGCGCGGATGCACTCTGGCGCGCCATGAATTCGGCTGTGCCAGGCATGACTTTTTCCGCTTGGCATCGGGTCTCATGGGAGGTTCGGCGGGGGCGATCCGCTGCAACGCCGGTGGGGCAAGGCGAGAAGCAGGGAAGGGTGTTCCTCCACAACGACCGAGGAATTCTGCCGCAAGACCGACTGACCTTCCCGGCGCGGCGCGCTTCAACCTGCCAGGGCAACCGCCGGATATTCGGGGCTAGACTGTCTGTATCATCTGGGCGATCGCACGGCGATCCACGCAGGTTTCATGTCTGGCAATGACCCTGCGCTCGATGGGGCCGGCAAAGGCGCTGCGGAGAATGCGGAGCCAGATCCGCGGTCCCTTCAGCCAGGCTGTAAGGTCAGTGATGCCATTGCCGGCATAGACGATCGCGCGACGGACTTCGGGATCGATCTGCATCGCCCGGTTGACCTGTCGGCCAATGATGTACCTCAAACGATCGCGCCAGGATTTCGGCTTCAATCCAACCGATGCGCGAAAAGCCTCATAGTCATTCCTGTCGGTTGTCAGCAGGAATTCCCACTCGGCACGAAACGCCTGCTTCAGTCCGGCTTCATAGCGGATGGCCCGTTCTCGGGGAGAGTCCTGTTCAACCAGGATATCCGCAAGGATGTGCGATCCGATCAGGGCGCAGGCACATCCGCGACCGAATTTGGGATTCGACCTCAACGCCGTATCACCGGCGAAAAAGAACCCGAGCAGTCTTGGCGAACCGTCGCTGACGCTGTGGCGCCAGGTGGCGTCCATGTTTGCCCAGCGATTGACCCCCGTCGTCGGCAGGAAATGGGTCGGATTGATCCACTCGGCGATATTGGGAACACTGGCGATGACGGCGTCGAAAACTTCTGTATCGCCAAGGTGTCCATAAAGCAGAGGATCATCCTTGAAGGCAGCAAGCGTCACGGTTGCGGTGCCGTTGTCGCCTGACATGAGGGACATGGTCATGTGCGGTGTCTGGCTGACGCGGATGAGTGCCTTGGGCAGGGTAGTTCCGTCCGCGAGTTTGTAGCTGCGCGTGAAATACGCCACGTTGGACGCATAGTACTCTTCCCGGATATCGGCACCGGCCTGGACCAGGGACTGAAAGAAGCCCGATCCCCGGCCGGATGCGTCGATCACGACGTCCGATCGTATCTCGCGGCATCCTTCGCCATCCTTGATCGACACGCCGCGCACGACGATCGTTCCGTCGTCCTGCTTCTCTGTGAGCAAAGACCGCACCTTGGCCCCGACGATCAGTTGGGCAATTGCCTGACGCTCTACGTAGCGCCTTAGTACGAGTTCGAGGGTCGTGCGGCGCGACATCAGGGTCGTGATTTCGGCATCTTCGGAGACGGGGCGGTACTTTCCTGCGATTTCCTTGTGGAATCCGTCTTCAAAATGGTGCTCGCCGACGCCTGCGTCGATCAGTTCCTGCAGCAAGTCCGGATAGCGGTCGCGCAGCAGATTGCGGATGCTGGCGATCAGCGTATGGGGCTGAACCGCATGGGGCGTACCGTTGCGTTTCCACCGGTGCGACGTCGCAGGCGTGATGTCGGGAGAGGGCGCGGGATCCCTTTCCAGGATCGTGACGTCGAACCCCTTGCCTTTGAGAGCCAGCGCACAAGCCAGCCCGGCAATACTGCCGCCGATGATGAGGATGCTTTCGGCCTTCATGCGCATACTCCCAATTCCGACTGCTTCATGTCGCATGCTCGATAGAGCCGATGCGGCCGCGCAAGTGCAGCACTCGTTTGTATATTAGCTCAATATACATATTTGGCGCGAGGCAGAGTCAAATTTCATGCCGGCACGTCATGGAACGTGCGATGCCAGCCATATGTATGGCGATGATGTGCGTGCCTGCCGCAAGTCCTGTCGACCGACCACGCCCGCGAAGGAACCGTCGACTTCCGTTGTGATCGCGCTGTTTGGGGCGGTCAGAAAGTCGCTTTCGCAAGATGCCTGCAGGTCGTCGCTGAGTTGTCTGTTCCTGCCGTTCGTGGGGGTGGCGACCATGAGAAATGGCGCTCCGACGGTATGGGCGACGACCATTGGACCAGGCTGGTCGACGCGCAGGGCTGCAAGGGTCGGCGCTTCAGGCTGCGCGCCTTTCGGTTCTATTTCTTGCGTGCCGAAGGCCTTACGTTCCGGCTCCAGTAGCGCGGGATATCAAGCGGGCCGAGGAGGCCCGCTGGGGAGCGGCAGAGCGCGGGTATCGCGTTGACAGCTGGCATCGCCGGGCAGGCTGACGGCTCGCCATTGTCGGGCGGAAAGGCGAACTCCATCGAGAAGGAGGGGCTACCCTCGACCTCGATGCGGTAAACCAGATCAACCGGCGCGTAAGGCGCCTTCCATTTCGCGCCGGCCCCGCGCCATATCGAATCCACGTGCTCCACGATGGCGATAGGTGCGCCGCCTGACATCGCCCGTAGCTCGAAGTGGAGGACGACAGCGGTGCCTGCCTTCACGGTGCCGATTCCGGCCTCGATATCCTCGTCGAGGGTTTCTACCTCGAAGAAGGTTTGCCAATCGTCGATTTCCACGCCGAGGGCGTCGGCGATCTGGTAAAGGGTGGGTGCCCATAGCGCCTTCAGCTTGCCGTCGCGCAGCATGCCTGGCGTGACCCCCGGTTCAATGCCAAAGCCGAATATGTCGCGCAGGGTTTGCGAGGAGTAATGGCCGAAATAGCCCAGTTCCAAAACCCTTACGCAGTCGATCCGGTCCGCGGCGGCCAACGCGGCCAGCGCGAGATCGGTAGTCGCCCATCCCGGGTCGATGCCGGTGAAGAAGAAGCTCGAATTGCCGGCTTTGCAGGCCGTTTCGATCTTTGCCCGCGTGTCCTTGGGGGCGGTAGGCGGGTGGGCGAATTCGAACGCCGAGAAATTGACGATGTTCGTCCCGCGCTCCAACAACGGCAGACTGTGGGCGAGCCAGCGATCGTGCTCGCCCGGCATGGAGCGGCCGAAATCGCATAGGCAATCCGCGCCCAGCGCATGGAGTTCGTCCCAATTGTCGGTCGCTGTAATGCCAATCGGGTCGAGACCGGCAAGCACACCGCAATCGATCCCGACCTTGTCTTTCGACCAGACGAACTGGCCTACCAGCTCAAGCTCGGGATGATTGCAGATTCCCTTGAGGGCGCGCTTGCCGAGTTGGCCGCTGCCGCAATGGATCACGCGCAAGGTCATCGTCCGTTTCCTCTTTGGTCCCGTATTGCAATCATCACTCGATTCCGAAGCGGTCGGTGTAGAAGGCGAAATCCTTGCGGATCTGTTCGGCGGTAAGGCCAAACTGCTCAGGCGTGTAGCTGTGGGTGCCATGCGCGCCGGATCGGTTCGCGGCGTACCAGTCTTCCATTTTCCGCCTGGCTTCGGGCCGCAATTCGAAGCCGAGAAAGTCGTAGATCCGCTCGATCGAACCCAGCGGGTCTGCAATGAAGTCATGGTGGTGAAGATCGAAGAAGCGATCCTCGCCGATACGTTCCCGCGAGGCGAGTGCACGTTCCATTCCTTCACGCAGATGTTCGGCCCGCCGCCGCCCGATGTCAGATATGTCGATTTCCAGTCCCTTTGGCATGAGCGCCGTCACGAAGCTGATTGCGGACGGCACCGCCTTGGCCGGATCGCGATGGGTCCAGACGATCCTCGCTTCTGGATAGGCAGAGAATAGGGCGTCGAGGTGAAAGCAATGCGCCGGCGCCTTGAACAGCCAGCGCCCCGGTGGGCGGCGGGACTGGAGCAGTTCCATGAATCGGCGATGGAACGCGAAGGTCGGGCCAAGATCGGCGTTGCGCCACCACGCATGGTATTCCGGGATCGGCAGAATGAAGTTCTGAGACATGAAACAGGTCGAGAGCACCTCGACATCCTCCGTCCCCGCATCCGCGTCCCACAGATGCATCGCCATCATCTGCGGATTTTCACGGGCCATCGCTTCGTATCTGGCCTTGAGGGCGACCCGGCGGGGATCGTTTTCCTCGTCGCCGAGTACAGGCGGCGGGACCGGCTTGGACTGTTCCCAGCTTCGCAGCGAACGGAAGTCTTCATCGAGCGACAGGATGTTGGCGAGGGCAGTGGTACCGGTGCGCGGCAATCCGGTGATCGAAACGGCGGATTCGATCGAGGTCTGCCCGACTTCGGGATGGGTGCGGGACCATTCCTGCATTTCCAGCAGGTTGACCAGGCGCGTGTGGATCTGGGCGACCATCGGCTTCACGATCGCCTCGGGCGCTTCCAGCTCGTTCTCGATTGCTTCGATAAAGCGATTCAGGCCCACCAGAAACCCTTCATCGCCAAAATCGGAAAGGTTGGCGCTGGACCGGGCATCGGCCATCATTCGCTGTGGGCTGGGAAATTTGAAGCGGGTCGCCATTGGCAGCCTTCCTCTCGACCGATTGCATCCTGATACGCTCAAGCGCGCAATTGCCGCGCGAAGGCTCGGATCTCGTCGATGAACAGGTCGGGTGCTTCCAATGCGGCAAAATGGCCGCCGCGCGGCTGTTCCTCCCAGCGGACGATATTGCTGCAGATCGTCTCGGCCCATTTACGGGGCGTGCGGCGGATCTCCGCCGGGAAACGGGCATGGCCGACCGGGACGGAGATCGAACGGATATCGTTGACCAGACGGCCAGGTCCGAGCGATTCGTAATAGAGCCGCATCGCAGAGTTGATGGTCTGCGTGACCCAGTAGAGCATGATGTTTTCGAGAAGCTGGTCCTTGGTGTAGGAACTTTCGATGTCCTCGCCGCAATCGCTCCAGGTCTTGAATTTCTCGACGATCCAGGCCGCAAGGCCCGCAGGGGAATCGTTGAGGCCATAGGCGAGCGACTGAGGCTTGGTGCGCTGGATCACCTGATAGCCGCTCTCGTTCTCTTCATATGCGGCCTTCCATTTCAGATAGGCCAGATCGTCCTCGGTCAGGCCGTCCGCGGGGTTCGCGGGGTCTGCCGGTGCACCGACCATGAGATTGAGGTGAAGTCCGATCAGCCGGTCGGGCACATAGGTCGCGACAAGCCCTGAAATGCCCGCCCCCCAGTCACCGCCCTGGGCGATGTAACGGTCATAGCCGAGCATCTCCATCAGGCGCACGTTGATCCGCGCCGCTTGGCGCGTGGAAAAGCCCTTGCCCTTCGTTGGCCCCGAAAAGCCATAGCCGGGGATCGAGGGAGCCACGATGTGGAAGGCATCCTTTGGATTGCCGCCGTGCGCGCGCGGGTCGGTCAGCGGGCCGAAAATGTCGAGGAACTCGGCCACCGAACCGGGATAACCGTGCGTGATGATCATCGCAGTAGCGTCCGGTTCGGGCGAGCGGATGTGATAGAAATGCACATTCTGCCCGTCGATTTCGGTCATGAACTGAGGGAAGGCGTTGAACCGGGCCTCGGCCTTTCGCCAGTCGAACCCGTCCTGCCAGTAATCGCAAAGTTCCTTCAGATAGGCGAGGTTGGTGCCATAGTCCCAGCCGGCATCCTCCGGCTCGTCGGGCCAGCGCGTCCGGGCCAGGCGGAGCTTCAGATCGTTGATGACATCGTCGGAAACATGCGCCTTGAACGGTGTCACTTGCGGTGTGGTCATTGTGCTTTTCCTCTTGTTGGCCGGCTCAGGAATTGCTTGTGGCTTGGCCGTAGCGCTTTTCGAAAAGTGCCCGGAACGCATCGGCGAACTTCACCCTGGAAGGCCCGGTGATGGCGCGGCGACGGGTCTGATCCGACCCGCCGGTCCGCGTCGTGTTGGGTACGGGGTTGGTGACAATCTTCACGTCCATGCCCGACCATTTGCCCACCATCGCGCACCATTCCTGCTGTGTCACGATTTCATCGCCGCCCCAGTTGACGATAGTCGCAGGAGACGAGGCGGCGTTCAGCATGGCTTCCAGCTGGCCGCACAGATCGTCGGTGTGGATGGGCAGGTGGGGCATCGGGTCCCACCGCGCGGGCACTTCCTTGCCCGCCATGATCATCGCCATGTTGATCATCGGCAGGAACATCGTCCCGTCGCCGTAGATCGTATTCAGCCGCGTGATGATGACCGGCAGGTCATAGGCGCTGGCGCAAAATCGGGCGACCGCCTCCTGCGCGATCTTGCCTGGACCGCTGGTGGGCGACCACGGCGTGAAGGCGCTGCCGATCGGACTGTCTTCCTTCGGGAACTCAAAGGGATCCTCGACGGCGGAATAAATCGCACCTGATGACATGACCAGCGCGGCTCTGGCCTTGCGGCAATGATGCAGCACATGGCCGGTGCCTTCGCCGTTGACCCGCACGGCACCGTCGAAATCATCCTTGCCGCCGCGATAATAGGCGAGATGCAGGACATAAGTGAAATCGTCGGGAAGCATCGACAGATCGCCGCTCGCCACATCGACCGTCACCGGTCGCGCGCCCAGCGCCCGTACTTCCTCTTCGCTGCCCGGTTTGGAAAAGCGCGCCGCGCCCCAGACCTCGTTATCACCAGCCAGATAGGCGATGAGCGGGCGCGCGACCTCTCCCGACGCGCCCGTGACTAGAATTTTCTCATTCCGGATCATTGCTATGGCCTTCTTTCCCGCATTGCCGATCAGCCTGCGCCGGACATTTCGCGGGCCCTGTGTGCCTCGGCCATTTCGCCCAGGCCGTCGCGCCAGTGGACCTTGCAGGGATTGGTGATCGCCATGCGCCGCTTGTTGTCGGCCTCGACGCGCTTCTGGCTGCGTTCGGGATAGTTGGCGGTGACCTCGGGGGTGAGGCCAAGGATCTCACCGAAAAGCGCGCACATGTCCTGTGCCGGAACCGCCTCGTGACCGCCCCGGTTGATGATCGGCACTTCCGGGGGCGCCGCAGCGAGGATCGGCCCAGGCTACGCGTGGATGATCCCGGCCCGATCGATCCCAAACAGCACTCAGGCCGCGCACCATCCCACGGCCTCGCCGCGCGGGGCGGATGCGAGCAGGGGTGACGCAAGAGGTGCGCCGCACGATGCCGGCCTGGTTCCTGGCAGCGTGATGGCCAGCGCGATGCCGCGATAATCATCGAATACGCTGGCTACGGACTTGGCCCACTCCGTCGTCTCGATCAGCAGGGCCGTGGCTACCGCTGGCAATGCTCGAACGCATTGTGCCCGACGCTTTGCGTAAAGGGGAATGCTCGGCATGGGAATGGACCGTTGAAAGCGTCATTCTTTCCTCTCCGGACTCGCGATGATTCGCGCAGCGATCAATGGTCTAGGCTGTCGATAGAGGCTGCACGATACCCAAATGGTAGGTTACGGATTAGGCCTGCCCGTTTCATCCGGCGTTGTCAGGGCGGACAGGTAATGCCATGTCGGCGCGACAGGATCGGCGGGACATGACGCAATTCGATTTCGAACAGGATCTGGTGATACCCGCGCATGCGGGCGTGCTTGAAGAACCGTACTGGAAAACGCTGCTGGACAATCTGCGCATGGCGACCCAGTCCATTTATGTCAGCTTTGCGTTCAGGCGGACCGACACATCCGTAGGCGATCTGATCGTCATGTCGTCCGCCGAAGACAAATACTCCTCCGAACTCAACGGTCGATACCTCGATACGCTCGAGAGGCAATCACCGCTGCCCTACAAGAACCTGAAACCGGGCCGGGTATATAGCTTGGACGAGATCCTTGATCCGGAAAACGCGGTTCACCGGGCCTACCGCGACTATCTGTCCGCACGGTCGCTGAACTACATCCGGGGCGTCCGCGTCGTCGAACCTTCGGGCGGATACGGATGGCTCTCGCTGAACCGTCGCGACGGCGACTTCACGCCAGAGGTACGGCCGCTGCTCGAGCGACTGGTGCCGCATCTTGGCAGCGCGCTGCGCACGCTGGCTGCACTGGAGCAGGAGCGGAGGCGCTCCGACGTTGCAACCTTCGCGATCCGGCGCCTCAATTTCGGCTGGCTGACGCTCGATGCGCAGATGCGGGTGGTCGAGATCGCACCGGAAGCTCAGGAAATCCTGCGCGAAAGGCTTGGGCCGGCTGCTGCCGAACCCGGACAGCGCCTGATCTTGCGGGCGCGGTCCCGCAATGCTCTCAAGAATGTGCTCGATGAATTCAGCGATCGCACATCGACCGGTGCGCGTGTCATTCACATCCTGGACGAGCCGTGGCTGGACATGATGGTGGTTCCCATTTCCGTGCCGACTGTCCTGCGCGGCAAGACTGCGGTTGCGATGGCTTATGTGCATGGTGGACGCTCGGGGAGCGACGACCAATACCGGCAATTGATGGAACTGTTTTCGCTGTCCGGCAACGAGGCGCGGCTGGCTCTGGCGCTGAGCAAAGGGCGCACGCTTGCCGAAGCGGCAGCCGAACTCAACATCGCGACGGAGACTGCGCGCTTCTACAGCAAGCGGGTCTATGCCAAGTCCGGCACGAGGGGGCAGGCCGATCTGGTGCGGCTGATCCTGACGAGCGTGATCGCGCTTGCCTGAGCATCGGGGACTGCGCGGTGGCAGGAAGCTATTTCGTCAACATCCCGGCTGCGGGGAAGGGCGGGCCCCCTTCCGCCCAGCGGTGACGCGTGCCAATTGTCGCAATTGATCGCGAAGACACGCGACAGTGCACTGCGCCCACGCTGGGGAAGGGGGAAATCTCTCAGGCGATCATCGCGCCCAGTCTGCCGTTTATGATGGCTTCGGCTTCGCTGACCATGCGGGTGATGAGTTCCTCGCAGCTGGGAATGTCGTGGATCAGGCCCTGGACCTGTCCTGCCCAGAAGATACCCGAGCTCATATCGCCCGTCTTGAGCAATTCGCGGCCCTTGGCGCCTGCCACGAGTTCCTTCACGTCCTCGAACACTGCGTCCGGTTTTGCGAGGCGTCGTACGACTTCGTCGGATATCTCGTTCTTGCCGACGCGGGCGGTGTTCTTCAGGCTGCGGAAGATGAGATTGCTGCCGCGCTCGTCATTGTCGATATAAGCCTGCTTCACGTTGTCGTGAATCGGGGCTTCCTTCGTCGCACAGAAGCGGGTGCCCATGTTCACGCCTTCCGCACCGAGCGCCAGGGCAGCGACCAATCCTCGCGCGTCGCCGATTCCGCCCGAGGCCAGCAGCGGGATCTTCACCTTGTCGGCCGCCACCGGGATCAGGATAAGACCGGGAACGTCATCTTCACCGGGATGACCGGCGCATTCGAACCCGTCGATCGAAATGATGTCGCATCCAGCCTTCTCGGACGACAGTGCGTGACGGACCGAGGTGCATTTGTGGACGATGGTGATGCCGTGCGGCTTGAGCATTTCCCAGATTTCGCGGACCGCCGGCAGGCCCGCGGTCTCCACAACCTTGATGCCGCTTTCGATCACCACCTTGCAAAGGGCGGGATAGTCGGGGGCGTTAAGGGTGGGCAGGACGGTTATGTTGACGCCGAAAGGCTTGTCCGTCATCGCCTTGCACCGCTCGATCTCCTTCGCAAGGGCGGGTGCGTCAGGCTGCGTAAGCGATGTTATCAGGCCAAGGCCGCCTGCATTGGACACGGCGGCAGCCATTTCCGCATAGCCGACATTCTGCATGCCACCCTGGACGATCGGGTGCTCGATCCCCAGACGTTCGGTTATTCGGGTCTTGATGGCCATTGGTTATCCTCATCTCGCGGCGCCGGGCAGACACCGTCATTTACTACGTCAATGGACGTTGCTTGCCCGCTTCGATTCCGGCGCAGCATCCCTGAAAGCCCTCCGTATCGACCGCCGTCTCCCGGCGATTACGTGCGTTTACGTCCATGCTCCGGCCTGTTCCGATCGGGGCATGATCTCCATGCGGAGAATACAAGCCGCGTCAAGATCTAAAGGGCGCGTCGGCAAGTTGGCGGACCATCGACCGGTTGCACGCCGCGTTGCGTTCACGCGCCTTCTGTCCTCTAGCGTGGTGACGCAGGATTCGCGCGCTTTCGCGGGCTTTCAGAATGCCTGGCGAAACATCTCCTTGTGCAGATCCTCGATCGACGCGCGGAACGGCGCACCGTTAGGCGCGATCCAGAAGTCGCCTTTCTCCATCGCGCTCAGGATGATCTCGCCTGCTTCTTCCGGCTTCATGCCCGCTTCCGCCGCATTGCCGATGGTGGTGAGGATCTGCAGGTCGATATCCGATTTCGCGTCTGCGGAGTACAGCTCGACACTGCCTTTGGCCTGAGGTGTCGCGATGTAGCCGGGGCATACGACGGCGACCTTGATCGGTGCTCCCTGCATTCTGAGTTCTTGTGCCAGCGATCCGGAAAGTCCCACTACCGCGTGCTTGCTGACGGCATAGGGCGCCATGTGAGGCGTTGGCACCAGGCCGGCCAGCGACGCGGTGTTGACGACGTATCCCGGTTCGCCGCTTTCGAGCATTTTGGGCAGGAAGGACCGGATGCCGTGGATGCAACCGAACAGGTCGATGTCCACGACCTTTCGCCAGCATTCCAGCGACGTTTCCCAACTCGCACCGATCGAGGATATGCCCGCATTGTTGAACAGCATGTCTGCCCGGCCGAATTCGCGGTATGTCGCTTCGGCGAGGGCGTCGAGTGCGCCGGGATCGGCTACGTCCGTCGGAACGCCGATGACGCGCACGCCAGCAGCATCGCGGAGCGCCGCCGCGGCGGCTTCAAGTTTGTCGGCCGCGATGTCGGCCAGAACGATGTCAGCCCCGCGCCTGGCAGCCGCCTGCGCTATGCCGAAACCGATGCCCGAGGCTCCGCCCGTGACGATGGCCACCTTGCCTTTGCAGTTCTCCAACTATCCTCTCCTCGCATCCGTTTCGCCTTCCGCCAGCATTGCCGCTAGGGATGCCATGAACCCGGCACCTGAGCCGACGCGCAATCGCGCGGCGACTGACGGAAGAACCGATAGAGATAACGCTATTGAGGGCCTTGTCCAGACTCGACCCATATCCCGATCTTGCAGGCAAGGGCCGCCGAGCCTCGATTGTCGATGGGCCTCTTTCGCACCGGGAAGCGCCCGGCACGGATCTTGCCGGGGGGGCGCCGATAGATGCCGGCCCGCTGCGTGGAGCGGGCCGGCATGCCGATCGTCAGATATCGACTTTGTAGAATGCCTTGGCCCTGCCGCCGACGATTTCCTGCACCTCTGCATCGGGCACGCCTTCGAAGTCGCGCGCGATGACCTGGTGACTGTTCGGGAAAGTCGTCTCCGAATGCGGATAGTCGGACGACCACATGATGTTCTTGCCGCCGGGCAGCGCGCGGTTGAGAATGCCCGTGCGATCGTTGATGAACGAACCGAAGATGTTGCGATCCATGTAGAAGCTGGGGCGCTCCTTGATGTCGCTATTGGTCCAGTAGCGCTGCTTTTCCCAGGTCCGGTCCATGTATTCGGCCATCCACGCCATCCAACCGACACCGCTTTCGACGATGGCCCACTTCATGTTCGGGAAACGATCGAAGATGCCGCCATAGATGGCCATTGCCACGGGCTCTGCCATGGCGACCTTGCTCATCACCAGGTCGGCAAGGAAATATTCCTTCTGGCCGAAGCGCGGAATGCGTCCGCCAAGGTGGAAGGTTACATTGAGATCGTTGTCGCAGATCGTCTGCCACAGAGGGTCGAAGCAGGCACTCCAATAGGGGGTTGAACTGCTGGGGTCGCCCGTCAGGGCCGCAATCTGCCCCGAGGCCATCTTGCCGACCTGTGCCGACGTGCTCAGTGCGTCCTTGGCTTGCGGGAATGCGGGGATATTGATGGTCTTGAAGCCGAGCTTCGCCACTTCCTTGATCATGCCGATCGTCTCGTCCACGTCCCGCATCGGCATGTAGGCGACGCCGGTCAGGCGCTTGCGATCGGTGCCACAGAAATCCCAGAGCCAGCGATTATAGGCGCGATAGCTTTCGATGTAGAACTCCGAGTCGGAGGTGCCGAGCGGGCCGCCGCCGAAAAGGACTGCAGAATCGATGCCATCGGTGTCCATGTCCTCAAGCCGGATCTTGGGATCGCGGACATTGCGCATCTCGGAGCGCTTGCCCACCATCTTGAAGTCCTTGCCCTTGCGACCCGCCTGGTTGTTGATCATCAGGATCGGGCGGCGATTTCCTTCGAAAACAACATAATCGCAGTCCTCGCCTTCCTCGATGCGAGGTGCGCGCTCCTTGAACTTCTCCGGCAGGTAGTCGGCCCATGCCTCGTGGGGTGGGTCGATATGCGCGTCGGCATCGACCACCAGAAATTTCTTTTCGGACTTTGCGCTCGATTCGGGCGTGAGTTCGGTGACGCTCATTTGCACACTCTCCTGGTTCTGCCGGCTGAAATCGGGGGCTTGGCCGGGCTTTTGCTACCTGCGGAAAATGCCGCAGATCGAATGCCGGGTCCAATATGATCTGCGCCGAACTGATATCGAAATGGTTTCACTGAGACTGCATTTTCTTCTGTCCCCGACACGTTCCAGCCATTAGGTCACGTGTTATTGCGCCGGGTAGGCGCGCAAGATCCGACGCGGGAAGAGGCGGCAGACATGGACCTGAGACACATGCGGCATTTCGTGGCCGTCGCGGAAGAACTCAACTTTCGGCGCGCGGCAGATCGCCTGCGCATGACGCAGCCACCGCTCAGCCAGTCGATCCGCAGGCTCGAGACCGATCTGGGCTTGAAATTGCTCAATCGAACGAAGCGATCCGTCGAACTGACCGAGGTTGGCCGTGCATTCCTGGTTCAAGCCAGGCGAACCCTCCTGCAGGCGGACTTTGCCCGCAAGGCGGCCCTTCGTGCCGGGGAAGAGGCTTCCGAAATCCGCATCAGTTTCATGAATGCGGCCCTGTACGATATACTGCCCCGTCTCGTCGCGCGTCACCGCGAACGTCAGCCCAATGTGAGCCTGAAACTCTTCGAAATGCCGTCGCCGGGCCAGGTCGAGGGGTTGCTGTCGGGCGATTACGATTTCGGTATCATCCTGCCGGGGACGCCCCATACAGAACATCTCGACCGGTTGGTCATCGAAAGTACCGGGTTTCTTGCTGCCGTGCCGGACGAATGGCCGATTGCGCAGCGCGATTCCGTTACGCTGGCTGAATTATGCAAACAGCCCTTTATTCGCCCTCCCGAGCGTGTGGACGGCAGGCTTACGCAGCCGCTGGCGCTGTTCGAAGTGATCGGAATGGCGCCCGACATTGTTCAGGAGGTGAACCAGATCAATACGATGCTGAGCCTGATCGGGGCGGGACTGGGCTGCGGAATAGTCACCGCCAGTGCCTCGCACATGCATGTCAGGGGTGTGAAATTCCTGACGATCACAGATCATCCGCCGGACCGGTACTGGCAGTTGCAACTGGTCTGGAATCCCGACAATTTCGGCACGGCTGCGCAAGCATTCCTGCGCATGACGAAGGATCTCGTTTCCCAGGGCGCGCGCGCTCCTGCGACTGCCAAGGGCGCCCGCTGACCTGCCCTTTTGCGAACCCGAATTCACTCGGTTTCGGCGACAACTGCTTTTCAGTTAGTTGAATTGCTGTTTTGCTTGACTCCGTCTCGCCGGAACCGCACACTTTGAGTAAGTATCGCATCGGGCAGCGTAGTCCGAGCGGATCTCAATGCATTTTTTTCGGGAGTGGTATTCATGGCTGGCGGCGTTGCGGACGCAGTGAAGACAGACGACTCGCTTTATGACGAGCTCTATGACGTCAAGACCGAGGCGCTGGAGACCGGCAACTATATCGAGGTGGATCCCTATCCGCTGATGAAAGCCGCGCAGGAGCGGGGCGCCGTCCAGAAGGGCTTCCTGCGCGAGGTGCTGGGCCTTCCCTTCTGGCATCGGCACCGCGCCGTCGTCGAAGGTGGCGGCGAGCGGCTTCAGGGCTATTGCGTCCTGACTTTCGCAAAGGCTGAGGAAGCGTTTCGCGACAATGCCCGCTTGTCGAACAAGATCTACAAGATGACTCCGGGTGACGAGAAATTCCTCGGAATTCTCGAGATGGACAATCCGGAGCATTTTGCCCATCGCAAGGCAGCGCAGTCGCTCTTCATCAAGCCGCGTGCCGTCGGTCTGTGGCGCGATCGCTGGATCAACGGCATCGTCGAGGCGATTGTCGAAAAGCTGAAATCGCAGGATCGCGCCGAGTTGAACATGGATTTGTGTGCCCGGGTTCCGGTTCACACCATTTCGGTAGCTGTCGGCTTGCGCGGCGAAGAAGCCTTGATCTTCCGCAAGGCGCTGATTTCGACGCTGAGCAGCAGGGGTGGGCCCGAATCCCAGATGGCTGCTGCCGCAACCGTCGCCCGCATGGTGACCGAACAGATCGAACTGCGCCGCAAGTCGCCCGGCGAGGATATCATTTCCTGGCTGCTCGCGGCCGAGGTGGATATTCCGGGCGAGGGCTCGCGGCACCTTACCGATGGCGAGATCATCACGTTTTGCCGTTTGCTGCTGCTTGCCGGCGGGGGAACGACCTGGCGGCAAATGGGCATCCTGCTGTTTGCGCTACTCGACCAAAGGGATCGATGGGAAGCGGTGAGGGCGGATCGCAAGTTGCTTGAACCTGCAATCCAGGAATCGATGCGGTGGAACCCGAACAATCCGATGTTCAGCCGCCTGGCGGTGGAAGATACGGAGATCGGCGGCGTGGCCATCCCCAAGGGCAGCGTAGTGGATATCTGCCTGGCGTCGGCCAATCGCGATCCTTCGCGCTGGGACAATCCCGATGAATTCGACCTTTTCCGCAAGATGCAGCCGCATATCGGATTTGGCATGGGCGCTCATATGTGCATGGGTCGCAATGTGGCGGAGAGCGAGATGTTTGTCGCTCTCGATGCGCTGATGAATGAATTTCCGAACATGCGGATCGATCCCGATCAGCCTGCGCCCTTCCTTACGGGCGGGCTGGAGCAGCGCGGCATATCGTCCATGCATGTGCTGCTCAAGTAAGGTGTCGTGACGGAGGAAGGTTCCCGGCAGCCTGTATCCGTGAACCTCCTGCCTTACGGAGCACCCTATGCAATGGGCGTTGGCCGCGTTCATTGCGATTTGCGACAGTTCACGGGCCATCGGTTTGGCAAGGGTTCCCGCATCGCACAGGCACCGGAAACAGAAGCCATGAACCGGTGGTCGGATTGCGATAATTATCAACATAAGAGCGAGCGCAGGATTCCCCCCGCGGTCTGTGGTCGCGTGGAGGACTGATCTAATGGCAAGCGCCGCACAGAAGCCCGCCGTCAGCAAATTCGCTATCGAGACGCGCATGTATATCGACGGTTCGTTCGTCGACGGGGAAGGTGAGACCATCGCGGTCGAGAATCCCGGCAACGGCGAAACCTTCGTCGAATTGCCCGGCGCCTCTGCCGGACAGATCGAGCAGGCCATCGCGTCTGCCCGGCGGGCGTTCGATGAGGGGAGTTGGGCCGGGCTGTCGGATGAAGATCGGATTCCGCTGGTACGAAAGTTGGTCGATTTCTTCCTCGACAACAGCGAGCGGTTGAAAGAACTGGCCATGCTCGAATCGGGTGCCCCCGTGTCGACGGTGGTTCCCGCGCAGATCGATATGCCGCTTCGTCAGGGCTACGAGATTATCGACCTGTATCAGCAGCTTCCTGCGACCGAGGATAATCCGCTGCCCATGCACGAGCGGGTCTCCGGCAAGGGCAATGTGGTCCACAGTGTCCGCCGCTATGTGCCGGTCGGCGTCGTCGGCGCGATCTCCGCCTATAACTTTCCGTTCTACACGAATTTCTGGAAGGTGGTTCCGGCGCTTATCACGGGCAACACGGTGGTGTTGCGGCCCAGTCCGCTTACCCCGCTTTCGGCGCTTATTTTCGGCGAAGCCGCTGAGGCTGCCGGACTGCCCAGGGGCGTGCTCAATGTCATTGCCGACAAGGGAGCGGAAGGCGGCATCATGCTGTCGGAAAGCGAAGACGTCGACATGATCGCGTTCACCGGCTCCTCGCAGGTGGGCAAGGCGGTGATGGCGCAATCGTCGGAAACCATGAAAAAGCTGCAACTGGAACTGGGCGGCAAGTCAGCGCAAATCTATCTGCCCGACGCGGTGCCTCAGGCCGTAGCTGCAGCGGCGTCGGTCTGCCTGGCTCATGCCGGGCAGGGCTGTGTTCTTGGAACCCGCATTTTCGTTCCCGAAGGCGACAAGGAAGCGACGATGCAGGCCATGGCCGCCGCGCTGGAGAAGTCCGCGAAGATCGGCAATCCGGCCGATCCGGCGACAACCTTCGGTCCGGTTATCAGTGCCGCGCAACGCGACCGATGCGAACGGTTCGTGAAGCTGGCGGTCGAGGCGGGCGGCAAGATCGTCTCCGGCGGCAAGAAGGTTGAAGGGCGTGAGGGCATCGAGCGCGGATTCTTCTTCGAGCCGACCATCCTCGACGTGCCCGATAACAAGAACCCCGCCGCGCAGGAGGAAATCTTCGGTCCGGTGGTGTGCGTGATCGGTTACCGCGATCTCGATCATGCTATCGAAATGGCCAATGACAGCGTTTACGGCCTGTCCGGTCATGTCTTTGGCAAGGACGTCAGGGCGGCCATCGAAGTCGCCTCGAAGCTGCGCACCGGCACAGTCAACGTCAACGGCGGCATGGCAAGCGCCTATGTGTCCTCCGGCGGATGGGGCTCGAGCGGCGTGAACCGCGAACGTGGACCCGAAGGTATCCGTGTCTATCAGCAGATCACGGTGCTGAACGTGCAGAATCTCTAGGCGAGGCGGCCGTGGTTGCCGGCTCCGCCGGCATCAGGTCAGCGCAATGGGCCAGTGACCCGCTCGCCACATGGAAGCGGACTCAAGGAGAAGCAAATGCCGAGCACGAATAGCGAGTCGATTCCGCGCACGCTGGATGGCGCGCTCGACCCCGAATGGCTGACCGCGGTGCTGGCGCCTATTGCCTATGGCGATCGGGTCAGCCGTGTGGAGGTGGTGGATCCCCTGCAGATAAACCAGAGGATCAAGGCCACCATCGTGCGCTTCCGCGCCCATTTCGAAAGTGGGCGCTCCGAAGCCTTGTGCCTCAAGGGATTTCTCGATCGGCCAGAGGTGAAGCCAAGCCTCGCCGGAATGCGCGAGACGCGCTTCTATACGGATATTGCGGGTAAGGTCGCCTTTCGTCACCCCGCGCCTGTCGCCATGCCCTTTGATGAAGAAAGCCAGCAGGGCATTCGCTATATGCGCGATCTGGTCGAGGAGGGCGCACATTTCTGTTCTGCGCTCGAGCCTTTCGATGCGAGCCGGACCGCGCGCAGCCTGGAGCAACTGGCCAAGTTGCACGCCAGCTACCAAACCCTCGGGCCGGTTGACGACATTCCCTGGACCGGTCGCAATATCGAATGGATTTCCGGCATCGTTCCGGTCGAGCTGCTGCAGAAATTGCTGCTCGACGAACGCAGCAAGGGTATCCCCGAGGCGCAGCAGGATGCGCATCGGTTGCTGGCGGCGTTGAAAGCCTTGTCCGCGGTCGACGCGGAACGCCGCATGTTCCTGATCCATGGCGACTGCCACGCGGGCAACGTGTTCGAGATCGATGGCGGCGCGGGGCTTATCGATTTCGATTTGCTGCAGAAAGGGGGCTGGTCGCTCGATGTGGTCTATCACATCAATGCAACGCTTCCGGTCGAAGTTTCGGAAAAGGAAGAACGGGCTCTGCTGCGTCACTACCTGGAGACGGCAAAGGGGCTTGGCAGCGATGTCCCGGATGACGAAGAGGCTTGGAAGCAGTATCGGATGAGCGCCGTCTACGGGTATTTCCTGTGGGGCATCACGCAAACGGTGAAGCGCGATATCATCAATGCATTCTGTCACAGGTTGAGCCATGCGGTGGCCCGGCACGACAGCTACAGGTTGCTTGGAGTCTGAAGCGCGCGGCGATGCCGATCCGTTCGCCGCGGCGCTCCAGCGGGTGCCGGGCAGACACGCATGCAACTGCAGCCAAACAGGACTTGCGATAAACCGGACATGACATTCGAAGGCAATCGATCTGCTCGCGAGATTACGCGGGTGCTGAATGCGATGCCGCTCGACGCGCTACTCGATCGGGCGGAGACGATGACGATCGAGCGTTTCGGTCCCACAGTCACTTATTCGCGCAAGGTATTCATTCCGCTTACGCATCTGTGCCGCGACGTCTGCCATTATTGCACTTTTGCCAAGCCGCCGAGCCAGCTCGCCTCGTCGTTCCTGTCGATCGACGGGGTGCTGGAGATCGCTCGCGCCGGCAAAGCGGCAGGTTGCCGCGAGGCGTTGTTCACATTGGGGGATCGACCGGAAGACCGTTACGCAGCGGCCCGTCTGGCGCTCAATGGCATGGGCCACGAGTCGACTTTGTCCTATCTGCGGGAAGCGGCGGAGGCCGTACTGACCGAAACGGGCCTTCTGCCTCATCTCAACCCGGGCATCATGACCGACGCGGACCTGGTACGATTGCGACCGGTCGCTGCGTCGATGGGCTTGATGCTGGAGAGCACGTCGGACCGACTGACTGTCAAGGGGGCTGCGCACCATGGGTCGCCGGACAAGGTGCCCGCAGTCCGTCTGGAGGCGCTGGAGGCGGCGGGTCGCAGGAAGGTGCCGTTCACTACGGGCATACTGATCGGAATTGGCGAAACGCGTGAAGAGCGCATCGAGGCCCTGCTCGCGATCCGCGAAGCGCATGACCGGCACGGCCATGTCCAGGAAGTGATCATCCAGAACTTTCGCGCGAAGCCGGATACCCGCATGGCTCAAGCGCCCGAACCGTCGCTGGAAGAGCATCTCTGGACGATTGCGGCGGCCCGGCTGGTCCTGGGGGCGGACATGACGATCCAGGCGCCGCCAAACCTTCAGCCCGACGCTCTGTCGGCGCTCTTACGCGCCGGGGTCAACGACTGGGGCGGTGTGTCGCCGGTGACGCTCGATCATGTGAACCCCGAGGCACCCTGGCCCCATCTGCTGGCGTTGACCGCAGCGACTGCGGCTGACGGACGCGTGCTTACCGAACGGCTCGCCATCGGCCCGGCTTTCGCAAGGGAGCCCGAACGCTGGCTTGAGCCGGATGTCGCGACGCGGGTTCGCCGCTCGGTCGATGCACGCGGCTTGCCGGTGGTTGAGAATTGGCGCGCCGGAACCGGGCAGGCGCCTCCGGTCGTTTCAAGGGCGGGGCGGACCGTGGAAAGCGACAGGATAGACGCGATTCTGAGCAAGGCGGCAGAAGGCAAGGGCATCTGCGAAGACGAAATCGTCGCCTTGCTCGAGGCGACCGGATCGGACGTAGCGCGCGTCATGGATGCTGCCGATACGCTGCGGCGCGACGTGGTCGGCGATGATGTTACCTATGTGGTGAATCGCAACATCAACTACACCAATATCTGCGTCTATCGCTGCGGCTTCTGCGCCTTTTCCAAGGGTACGGCCAAGGCTCTGCGCGGCCCGGCCTATAACCTGGACCTTGAGGACGTGGGCCGGAGGACTGCCGAAGCATGGCACAGGGGCGCCACCGAAGTGTGCCTGCAAGGCGGGATTCATCCGGCCTATGACGGTCATACTTACCGCGAGATCCTGCGTGCGGTGAAAAGGGCCGCGCCCGATATCCATATCCATGCATTCTCACCGCTTGAGATCAGCCATGGGGCGACAACGCTGGGAATGCGCCTCGCGGACTATCTGGCGATGCTCAGGGACGAAGGGCTTTCGACGCTGCCGGGGACCGCTGCCGAAGTGTTGCACGACGATGTCCGCGCGGTCATTTGTCCGGACAAGGTTTCCAGCCGGGAATGGCTGAAGGTCATGCGCGCCGCCCACGGCGTCGGCCTTCGCTCCACTGCGACGATCATGTTCGGCCATGTCGATCACTATCGTCACTGGGCCCGGCATTTGCGCCTGATACGCGATCTGCAGGCCGAAACTGGCGGATTTACAGAATTCGTGCCCTTGCCTTTCGTGCATATGGAAGCGCCGATCTGGCGCCGCGGTCAGGCGCGTTCGGGGCCCAGCTACCGCGAGACGATGCTGATGCATGCCATCGCGCGGCTCGCGCTCCACGGCGCCATCGACAATATCCAGGCCAGTTGGGTGAAGCTGGGTGAACAGGGCGCGATCGCGGCGCTGAAGGCCGGCGCGAACGACCTCGGCGGCGTGTTGATGGACGAATCCATCACCCGCGCGGCCGGCGGTGCCAATGGGCAAGTCTTCGATACGGACAAAATGCATGAAACGGCGCGTGCGGCGGGGCGTCATGCCCGTCGGCGCACGACGCTTTACGGCGCGGCGGAACGGGAGACGGTGTGAGCATGGACAAGACGGTTGCAGTGATCGGCGGCACCGGAAATCTCGGTGCGGCACTCGCCCGGCGCTGGGCAAGCGCGGGGGTGAAAATCGTGATCGGTTCGCGGGACGGCGCGCGCGCGCAGGCGTCCGCTGCAGAGATCGGCCATGGGGCGAGCGGGACCGATAACGCGGCGGCAGCGGCGCTGGCCGACATCGTCGTGCTTGCGGTGCCGTTCGCCGCGCAGGAGGGGACGATCGCCGATGTCAGGGACGCGTGCGCCGGCAAGATAGTCATCGATACGACGGTGCCGCTGAACCCGCCCAAGGTGATGCGCGTGCAATTGCCTGCCGAAGGCTGCGCCGCAGTACGGACGCAGCAGCTCATGGGCGAAGCAGTGACAGTTATCTCGGGGTTCCACAATGTTGCCGCACACAAGTTGGCCACAGAGGCGGACGTTGCATGCGATGTGCTTGTCTTCGGTGACGACAAGCAGGCGCGCGCCAACGGCATCGCGCTGGCGGAAAAGGCCGGACTGCGCGGCCTGCATGGCGGTGCGCTGGTCAATTCGGCCGCCGCCGAAGCGCTCACATCGGTCCTGATCTTTCTCAACAAGACCTACAAGGTGGATGGCGCGGGCATCCGGATCACGGGAAAGCTGACCGCACCAGAAGCATGAGGGCGCCGAGCGCCGTGCCCTTATGGTACCGGCGGTGCAGCCTCATCTGGGGGACGAGGCCGAACGCGATACTTGTGAAGCATCCGTAGCGGATCGAGCGCGCGTTTCGCCTGGCGTAAGCCGGGCAGGCCGAGGTCCTGTTCAAAGTTGAGCCGTGGCCGACCGCAACGCGAGGCAAACTGGCTGAACATCCAGGGATAGAGCGCGGGGAAGATTCGGGTGGCCTTGGCGAAATGCACGGCCATGCTTCCGTCCGGCAAGGGGGAAGCGAGGAGGAAGCCGCAGGATTCTCCGGCAATCGACGCGACTGCGTTGATCAGGCCAAGCGTTTCCCCATGCTCGATGGCTTCGCGGCAATTGTCATAATCGGTCGCTTCGGACGACTTGCCGACTTCGGCCAGCCACAGGTCGAGGATCGGCACGGCCATCTCCGTGAAATTCGGTACGCCGATCGTCAGTTCAGGTGCGAAGAGTTGTTCCAGCTTCCTTGCCTGGCGCCGCCTTTCTTTCGGTAATGCGGCAAGGGTCCGCGCGTCGAAAAGATAATCGGAGTCCTCCGCGACGAATTCGGCGTGCCAGCCCGCCCCCAGGGCCGCCACATCCTGTTCCGCGACGGGATAAAGGCAGGCCGTGCGCCCTGAAAGCGCCTCTGCGCGGGTCGGAGAAAGCGCCACAAGCGGCATGACATGCGCGACGCCGTCATAAGTGACGCCGGAGATATGCGGCCATGGCTCACGGTGGAAGCGATAGCGATGGACCCCGCGAAACAGGAAGAGATTGGCGAAGCTGGCCTCCGAAAAGGCAAGCTCGGGCAGGGCCGCAAGATGTGCATTGATCTCGCGGCGATGGCCGAGCGAAAGCGCCTCTCCCCCGCGCGTTGCCGGGAAATGCTCCACTGCCGTTACCTGCTGTAATCTCCGAACGGTCCCGCGACGGACTCGAAACAATGCACGGTTCGGGCCGATGACGCCGAGGTTGAACGCGGCCCCCAGGTCGCGCCTTCGGGCTTGCTGGTGCCCATGGCGCGGGCGTGGAACTCATCGAGCGACGCCCCAAGATCGTCGGTCTGGAATCCGATTGCGACCAGTTCCGATCCGAGACAATGGTGCCTGGGCTCGATTGGCAGGTCGGTGAGGCGCCCGCGGCGCATGGCGACATAGCCTGGCGTGGTCGTAACCTCGACGCTGTGAACCTCGTCGTACCAGCGATGATATTCCGCTTCACGGCCGGGAGTGAAATTGGCAAGTAGGATCTTCAGGTGCGTGAAAGGGGCTGGCGTGATCGTCTTGTCGCACTTCCACGGATGATACATGCGGTAGCTGTATACGCGCTCGGTCTCGTCATTGGCGATAAGGCCGCGGTCGCGTTGCCGAGCGAATAGCGGGGCGATGGCGGGAAGGTCGATTTCAGGCTCGATCGTCTCGAACTCGTAAAAGGCGACATGAAGCCAGGGCTGCTGAACGGGCAAGATCTGCTTTTCGCTGCGGGTGAAGAGTTGCGCGGATTTGAACCCGCGCAGCGCAGAAATGGCGTCCCTGGATTCATCGAAGCCCTTTACCAGTTCTTCTTCCCTGCCTGCGGTTGGATTGTGCAGATGGATAATCGTATAGGCTGTCATGATGGCTCCCAAGGTCGCGGCGGCTTTAGACTAGCCATTGCGTAATACATTACAGTTAGCTTAATTGCCTGCGAAGTGGTTAGCAAGACTCGCGTGCCATAGCACAGGCCCGTATTGGGCAAGAGAGCCACCAAGGAGAGAGCTGTCATGGCCGAGGAAGAGCATATCCTGTTCGAACAAGCCGGGGGCGTGGTCACGGCAACGCTGAATCGTCCGGCCAAGCTCAATGCGATTACCGCAGACATGTTTTCGGCGCTTTACGATGCGGTGCTTCGATTCGGCGGAGACGAATCGCAACGCGTGTTCCTGATCCGCTCGACAGGCCGTTTCTTCTGCGCAGGGGCGGACTTGACCGGTGTTCGCGGACCGACCCAGGCAGACGGAACCGCGCGTATTCGGCACTGGTACAACTACGAGCTTGGGCCGCACATGCATGCGCTTTATCGCGCAATCGAAACTATCGAAAAGCCTTTCGTGGCGGCGCATCATGCCACTTGCATGGGCGCGGGGCTCGAGATGTCGTTATCGTGCGATTTCAGGCTGGCGGCCCATTCCGCGTCCTATGTCCTGCCCGAATTCAAGCTTGGTTCGATTCCGGCCAGCAATGGCGTCAGTCGACTGACCCGCCTGGTGGGCCAACAATGGGCCAAATGGATGGTGATGGGTGGCGAGCCCGTGGATGCCGAGCATGCGCGCTCGATCGGTCTGGTTCAGGGTTTGTATCCCGATGACGTTTTCGACGCGTCGGTCCGGGCGTTCTGCGAGCGGCTGGCCTCTCACCCGCCGCAGATGATGGCGATGGCCAAGCAGACTATCGACATGTGCGCTGACGCCGGCCCGGACATGGCTCGGCGGATCGAGGTGCTGGGGCAAAGTGCCCTCCATTCCGGCCCCGAAGCGATGGCCCTTGTCGAGTCCGTTCGCGCCAAACTGTCAGGGGCGACGAAGGACACCTGATCCGTCCGGACGGGATAGCGGTCCGGGAACCTGACGGCGGGACCGGATCGGCATAAACACTGGCAAATGAAACAAGAGCGGGAGACGGCAATGCAAATGGAACTCGTGACGGACAAGCTGAAATTCCCGGAGGGCCCCATCGCCATGGCAGATGGCTCGGTAATCCTGGTCGAGATTAACACGCAGCGGCTGACCCGCGTTCTGCCGGACGGGAATCTTCAGGTGATCGCCGAACTGGGAGGCGGCCCCAACGGCGCGGCGATTGGCCCGGATGGCGCGGTCTATGTCGTAAACAATGGCGGCTTCGGCTGGGTCGAACTGCCCGACGGCAAGCTGGCGACACACGGTACGGCCAGCGACTACCGAACCGGTTCGGTACAAAGGGTCGATCTTCATAGCGGCAAGGTCGATGTGCTGTACGAATCGTGCGAGGGACGCCAACTGCGTGGCCCCAACGATATCGTCTTCGATGCACAGGGTGGTTTCTATTTCACCGACATGGGCAAGTCGGACGGTGAGCGCATGGACATTGGCGCGATCTATTACGGGCTGCCAGACGGATCGAAGATCAAGCAAGTCGCCCGAGGACAGATCACGCCGAACGGCATCGGTCTCTCACCCGATGGCAAGACCCTGTATGTTGCGGAAAGTGTGACCAGCCGCCTGCTCATGATGACAATCGTCGCGCCAGGCGAAGTCGATCCGGTCAGCGCGTCGCTGATGACCGGCAAGGTCATGGGACCGTTGCCCGGAACGCAGTTCTTCGACAGCCTTGCAGTGGAAGAAGGCGGCGGCGTGTGCGTCGCCACGATCGGCGCGTTCGACGGCATTTCGGTGATGCGTCCGGATCAGTCGCCGGAACAGATCGCGGTTCCCGGCCCCTTCGTCACCAATATCTGTTTCGGCGGCGCCGACATGCGTGACGCCTGGATCACGTCGTCGAGCAATGGCCGCCTTTACAAGACGCGCTGGCCCCGACCGGGCTTGAAACTGGCTTTCAACGGATAGACCGCACCTAACGGGAGAGGACAGCACCATGGATATGGGCTTGAAGGACAAGGTCTTCGCTCTCGTCGGCGGCGTAGCGGGAATGGGCCTGGATACAGCGCGCCTGCTTGCTGCGGAGGGGGCGAAGGTGGCGCTGATCGGGCGCAACCGGAAGCGCGGCGAGCTGCGCGCACGAAAGGTCGGTGACGAGTTCGGTGCCGATGTGCAGATGTTTGTCGCGGATGGCACGGTCAAGGGCTCCATGGACGAAGCCATGGCTCAAATCGTGGATCGCTTCGGGCGGCTTGATGGGGTGTGCGTCACGGCGGGAACGATGCAGACCCGCAAGACCATGCTCGAACTCGACGATGACGACTGGGAGGCATATTTCCAGTCCCATGTGATGGTAACGGTGCGCGCGAACCGTGCTGCGCTTCCGCATATCATCGCCGGCGGCGGTGGTACGATCGTCAATACGGCGGCATATTCCATCCGGGCGATGAAGCCGCCCTTGTTGGGATATACGACCATGAAGACGGCCATCGCCGCGATCACGAAGAACCTTGCCCTGACCTACGGGCCGCAGAACGTGCGGGCCAATACTGTGTGCCCGGGATTCATCGCCAGCGAGTCCGCCGAGCGCGTAATGCAGCTTGCCGCCGAGAAATACGGGCTGCCGCCGATCGAAGCGATCAACAAGGCGATGAAGGAGGATTACAAGATGGATGTGGCGCTGGGCAGAATTGGCCTTTCCACTGAAATTGCGGATCTTTTCGCGTTCCTGCTCTCGCCCCGCGCGGGCTATCTCACCGGTGCCACGATCAATTGCGATGGTGGGACGCAATTCTAGGCATGGACCTGTCGATCAAGCGCAAGGAATGCCAATGACTGTCGACGAACTACTCGCCCGAGAAGCCATCCGGCACACTATGCATAGTTACAACATGGCGGGCGACAGCTTGCGCTGGCCGGATTTCATTGCCCTGTTTGCCGAGGATGGCATTCTCGAGCTTGAAGCATTCGGTAACATCGAGGCCTTTCGCCACGAGGGCCGGGAGGCGATCCGTGAATGGACCGAAGGCCATGGCAGGATGAAGGAGAAAGCGCAGGAGAAAGCCGGGAAGGGGGCCTTCGTCAGGCACCAGCTTTCTACCTGCACGATCGAACTGACAGGCCCCGATACGGCGAAGGCACGCAGCTATTTCACGGTCTATACGCAGATAGGACCTGACCATACCGGCGACTATATAGACCGCTACCGCAGAGTGGGTGACCGCTGGCTGATCGCCCATCGCAGAATTTGCCTGAAATGGATGTCCTCGCTCAAGTCGTCCGGTTAGCTGGCGCTTTCTTCCAGCGGGATGTCGAAATGGTCCGTGTAGCGCTTGAAGCGTTCACGCACTTCCTCGACGCTCAGGCCTACTTCCGCCAGGCTGTACTTGTGCGCACCGAACTTGCCCTTGCGGTTCTTCGCCACGTAATCTCGAATGTCGTCCCGGACAGCGTCAGTCAGGTCCAGCCCGTGATGCGTATAGATCTTTTCGACCTGCCCCAGCGGATCGGCTTCCAGATCTTGGTACAGGACATCGACGAACGTCGCGTTCACCTTCGGATCGGCGCGCTTTTCCATCATGTCCTCGGCAGATCGGGCCGCACCCTCCATGTAGGCGACGACGAAATTCCGGTCGAGCACTGGCGGCGGGTTGCCGAACTGCTTGCGATGACCGCGTAACAACCCCATCATCGACGCAAGCGTTTTCACCGGATCGCGGTGGTTCACGATCATTCGGGCGTCTGGAAATTCCTCCCACAGCGCCGAAAGCTGGCTCATGTGCACCGGGGTTTTCAGTACCCACTGGTTGCGTTTCTCACCGAATTGCAGCGCCTGCAGGAACTTGCGCTCGATGCGATAGGCTGCGGCTGCGTCGGCACCGGCCAGCCACTTGCCATAGGACGGCGCGGCCCAGAAAAAGGGGAAGGTCTTGGATACGAACGAATAATCGTGAATCAGCAGATCCTCCGCCGATCCGAGATTGCTGTAGTCGTGCTTCACCCGCAGGTCGGGATCCTGCCAGCCTTCGAACTGGATATAGTGCTCGCCCGCCGCGATCTGCGGCGCATTGTCAGTGTCGGGATGGTTCGGCGGAGGTGAGGGGTTCCACACCTGCCAGTGGCGCGGCGCATGATTTTGCGGGTCGATCGACAGCAGCTCGTAAAGATAGGAGGTGCCCGAACGGCCATGCCCGGTCAGGAAGATCGGCGCCTTCACCTCCTCTTCCTGGATCGCGGGATAGGTCTTGCGATCCGCGAACAGGCGAAGCCTGCCGGTCAGCAGTTTCATCAGGTGACTGCGCGTCCGTTCTACGCCTTGCGGCGTCAGATCGGCTTCTGCGTTCAGCGAATTGATGAAGCAATCGTAGGCTTCGCGAAAGCCATCGTCGCCCCAGTCGTTGGATCCTGCAAGTTTTTCCGCTTCGGAAAGAAGCGCGTCACCGTCGAAAAATGGGCCTTTGGGCATCGTTTCTCTCACCTTTGGCAGCAGATAAGTCTCCGCCGTACTGTCGTGCCCGACGCGAGCGTTACTCGCTCTCGTCGTTGAGATTCTTGGGTTGGGGAACATGGATCTTCGGAGCCGGCATCAGCTTGGCCGCAGCCTCCCCGAACATGTTCTTCTTGAAGTCGTCTTCCCCCGCCGGCCCGGCTGTACGGGCGTCGTTCACCCTCTTGTACGCCTCCATCACTTGCGGACGGCGCGCGATGGCCTTCCACCAGCGGTTCAGATCGGGCCAGTCGCGCAAATCCCATTCAAACCGGTCGTACATCTCGACCCATGCGTGGCATCCGATGTCGGCGATTGAATAGTCTCCGGCTATGAACTCACGATCCTTCAAATGGGTATCGAGGACACCGTAAAGGCGTTTCACCTCGCCCTCGTAGCGCAGTTGACCGTATTCGCGGGTGACTTCGGGGGCATAGCGCTGAAAGTGGATCGCCTGGCCGCTGAACGGGCTGAGGCCTGATGCCTGCCAGAACAGCCATTGCAGGGTCTGCGCTCTCTGCCGTGTCTCGGTCGGCAGAAAGCGACCGCTGCGTTCCGCCAGGTACATCAGGATGGCACCTGAATCGAACACGATCAGCGGTTCGCCGCCGTCCGACGGTTCGTTGTCAACCAGCACCGGTATCTTCCCGTTGGGAGATATCGCGCGGAATTCCGGATTGTGCTGATCGCCGCGCGTGACCGATATATGTGTGCAGTTATAGTCGTAACCGCATTCTTCCAGCATGACCGCGCATTTGAAGACCGCGGGTGTCCGTTCAATGTAAAGGTCGAACATCGCTTCGGGTATCCTTTCCAGAAACGGGGGCGAGCCACTCGCCAATCTGTCGCGTCTACCCTTGTGAGTTCCGGTTCGATCCGCCGTCGATACGGAAAGATACGCCGGTCATGTAGCCTGAAAGCGGGCTGGCGATGAACGCGACCATGCTGGCGATGTCGATCGGCTGGCCGACACGGGTGATTGCCTGAGGCATCAGGTCGGACAGGTAGCGGCGCTCCCGTTCCGCCTGGTCTTCGGGCCAGCCATTTTTCTCGGCGAGAACTGCAAGATATTGCTCGATGGCAGGCGTCATCACGATGCCGGGCATGATGCCGTTTGCGGTCGCGTTGTACTTGCCGACGTCCTTGGCCATGTCCGCAGTCAGTTTGTTCAATGCCGCCTTGGCGACGCCATACTCGGCCAGCGAGGGGACATTCGTGGATGCGACGGACGAGATATTGATGAAACGGCCCCAGCCCGATTCCTTGATCGATGGCAGGAAGAGTTTCGACATCCGCAGACTGGACATGAAATTGACCTGAAAGCTGTCGATCCAGGTCTGTGTCGGCAGCTCGCTCCAGCCAGGATTGTCCTTGCGCAGTGCAGTGCCTGTGTTGTTCACGACGATGTCGATACCACCAAGACCTTTGAGACTTGCCTCGGCAACCGAATCGCAGCCCTCGTCTGTGGCGAGATCTCCGATCACGACAACTGCCTTGCCCCCGGCTTTCTCGACGCAGGCAGCCGCCTCTTCGGTCCGGGCGCGGTCGCGACCGTGCACGGCGACGGAGCAGCCTTCCTGCGCCAGCAATTCCGCGATGCTTCCGCCGATGCCTCCGCTCGCTCCGCTTACGAAAGCACGCTTCCCCTGTAACTGAAGGTCCATGTATCCTCTCCTTCGGTACTCGGCTTTTATGCCGTTCATTCGGACTTGCCGGTGGGCTTTCGGCCACCCGGATATCATCGGCCCGGCCCTGATGGACCCAGGTGTTCGGCCCTGCTCCAGCGCAAGTCGGCAATCTGTACGCGGCTTGCCGGAGCGACGTATTCCGTGAATGGAATATGGGTGGGTTCTGGTGAAGTCAACAGGAGTGAAATGGCGGATTGCCATATAGAGATTATAGAATTAGGTTCTCTGGCATATTCGGCAGACAATTGATCGCGCAGCCGCGAGCGCCGGGGCAGGATGAGGAGAGAACGAAATGGCTGAAAGCATGAATGACAAGGATGCGATCCGCGAACTTATCAGCGATTATGCCGCCGCGGCCTGCGCCATGGACCCGCAGGAACTGAAGAAGACCTTTACCGACGATGCCAAGGTGGTTGGCATGGCGGAAGTCGTCACACCGGGGGCAGGCCCGTTGGTTGGGGCCGAGGCGATCAGCAGCTTCATCGGCAAGGCGTGGGAACGCAACAAATGCATGACCCAGTTTGCGCAACCTGCCAAGATCGTCGTCGATGGCGACACGGCTACGGGCGTGTGCGACATCGTTGAATATGGCATGCGCAAGGAAGGCGACGGTGTCATCTTCGTTGTCGGCAGGTACTACGATCAGTTCAAGAAGACGGTGGAAGGCTGGCGCTTTTCCGAGCGCAAGTTGGAATTCCGGATCTACAAGCGTCTGGCCGAAATGCCGAAGTAGCCATCGTGCTGCGCAGCGTTCATGCGCTGGATCTGATGGAAATCAAACTATACGGGCGAAACCGAGTACGGGCCCGGGAGAAGAATCGTGGAACAGTCCGAGGCCGAATTCCGCACTGAAGTCAGAGCCTTTCTGGCCGAAAACCTGCCTCGCGATCTCGCTGAGCGAACGAAGCTCGGCTATCATCAGGATCGCAACGATATCGAGCAGTGGACGCGCGTGCTGGCGCAGAAGCAGGGCTGGTCGGTGCCGAGCTGGCCGGTGGAGTATGGCGGCCTGGGCTGGACGATCGCTCAGCGACACGCATTCGATGAGGAATGCTATATCGCCGGTGCGCCGGCGCTGTCGCCGCAGGGCACTTTCCTGACGGGACCGATCATCATCGCTCATGGATCGGAGGAGCAGAAAGCGCGCTTTCTTCCCCCGATACGCGATGGTATCGAGTTCTGGGCGCAAGGTTTTTCGGAACCGGAAGCCGGTTCTGACCTGGCTTCGCTCAAGACAGCTGCCGTTCGTGATGGCGACGAATACGTCATAAACGGGACGAAGATATGGACTTCGCACGCGCATCAGGCCGATTGGCTGTTCCTGCTGGCGCGCACGCGATTTGAGGGCAAGCCGCAGGCTGGCATTTCGATGTTCCTGGTGGATATGAAGTCACCTGGAATCAGTGTGCGTCCAATCATCTCGATCGACGGCCGCCATTCGCTCAACCAGGTGTTCATGGAAGACGTGCGCGTCCCGGTAGAGAACCGTGTCGGCGAAGAAAACATGGGCTGGACCTATGCCAAGGAAACGCTGGTTCATGAGCGTACCTTCAACGCCGAAGTCGGACGTTGCGCCAATCTGCTCAGCCGCGCTCGCAAACTTGCGGAAAATACCTTTCGTGGTCGTACCAGGCTGATAGACGACGAGCGTTTCGCTTGCCGTCTGGCAGAGCTGGAAATCGAATTTCTCGCTCACCGGGCTTCCCTGGCCCGGACGCTTGCGGAAGACGAAGCCGAGATTGACGGGCGCAATCTGTCACTTCCATCCATGCTCAAGATCAAGGGATCGGAGCTGGTTCAGCAGATCGGTGTGTTGATGGTCGAGGCGCTCGGTGACGACGCGCTGCCTTATTATGCCGAAGAGGATTACAAATCCGGCTTCCCGGATGAGTTGCCGGGATCGGACCAGGCTCCTGGCGTCGCATCGGACTATCTGTTCAAGAAGGCGATGACGATCTACGGCGGCAGCAACGAAATTCAGCGCAACCTGATTGCAAACGAGATCATGCGCGGCCTCTGATAGCGGGGATCCGTTTGGGCGCCCGATGCTTTTGCGGGCAGTCTGGGTGAAGCGGCTATGGAACTTCGCGCATTGCCGCTGGACGGCAATCGCGGCGAAGTGAACGTGCAGCCTTTCAGAGATCAGGGTAAGCCTGTCACGCCAAGATAGGCAGTTCGCCGCGCTTCCGGATCACTCCGGAAGCGCGGCGAAAGACGTTTTCAGGACCGATGGGGCGTCAGCGGCGGCGGGGTGGGCAACCTGGGTTTGCCCTTCGTCCGCGATGAAACCAGGATCGTCGCATTCGCGCGGATATTCTCCACGCCGCGCTGGCTGGTCCCGGTCATGCTGACTTCGATCAGCGGGCCGAGTTCCGCATCGTCGCGGACATCGGTGATCTCGCCTTCCAGCCAGGTCACGTCGCCCATGTAATTGAAGCGTCGGAATTCAAACCTGATCCGGTGGATCCAGGCATCGTCGCCCGCGTAATTGGTCAGGTAATGGCTGACGTAGAGCTGTCGCATGGGGCCGATATCGTACATCATCGGTAGTCCGACTTTTTTCGCCAGGTCCTTGTCCCAGTGGACCCGCTGGATCGTGTCCCATGCGTTGAATTCGTCGCGATTATAAAAACCACGCAGCTTCTTGCGATTCTCGTAGGCCAGACGATTCGGCCAGTTGCCGTAGAGGAACCAGCCAGCACCCATGTGTATGTTGATGAGGTCGGTGATCGTGAGTGGACCTTTGACCATGCGAGGCAACTTTTGGCCGATCTTCACATCTTCCAGATAGAGAGTGTCGGCCCCCCGCACATATTCAGCGTCATAGGCTGCTTCGATCTCTTCCAGATCCTCGTCCGAATAAAAAGCCGGCTCTTCCTTGGGCCTGGGCTCTTTTTTCCTGGTCTTATCGCCACCCCCGCGTTCGGTATGGACGAACCAGTCGATCCCGTCGACCGCGACAGTCCCGGATTCATCCCAAAGCTGGATACCGTTCGATACGATCACGGAGCGTCCGGCAAATTCGGAATTCTTCTCTTCGACCTTCTTTACCCAGCGCGAGCGGTAGAGCTTCGTGCCCTCGACAATCGGAGTGTAGTAGAAATTCTCGCCGCCAGAATGATAAAGCTGTATTCCGCGCAGCGCCTTGCTTGTTTCCTTGGCCTCGACCGGGTCCATGACCGGACTGCGATTGATGCCCATCGACTTTTCGAATCCGGGCGGCGCGATTACCTGACCCCAGCGGGTGCCGGCCGCATACTCGGGCTTGGTAAAGAGCGGATTGTCGTCACCAATGCAGATCGAGAAGCGGCGGACAGCATCGGCTGTCGCGACCATGTTCCATGGATCGTCTATTGCGCCTGTACGGACGGTCGGGTTCGGGTAGCCGATCCGCCGGCGCATAAGGTCAACGGATTCATCCGTGATGCGATTTCGTATGAGGCCGTCTTCTGCCACTGTCATTATCCTCCCAATTCGAATTGAGTAATCTTTTTAAGTCGCATCCGTCAAGGCTAATAGGTCCCCTGGACATTCAGCGCTCGATGCATTTTCCCCGCTCAACCGGGCGGGGACTGGCTTCCAGCGGTAATATTGATCGGTGCAAGAGATTGGGGTAGGAATTGCAAATGACGAAAAAAGATAACGGATCAGTGGTACATCGTACTGCGGAGGCCTTGCGGCAGTTGGCTTACAAGTGCGGTGACGACGGGCTGCTTGGGTCGGAAGACGATCTGCTCGAACAGCTGTGCGTCAGCCGGCCGACTTTGCGGCAGGCCGCGGCTTTGGTGGCACAGGAGCAGCTGATCTATGTGCGGCGCGGAGTCAGGGGGGGCTATTTTGCTTCCGTGCCGGAAAGCTCTGCCGTGACGCGGATGGCGTCAATCTTCCTCCGCTCGCGCGGGGCTACCATGACAGAGTTGATCAATGCAGTTGGTCCGGTGCGCGTGGAGCTTGCAAGGCTCGCCACCCGCAACCGCGATCCCGAGAAGCAGATGGAGCTGCGCAAATTTCTCGAGCACGAGCAAAGTCTCAAGCCTGCGGAGGTTGATGACTACAAGGCCTTCTTGAAGGCCGAGCGACATTTTGGCGCCTTGATCTCCGAACTCGGCGGTAGCAACGTGTTTTCGTTGTTCCTCAACATTCTATATGACCTGGTGGCGCAGGTCTCGCATGGAGTGGACGTGTATGCGAACCATGCGGATCGTATCGAGCAGTATCAGCGGCAAAGAAACCTTATGGCTGCAGCTATCCTTGATGGGGATGAGGAACTTGCAGTGCTGGCCACGCAAAGGTGTTCCTCGATCGTCATGGATTGGATGCTGCAAGACCTTGAGCGGCACGAGCAGGCCTTTTCGCTGGCTGAGAATCCCCCGGCTGGCGTTGAGTTGAAAGCCGTCGGGCGAAGGAGATCGCGCATCTCTCGCTAACCGGTTGCTCGGTGGCAATGTTGCAGGTTTCGACGACAGGTTTGGTGCCTGCAACATTTCGCCAGTCACGCTTCACGATACCATTACATCTATTGCGGTAGTTCATTTGCAAGGCTAGGGTTGCGGGAATATTCCCGTGACATGCTTTGTGAGACGCTGATGGAACTCGAATACTCTGCCGAGCACCGGCAGTTCGCAGAAGAGGTAGACGCATTCCTCCGGGCCAATTGGCGCAAGCCGGCGACGACGGATGCGGTTGAAAAAGCGGAACATGTTCGACGCTTCAGAGCCCTGGCGACCGAACAGGGCTATCTGTATCGTGGCTTTCCCCGCCACCTTGGCGGTAGTGAGCAACCGGCCGACGCGATGCGTGCGCAGATCATACGCGAATGCTTCGAACGTGCGCGAGCGCCGATGGAATATGAAGGCATCGGGGTCACGATGCTGGCTCCAACCCTCTTGGAACGGGGCGCGGACTGGCAGAAGGAAGAATTCATTCCCGGCACGCTCAGCGGTGAAATCCGATGGGCTCAGGGCTATTCCGAACCGAATGCCGGCAGCGATCTGGCTTCCCTTGCTACGAGGGGCGAGTTGCGCGACGGTCTGTGGCATATCAATGGTCACAAGATCTGGACGACGCGGGCCTACGAATGCACGCATATGTTTGCGTTGGTTCGGACGGAACCGGGCGCGGGCAAGCACGACGGAATTTCCTATCTCCTCCTGAAGCTCGACCAGCCGGGCGTGACAATTCGGCGCATCCACCAGATCAGCGGCCAGTCGGAATTCTGCGAAGTGTTCCTGGACGATGTCACCACGCCCGCAGACTGGATCGTGGGTGAGCGCGGCGAAGGCTGGAAGGTTTCGCGCACGACATTGAAGCACGAGCGCAATTCCATTGGGGGAGTGCGCACATTGCGCCTTTTCGAATCGCTTGTCCGCATGGCGCGCAAGCAAACGCGCAACGGCAAGCCGGTGATCGAGGATCCCGTGATCCGCGAACGTATCCTGGAAATCGAAGGGCATGTCCGCGCCCAGATGTATTCGGGCTATTATCAGATGACTTGCGATCTCATGGGGGAACCGGTTGGTATCCATGGCCTGACCAACAAGTTGGCCGCAACGGAGATCGGCTTGCGCATCGCAGAGTTGGCGACCGACATCATTGGCGAGGACGCGCTGGCTTTCCCGGAGAAAGGGGAACGGTCCGGCGCCAACTGGTTGAACCAGATCTTCGGCGCGCTGGCGCTCTCGATTGCGGGTGGGGCGTCGAACATTCAACGCAATTTGATAGCCGAACGCGGGCTGGACTTGCCCCGCGTGGCGAAGGGGTGATCCGATGCAGTTCGATTTGACCGACGACCAGAAGCAATTGTGCGATTCGATCGAGCGCGCGCTGACCGGCATGGTCGACCTTGCATCGGTGGCGCGCGATTCCGGCGTCATTGTGGAGCTTGAAGAGAAGGTCGATGCCTTGCTTGTCGAGTTGGGACTGCCGATGGCCATGCTTTCGGAAGAATATGACGGCTTGGACATGGGGCTGCTGACCGTTGCTGCTGCATCGCATGTTCTGGGCCGGCACGCCGCCCCCGGTCACGCCATCGACAATAGCCTTGCGGCTTGGGCGATTGCGGAGTTCGGCACCGAGGCGCAGCGCGATACCTGGTTGCCTGGACTGCTTTCTGGGGAGATTTCAGCCACTTTCGCTCTGCGCGAGGACAGGTGGGAACCCAATTGCTGGCAGGCCGAGGCCGGACAGCATCGGATCGAAAAGCGCAATGTGCGGCTGTTGCGCAATGGCGGGCTCGCGGTCATCGGCACGCGCGACGGTCTGGCGATTGCCAAGGTCGGCGCAGATGCATTCAGGCCTGACGAAACACCGCTCGATCTGTCGCGGCCACTTGCCACGCTTTCGCTCGGCGGGGGCGCTCTGGAACCGCTTGCGGACAGGGACGGGGCGCAACGTCTATATGATGCATTGCTAGTCGTTGCGGCAATCGATGCGGCCGGAGCAGGGCAGCAGACTCTTGCGATGGCGGTCGACTATGCCAAGACGCGTAAGCAGTTCGATAGACTTATCGGTTCTTTCCAGGCGCTTCAGCACCAATTGGCAGAGATGGCGGTCGATATCGGACCGGCTCATTTCCCGTGCTGGTATGCGGCCCATGCCTGGGATCGCGGCGCGCACGATGCCCACCGCATGGCCTTGCTTACGAAGGCCCATGCGACCGACATGGCGGTCAAGACCGCGCGCAAGGCTGTCGAGTGCCATGGCGGCATCGCCTACACTTGGGAATATCCGCTGCACTTTCTGCTGAAGCGGTCGATGCAGGACCGGCTGACCTTGTCGCTACCCAGTGAGTTGCGCAGTCAGGTCGCGGCACTGGATGATCTGCAGGCCGCCGTCTGAAGGCAACGTCACGCCCGGGCAGCTGGCCGGGCGTGAAGCGTCGTGGGCAGTCGTGTGGGGATCAGAGTGATCGACGTGCCGCATGCCCGATGACAGGCGAATGCGGCACGGCCATGATTTCCCCGCAAGTCTGGTCGCTGGACTACTCGGCTGAAACGGCCGTGCTCATTTCACCGGCAAAGCGGCGAATATGATCGTCGGCACTTCCATGACGGAGGGAAAAGACGAGCAGGTGTTTGTAATATTGGCCGACGGCATATTCCTCGGTCATGCCAACGCCGCCGTGCAGCTGGATTCCCTTGTCACCGACAAACAGTCCGGCCCTGGATACCTTGACCTTTACCGCGGCGGCAAAGCGATCCCGTTCATCGTCCTCCGACAAGGCGGCAACTGCCCGCCAGACCAGAGATTGGGACTGCTCGATTTCCATTTCCATGTCGGCAAGGGCGTGCCGGACGACCTGGAAATCGCCGATCCGCTGTTTGAACTGCTTCCTGATCGCGACGTACTGGCGGGTGGCTTCGAATGCGCCGCGCATGGCGCCCACGGCTTCCGCACCGGCAACAACCTGTCCATAGGCCATGGCAGTGGACACGATCTGTTGTACGCGGGAAGAGCTTTCCAATAAAGAATCGAGTGGCACGAACACATCGGAAAGGATCACCGTAGCCCCCGAACGATGATCGAGCGTATCGTACCGGATCAGCCGAACCGCATCGACCGGCACCAGGAACAGGGCAAGATCGCCATCCAGTTTAGCCGACACGATCAGCGAATCGGCATGATCGATACCGAGAATGCCGGTTTTCTTGCCGTTCAAAACAAATCCGTCATTCGATCTCGAGGCGCTGGCCTCGACCCAGTCGATCTGGCCGCGCGCACCGGGCTCGTCATGGGCAAGCAGGGGGCGGCTTTCTCCCGCGATGACTGATTCGAGCCGGTCAGGCGCGACCTGAAGCAGGATTTGTGCGCTTGTAACGGCAATGTCGACAAAGGGTTGGCGTACCAGTTGGCGGCCCAGTTCCTCAGCGATTACCGCTGCGTCGAGCGCAGTGCCGCCAAGGCCACCCACCTCTTCGGGCAGGCAGGCCATCGTGAGGCCCAGCTCTGCTATGTCCTGCCAAAGTTCCGGCTGAGCACCGCTCTTGCTTGCCGAGATGCCATTGTCGGCGGCCCAGCGCCGTACGCTGTCGCGCAGCTGCACTTGTTCTTCGTTCAGCACGAAACTGATGCTCACGTGTAAAACTCCCATTACGCACAGGCATCAGCACTGCGACACCGTTTGAACTATCTGTATAGCGGTTTTCGGGAAGATAGCTCTCTGCTATTCACCTTGCAATCACCAGATTCCCTTTTGACAAGGCAAAGGGCAGTTGCCAATCAGTCATCGCTATTCGGGTGGCACGGCACATAATGAATATTCAAGAGGGGACTCGCGACATGAAGATCAATTGCCCGCTTCCGTTCGACACACTTGAGCCCGCAGATGAGTTCACGACCATGGCCGCGGTTCGCGAGGTCGGCCTGGCCGTTGAAAGAGCGGGTTTTCATGCTGGCCTTGTGACTGATCATCCGGTTCCCACTTCGCGGTGGCTCGATGCAGGGGGGCATTACGCGCAAGGTCCCTTCGTGATGTTGAGCCTGCTGGGCGCGGTCACGACTACATTGCGCTTGCAGACGGGTATCGTCGTGCTTCCCTATCGCAATCCTTTCATCGTCGCACGCGACCTGGCGACGCTCGATTGCTTCACTGGCGGGCGAGTCACGCTGAGCGTGGGGGCCGGGTATCTGAAGGGCGAGTTTCGCGCGGTGGGCGTGGACTTCGATCAGCGCAACGAGTTGATGGACGAATATATACAGGCTCTGCGCCTTGCCCTCAGCGGAGAGGATTTCACATTCGAAGGCAGCGGCTATGTCGCGCTTGGCAACCGTATCCTGCCCGCACCCAGGCAGAAGAGACTGCCGATCTATGGCGGCGGGAATGCCAAGCGGGCGATTCGGCGAGTCGTCGATTATTGCGACGGATGGAACCCGTTCTTCACCGCCGCGCGCGGCAATACGAGCACAACCCGCACGGCAGACATCACCGATGAGGCGGATCTGAAAGAGCGCATCGACTATATGCACGAATATGCGGCACAAGTCGGGCGCGACGATATGCCTGAGGTGATACTGGGCGGCGTGAATGTGCCCCCGGAGGCCTATTCGAATCAGGAAATTGTCGACATGCTTGGCCGTTACGAGGAATTGGGGGTGACCGCGGCCGCTGTGATCGTCGATGGCCGGGATCGCGCAGAATTCTGCGATCGCGCGGAAGAGATCGGTCAGCAGGTCATCGCCAAGCTTAATGGCTGACCCGACGCCTTACCGCCGGGCATACAGCACCGACGGAGGCAAGCGGAGGTTCGTCTTTTCGCCTGTGTCTCAGCCGTAAGCTGAGTCGAGCATCCTGGCGGTCCGATGGCCAGGTTCTTCCCGTCCGGTTGCAGGCATCCGGCCGTCGAGACTCACCATACGGTATCGCAGGCATTCCATCTTGAAGCACGCAAACGCTTCGTACCATTCGATATCGTCGGTGGGTATTCCGCAGGTCTGGCCCCATAGAGCGATCGTTTCCTCGCGTGTTCCCATACCGTCGAGTGGGGCCAGTCCGCGACCTTCCGTCTGCAGATGATCCGAATAGAGCCACCAGCCAAGGTCGTGCAATGCACCGCCGACGGACGGTTGTTCCCAATCCATGACGGCGACTACCTTGTAGTCCTCGCCGATCATCATGTTGCCAAGCCGAGCGTCGCCCCACACAATGCCTTCAGGCCGGTTCGCCGGGTGGTTCTGCAGCAGCCGGTCGAATTCTCCTCTCAGCAGGGCGAGTGCGCGATCCGGGTCGATCCAGTCGAGATAGCGGCGCCAGCGGTCCACCTCCTGATCGAAATTTTCGTCAAATGTGCCGGGCAGATCGAGGAATTTCGCCTGGGAGACAGGTACTGTCTGAATCAGGGCTAGGTGGCGTACCGCGTCTTCCCACATGGTGCGCCGATCTTCGGGTGAGGAATCGACCACCCATCCCTGTTTGCAGTAGGGGGGGTAGCTTACGGCAACTCGGCCATGGACCTTCGCCATCATGAAGAACGGAGCGCCGAGCAGGGCCGGATCCGCTTCGAACCAGAGCGGTTCGGCAACCGGGACCGCGCCCGAACGATGCATCAATTGCATGATGTCGTATTGCTTGTCGAACAGATCGTCCTGATAGACGGGAAGGCCGGTGGGCTTGATCCGCACGACCATGCCGCGGTGTTCTGTGCGGCCATGCCGCTGCCATTGAGCGTCGAAAAGAATCGTTTCGTGCGACATTCCGGCGCCCAGCGGGTAGCTGAGATTGGAAATGGCGATGTCGCTTGCACCGGGCATGCGATCGCTCAGCCAGTTGGCCAGTTGCTTCGAAAGTGCGCCGAGATCGCGGACTTCCGGGGCTACTACGGTGGCTTCCGTGATCGATGCGTCACGGCCTTTCAGGCCGATGCTTTTGTCGATCTGACCTCCGTCAGTTCCCAAGTCGTCTGCCTGTTCCGGAACCTCGCCCTGTGCCATTGATCATCCTCGCGCCAATTTATTGGTTGGCCGATGATACCGGCCCATTTCGGCTGCAGGCTATACAAATAACTCTTTTGTGCAAGAAGTATGGTCATGCTAGCTAGCCGTGAAAGAGCGGGGAACCCGGTCCCTGTAAGAGGACTGACCGCTAGTGCACGAGTGGAACTTGAGAGGACGACGTATGGATCCGGTCTTCGGGCTTGAAGGTAAGAGAATTCTCGTTCTGGGCGGCGGTCAGGGCATGGGCGAAGCAACCGTGAAGAGGATTGTCGAGCAGGGCGCGCATGTTGCCATTGCCGATCTCGATCCCGATCGCGCCGAAAAAGTCGCAAAGGCGGTGCGCGAATCCGGCGGCACGGCGACAGCGATCGGGGTTGATGTGCTGGACGATGCAGCCCTGGTTGGCGCGATCGCGAACGTGGAAGCGAACTTCGGTCCACTAGATGGCATGGCGACGGTAATCGGCATGGCGGGCTGGGCATCGCTGCTCGACCTTGAGCTCGATACATGGGACGCGGACCAAAATCGCAATCTGCGCTATTTCTTCGTGGCCGCGCGCGAAGTTGCACGGTCGCTGCTGAAGCGTGGCGCGCCTGGCTCGATCGTCTGCGTGGCATCAGTCGATGGCCTTCGTTCGGCACCGAACCATGCTGCCTATGGAGTGGCCAAGGCGGGTCTCGTCCATCTCGTCAAGTCGATGGCCGTGGAATGGTCCGGGCAAGGTATTCGGATCAATTGCGTGGCACCGGGCGGCATCATCACGCCGCGCCTGCCCGATCGAGGGCCGGAAGGCGAGCGCAAGACCATGGAGAAGGTGCCGATGCAGCGACGCGGCACCGTGGACGAAATTGCCAAGGCGATCACCTTCTTCTTGTCCGACCTGTCGAGCTATGTGACCGGGCAGACGCTGGCGGTGGACGGCGGCTTCATGGCGGCGAACCTGTTCAACGTGACGCTGCCGCCGAAGAACACTGTGATGGGGGCCGAGAGGGCATGAACCAGCCAGCCACTCACGCTATCGTACTGCCGCCTGAAAGGGCCGGACGTACCGCGCCCGATGATCTGGTCAATCGACGAGCGGGGCTTCGACAGGCGCTGGCCGACGGCCAATGGCGATCCGACACGCCAGGTGAGGAAACGAGTTTCGATGGCGTACGCGCATTGCGGTTTCGTCCCGAAGGCGCTTCCCTGGCCACCGTACTGCACATGCATGGCGGAGGCTTTCGCCTTGGATGCCCGGACATCATGGGTGCCTTTGCAGGCACGCTGGCAAGGCGCTGCGGTGTCACCGTCATATGTCCCGCCTATCGGCTGGCGCCCGAACATCCGTTCCCGGCGGCCATCGCCGATGCGCGCAAGGTCCATCAGGCAATCATGGCGGCAGGAGAGAAGCATCTGATCCTGAGCGGGGATTCGGCGGGCGGAGGCGTCGCGGCCGCGTCGGCGGCATTGGCGCATGCAGACGCAGTTCCGCCCATCGGACTTATTCTTCTATCGGCATGGCTGGACCTTACCGTCAGCAGTCCCAGCTATGTTCACAATGCCGCGACCGATCCGCTTTTTTCGCAGGAGGCTGCACGGGCAGCGGCTGAGCTTTACTTGCAGGGCCACGACGCACGGCATCCGCTGGCATCCCCGATCTTTGCCGATCCCGCCCTGTTTCCGCCCACACTGGTCAATGCCGGGACCGGTGAAGTGCTGGCCGACGATTCCCGGTTGTTTCACGACCGCCTCGCCAAGGCAGGAATTCCTGCAGAGTTGAGCATGGTTGCCGACATGGAGCATGTCGCGGTTACGCGTGATGCGGGCCTGACCGGTGCGGCGCAGACGATGGATGAGGTCGTCGCCTTTGTCGATAATCTCTTGCTCGATGTCCGATCGAGAACTCGGTGAATTCGCCGCAATTGCCATGTCCGAGTAGTGGAATGGTTCCGTTACAATGATCTACAACCTTGCCATGAGGTCCTTGAAATGAGTGATACTGAAAATCTTGTAGTTACCGAAAGCATGGGGGACGGCGTACTTCTCGTGACGATCAATCGTCCCGATCAGCGCAATGCCATCAACGGTGCCGTGGCCCGTGCCATGGATGCGATTGTTTCGGAAACCGAAGTCGATGACAGCGTTCGTGTGGTGGTACTGACCGGCGCGGGAGACAAGGTTTTCTGTGCCGGGGCCGACCTCAAGGAAGTGGCCGCGGGCCGCATCGATACCTTGAGGACGCCTGGAGGTGGCTTTGCCGGGTTCGTGCAGCGCAAACGCACCAAGCCCTGGATCGCCGCGGTTCAGGGTTTTGCGCTGGCCGGAGGCTGCGAAATCGCTCTCGCCTGCGATCTGATCGTCGCTTCGCGTTCCAGCGTGTTCGGCCTGCCCGAAGTCGCGCGCGGACTGATCGCGGGGGCCGGGGGGCTATTTCGCCTGCCCAGCGCAATTCCAAAGAAAATCGCGCTCGAACTCATCCTCACGGCGTCGCGGCTGCCTGCCGAGCGGGCGGCAGATCTTGGTCTTGTCAATCGTCTGGCCGATGACGGAGCCGCCGTGGAACAGGCAATCGCGCTCGCGCGGGAGATAACGGTCAATGCTCCGCTACCGATCAAGGCATGCCTTGAAATCGTGAGCAAGGTCGGCGAAGCGAGCGAGGATGCGCTCTGGAAGATGAGCCGTGAAGCGATGGACCGCATCAAGCAGTCCGAAGACGCCATCGAAGGGGCGACTGCTTTTGCCGAAAAGCGCGATCCGGTCTGGAAGGGGCGGTAAGCGAAGGTCGGTCTTGACCAGGGCGAATCCAGGTCGACTCAAGTTTGGATCCATCTACCAAGCGAAGAAATTGTGAGACTGTAATGTTGAAAAGCGAAATGCGCTTGCTGGAGCTTCCGGCATGATCACCATCTATCATTTGGGCGTTTCCCAATCGGATCGCATCGTGTGGCTGATGGAAGAGCTCGGCCTGCCATACCAGCTCGAATGGTTCGATCGCGGTGAGGATGGGCTGGCACCGGCGGACTATCTTGCGCTGCATCCGGCGTCGATGGCGCCGGTGATCCGTGATGGTGATAAGGTCCTCGCCGAATCGACTGCCATCATCCAGTACATCGCACACAAGCACGGTAGCGGCAGGCTGACCGTCGATCCGGCTTCCGATGATTTCGCCGATTATCTTTACTGGCTTCAGTTCAACAACAACATCCTGACCAGCTTCTTCGTTCTGGCCGCGATGAAAAGTTCCGGCACGGGGCAGGATGGCGGCATCATCGGCAAGGTCGCAAGGCGGCGTCTGCAAGGCTTGTATCGTCAGATGGACGAACATCTCGCCAACCGAGAGTTCCTTGCCGGCGATACATTCACGCTGGCCGATCTGATGTCCGGATTCGCCGTCACGACACTACCGATGATGAGCCCGGACAATGCGCTGGATGGCTATCCGAACATGCAGCGCTATGCGCAAAGCCTCATGGAACGGCCTGCCTGGAAACGGGCGATGGAGATCGCAGGGCCTCAGGCGACGCGCCCGTCCTGATTTTCCAAGGTTTCCCCAAGTCGGGCAGCCAGGCAAATCTCCTCGCTGTCCGGCTTGGTTCCATTGCGGCCTTCCTCAGCCGCGTATGATGAGCGCATCGGCGGCGACGATGCGATCGCCGTCGCAGATCAGCGGGTTGACGTCGATTTCCGCGATCTCGTTGCGCTGGTCGAAAGCCAGCTCCGACACGCGCGCGACGGCTTCTGCCAAAGCCTCGATATCGACCTTGGGCAGGTTGCGGGCGCCATCGAGAATGGCGCGGCCGCGCAGCTCAGCGATCATCGCGCGCGCCTGACTGACGGATACGGGCGCCGGGCGCAGCGCAACATCGGCCATGATTTCCGTCAGAACGCCGCCGAGGCCAACCACGATCATCGGGCCGAAATGCGCATCGCGCGTGGAACCGACCAGCATTTCGACGCCGCGGCCCAGCATGGTCTGCACCAGCAGGCCGTCGATCCGCGCATCGGGTGCATAGGCGGCGACTGCTTCCAGCGCCGCCTTGCCCTCGGCCAACACCTCGGCTTCCGAATTGAGATTGAGGCGTACACCGCCGGCTTCGGACTTGTGAGGGACGTCGGGCGATTCGACCTTCACCACCACGGGAAAGCCCATTTCGCTGGCGGCTTTTGCGGCGTCTTCCGCCGTGGCCGCGGTGCGTTCGCCGACCACCGAGACGCCATAGGCGCTCAGCATTGCCTTTGCGCTGCGTTCGCCGATCACCTTGTCAGGTGCGCCCTGAAGCATCGCCTTCACATTCGACGCAGCCGTTTCGGGGGAGAGGTGGCTGGCAGGCGCGGCGCCCTGAGCCTTTATCGCTGCCGCACGCTTGTGCCAGATGGCAATGGCGTTGAAGCAGTGGCGAGCCGAACGGAACACGGCCACCGAATCGTTGCGCTCCGCGGCAGCCACCCCTGGCCCTTCGAGCCAGCCGGAAGTCCAGATCATGCAGGCGACCTTGCCATGTTCGCGCGCAACATCGCCCACGGCTTCGAACATGCGTTCATAGGCCGGCTCGTTGCGCTTTGTCGTCCATGTCTGCGGGAAGACCAGCAGGCCGTAGCAGTCCTCCTGCAGCATGGAGCCCGCAGCCTTGGCGAAGGATTCGCGGTTAGCCAGGATCTGCGCAGTCACGTCGCACGGATTGGCGACGGCGCCGAATTCCGGGATGAGCCCGGCGAGCGTCTCGTGCGTTTGAGCTGGCAGGGGCGGAAGCGCAATACCGGCATCCTCCGCATGGTCGGCGCAGATAATGCCCCAGCCGCCGGAAGCGGTGATGATCGCCACGCCATCCGAACTCGGCGTCCCCGCCTTGGCGAGGAATGCTGCCGTGTCTAGCAAGGCATCCTGATCGTCGATGAAGATCGCGCCGACCGCTTCGAGCGCGGCGACATAGGACTTGTGCGATCCGGCCATCGATCCGGTGTGCGACATCGCGGCTGCCGCGCCGATTTCGCCGCGCGCGGCCTTGAACAGGATCAGCGGCTTGCCCGAATCGCGCACCTTTTTCGCCGCCGTGACGAGCCGGTTGGGATCGTCCATGCCCTCGATCATGCACACGATCGCGTGGCAGCTTGGCTCTTCTGCGAGGTAGCCGACATAGTCGGCGATATCGACGTCGGCGCTGTTTCCGCACACCAGCATGTGCGAAAGGTTCGCGCCGTGGTGCATCGCCTGCGACTGCGAATAGCCGACGGCGCCTGACTGGCTGACGACGCCGATGGCGGCTTTGTTGGTTGGCGGCAGAATCAGCATGTCGGGCGAGAAGGTCAGCAGGGCGCCGTTGACGAAGTTCGAAGAGCCGACCGTGTTCGGCCCGGCGATCAGCACGCCGCCCTTGCGCGCGATCTCGACCAGTCTGCGCTGCTCTTCGGCGCGTTGTGCGATGCCGACTTCGGCAAAGCCGGAGGCAAAGATGATCGCGCCGCCGATGCCGAGTTCCACGCATTCTTCGATGACCGGTTGCACCAGTTCGCGCTTGACCGTCACCACGACGCTGTCCGGGACTACGGGCAGGGCAGCCAGAGAGGGATAGCAGCGCTGACCGTCGATCTCTTCGTAGCCGGGATTGACCAGATAGAGCTCGCCTTCGTAGCCGGCGCAATTGTCCCGCACATTCGCCCCGAACGATCCTGCGCGCGGCGATGCCCCGACGATCGCGACCGATTTGGGAGCGCACAGCCGTGCCATCTGGGCGTGGCTGTAAAGCGTGTCTCTGCCTGTCGCGGCCATGATCTCAGCCTCTCTTGCGCGCCCACCGGTCGCGAAGCGCGAACACCGCCTCGCGGTGCTCGGCACCCATGAAGGCCCAGGTTTCGAGGCCCAGCGAGGCCTCGACCAGGCCGTCGAGATTGCGGTGAAGCACCCGGTTCATCGTGATCTTCGTCGCCTGGACGGCGGGCCCGGGCAACCTTGCGATCTTCTGCACGATTTCGTCGACCTTGGCATCAAGCTGGTCGCGCGGCACGGCATGATTGACCAGGCCTATCTCCGCTGCGACTTTTGCGGGCACATTGTCACCCGTAAGGAGATACTCCTTGGCGCGCATGAAGCCGACATGCTGCGACCAGATCAGTGCCCCGCCGTCGCCGGCGCTCAGCCCGATCTTCACGTGAGGATCGCCGATGACGGCATCGTCGACGATGACGGTAATGTCGCAAAGCAGGCACACCGACGCGCCGAGCCCCAGGCAATTGCCGTTGATCCTGGCGACGATCGGCTTGCGGCAGTTGACCAGCGAGTAAATGATGTCGACTGCCTCAACCATCGTCTGCGGCCAGCTGTCGAAATCCTTGTCCTCGAGTCTCTTGGCAAGCGCCTTTACGTCGCCACCGGCGGAAAAGACCTCGCCGGGGGCGGTAAGGACGATCACCTTTACGCTGTCGTCACGGTTCACGTCCTGGAAAATGGTCGAGAGCTCGCGGTGCCGTGCGCCCGATATGGGGTTCATGGGCGGATTGTTCAGCGAGACGGTCAATACGGCACCGTCCTGGGTGATCTCGAGGTTTTCGTAGCTATCGTATATAGTCATGACATCCCCTCTGACGGATCAATGAGTAATCTCTTTTCGTCATCTTATCACATTTGCCCTAGACTGTGGCGTTGCGTACTGCAAGAAGTGTGAACATTAGAGGTCTTCGAAAAATGAAAATGAGCGCGGCGGGAAAACCGCGCCGACAGCAGTCGGCCGGCCGCATGCGGCCGAACTTCCGGGGCGTGTCAGTCCGTAGGCATTATTGGGAGAGCGATTTTGGGCAAGTATCATCTGGTCGTCTACACCAATCCCGCCGATGGGAAGGAAGATGAATACAATAGCTGGTATAACGAGCAGCACCTGAGGGAAGTTTGCGCGGTTCCGGGCTTCACCGGCGCGCGCCGAATGAAGATTCACGATCCCAGGGATGCAGGTGAATATAGCTATCTCGCGGTCTATGATATCGATGGCGATGCTGATGCAACTATGGCTGAACTGCGTGCGCATGTGGCCGCGGGCAAGATCTACATGAGCGATGCGCTGGGCCCGAACCCCAAGGCGATAGTCTATGAGGCTCTCGCATCGTTCCAGAAATAGGGGCGCTGGCGGCGTCGATCGATTGTCGCCACCAGCGCCGGGTTCGAAGCGTTCGCCTGGCGTAACGCGCTATTCCTCGACAATGCCTATCAAAGTGCCGGAATTGCTGCCGTCGAACAATGCGTTGTAGGTTTCCGGTAGTTTCTCGAAACCGGGCCGCACATCCTCACGGTGGATCATCCGGCCCGCTTCCTTCCATTCACGAAGCTTTTCCCGCGCTTCCGGAAAGACATCTGCGTAGGCAAGGCACAGAAATCCTTCCATGCGGATATTGCCATAGATAAGGCGCATCATGTTGGTTGGCCCGGGAACGGGCCCATCGTCATTGTAGCTGGCAATCTGGCCGCATAATACGATCCGCCCGAAGACTGCCATGTTCTCGATCGCCGCTTGCAGGATTTCGCCACCGACATTGTCATAGAACACGTCGATCCCCTGCGGGCAGAGTTGCGCCAGTTGCCCCTGAACGTCGCCGGCACGGTAATCGACCGCGCCATCCAGTCCGATCTCCTCGATCAGCCAGTCGCATTTCCGCTTGCCGCCTGCGATGCCGATCACGCGGCATCCAAGTGCCTTGGCGACTTGCGCGGCGGTGACGCCGGTCGAGCCCGCGGCACCGGACACGACCACTGTTTCGCCGGCCTTGGGCCGTCCGATGCGCGTTATGCCGATGTAGGCCGTGACACCGTTGATGCCGTAAAGACCCAGTGCGTCGACATCTCCCATCCAGTCAGGGATGGGCGTCACATCATGAGAGGTGTCGACTTGCTGGAAATCCTGCCAGCTTGTGATTGCCATTACGCGTGTTCCGACGGGCACGTCGTCCCGCCTCGAGGCGACCACTTCACACACGGCAGGCGCCATGATGGCGCTGCCGATGGGAATGCTGGGATAGAGGCTGTTGCCCGGCGCTTCCATCCAGTTGCGCATCGTCGGCGCACAGAGGAACGCCTTGTTGCGCAGGATAAGGCCGCCGTCGGCCAGCGTGTCGGCGGTCGGTGCGGGATCTTCGCGGTACTCGAAATCTTCCCGCACGACCGGTCCCGTAGGTCGGCGTTTCAGTAGCCACTGACGGTTGATGTTGCTCATCGGACGCTGTCCGATCCGACAAGGACTTCGGAAATCGGTCGGGTGCCCGCCGTTTCCGCATGGTTTGCATCGGCCAGAACGCTCCAGTCGGGATAGCGGCCATAAGCGTAGGGCAGGAAATCGTCGCCCGGGATCCGCGCCAGTTCGCGGCATTTGGCGCCGAAGTTGGAATGGAGATAATGGGCTCCGACGATCTTCTTCACGGGAATTTCGTGTAGCGGATCATGGACCGTGCCGTTGAAGGCGAGGTTGGCCGTGCCGCTGCGGAAGGTCATGGGGGCCATGGACAATTCCGAAAATGTCAGGATGGCGTCTCCGGCAAGGCCGACCCCGTCGGGGGCCAGGCTGGCCTTGTAGTTGAAATCGATGTCGACTGCCGGATCGAGGCTGAGATCGTTGTCGAACGTCGCGTCGATCTCGATCAGGCGGGCGGTACCGCGATCGACATGGCCGCCGCCCTGCTTCTCATTTGCGTTGAACGCCACATAGGCGAGCCTTTTGGGTTCGCCGAAGATATCGCGTCCGAACATCATCGCATTGTCGTTGTTCATGAACATGCACATCGTGTATTTTCCGAGGATGTCGCCATGCCGGGCGGCGACATAGATCGCGGCGCCCGTGAAGGGGCCAGCCGATCCACCTTCGAAATCGAAGATCGCAGCGGTCATGATGTTGTTGCCGCGCGGCTCCAGGCCGGGGGGCAACACCGATTCGATGAAGTCGGGCTCGCTTTCGAATTCGACGCCGATGTATCTGCCGCCACGGAACTCGATGTCTGTCAGCAATTTCTGGATTCTGGCGATTTCATCTCGAGTTCTTACGAATCCCATGGCAAATTTCCTCTCGAATTGATTTATCGTAGCGCCTGCCGTCCCGACCTGTGCTGCAAATTGCGATCGCACGCTTGTGTCGGAAGGCTCGCCTTTGTTCGAACCTGATATCATTGTCATAAGGGTATCGGAACCCAAAATCAGGACGGCGAAGACGGCGAAAAGCAATAGAGGTAATTGCTTCAAGCCCCGAGGATGCGGTAAGTGTCGAGTCAAAGGAGCGGACAAAGACGCTCGGGAATCCAAAAAATTTACAGGAGAGAATGATGGCAACGCAAGTCGCTTCCCCCGACCAAGGCACTCAAAATACGACAGAACACAAGATTCAGATCGTCGATGCCGATGCACATGTTACCCCTCCGTCAGAGATGTGGGTCGATTATCTTCCCGAGTCCCTGAAGGAATTTGCGCCCAGGATCGAACATGGTGAGGATTGCGACTATGTCGTATTCGAAGGGAACCGAAAGAAGTTGAACCTCATCGGTTCGCAGGCTGGGCGTCAGGGCAAGGATTTCAAGATGCACGGCCGCGTCAACGATGCGCGCAGCGGCGGATGGATGCCTCACGCGCGCCTCGAAGACATGGACACGGATGGAATTGACGCCGCCGTGCTTTTCGGCGGCGGGCCGCTCGGTACGGCGAACATGGAGCTCTATGTGGAAAGCTTCCGTTCGTACAATCGCTGGCTTGCGGACTTCTGCAAGGTGGCGCCGAACCGTTTTGCCGGTGTCGGCTATGTTCCGATGCACGATCTGGATGTGGCGATTTCGATCATTCGCGAATGCGTGGCGATGGGTCTCAAGGCGGTCAATATTCCAGCTTTTCCGATGATCAAGCACGCAATGCTCAACGGCGGACGCGAGCCGGGCAAGGCACAGATGGTTGCCCTGACAGGCGATCCCAATTCCGAAAAGCTCTATTCGGACCCGGAATTCGATCCGCTGTGGAAGACCTTGTGCGATCTGGGCATTCCTGTGACCATTCACCTGGGCGGTCGTCCGGTGCGCTTCAATCAGCCGAGGCATTTCTTCCCGGACATGCTGATGTCGAAATTCAGTATGGGCGAAACGATCGCGATCATGATATTCGGCGGGGTATTCGAGCGCTTCCCGGAACTGAAGCTGGCTTCCATCGAAAGCGGCGTCGGCTGGTTTGCCTTTGCTACCAACTACATGGATGAAACCTGGGAAAAGCAGCGCTTCTGGATGAACAGCGACCTGCCGCATCCGCCGAGCTATTACATGGACAGGAATGTCTATGGCTCGTTCATCCATGACCGTGCCGGTGTGCTTTCGCGCAACCAGCCCGGTGCCCGCAACATCATGTGGTCTTCCGATTATCCGCACTCGGAAACGACATTCCCGAATTCTCAGCAGAAAATCGCGGAATTGTTCGAAGGCGTGCCTGAAGATGAGCGACGCATGATCCTCTGCGATCGGGCTCGCTCGCTGTTCAATATCTGATCGAATCGACGCTCAGCCGAAGGGAAAGGGCAGTACCGGTGCGAAAGTGCTGGCACTGCCTGGCTGATCGCGGCATCATAAAGAGTTAGTGGAATATGCGAAAGATGCCGCGTTCCCGGCAAAGAGCGACAATGGGAGAGACAAATGCTGCTTAAAGACAAGTCGGTCGTCATCATGGGGGCCGGCTCCGGCGTGGGGCGGGCCGCTTCGCTGATTTTCGCGCGGAATGGCGCCAAACTGATTTGCGCCGACGTGGTGCGCGCCAGGGTCGATGAGACAGTCGCGCTCGTGACCGGTGAAGGGTTCCCGGCGCAGGCGGTAACTTGCGATGTCAGCAATGTGGATCAGGTCAATGCGGCCGTGCAGGCAGCGGTGGATGCCTATGGTCGACTTGACGTGATCTACAACAATGTCGGAATTTCCAGCAACAAGGCAGGCGGCGGGCCGCCCCCCGGTTTCATGGATATCGACGATGCCGAATATGACCGGCTTGCCGACGTCAACTTTCGCGGCATGTTCTATGGCTGCCGCGCGGCCATCCGCCAGTTCCTCAAGCAGGACGACGGAGAGGGCGTGATCGTCAACACCGGCTCGGTAGCGGGCATGGTCGGTTGGGGCGGTACGCTGTACGGCGCCACCAAGGCTGCCGGAATCCAGCTGACTCGCGGTCTCGCCATTGAATTTGCTTCCAAGGGCATTCGGGTGAACACGGTCTGCCCGGCCGGTATGATCACCAATTTCGGCCAGGCCGAGGGCGCAACGCGAGAGATTACTCCCGAACTGGAAGCGAGATATGGACAGCAACATCCGCTGGGACGTCCGATCGCGCCGGAAGATACCGCCAATGCGGCGCTGTTCCTTGCCTCCGATCAGGCGCGCAATATCACGGGCGTCGCTCTGCCGGTCGATGGCGGTTATGTTGCGGCCTGAGGCCGGACGGCGTCGAAAGACAATGGCTGACGCGCAAGGCGCTCCGGCATGAAAGCTGGAGAGGTCGTCCTGATTACCGGTGCGACTGGCGGGATCGGTTCGGAGATCGCCCGCCAGGCAGCCGCGACGGGCGCTACCGTCGCGGTCCACGGTTCACGCGGGGAGACGGTTCAGGCACTGATCGATCGCTTGAAGGACGAGTGTCCCGGAGCGCAACTCATGGCTGTGCCAGCCGATTTCGATCAGCCCAATGCGATGGAGAAAGCCATCGCTTCGGTTGCTGACAGGGCCGGCCGCCTGGACGCCGTCATTCATTGTGCCACGTCGGGGAAGGGTGGAAAGGGCATTACCGGTCCATTCGCCACAACCGACCCGGAACGCTACACGCAGCTCGTAGACAATGGGCTCGCCCGGTTTCAGCGTCTGTGTGCGGCTTCCTTACCCTTTCTTGCGCGTCAGGGCGGCACGATCATTGCCTTTACCTCGGATGCGGGACGGTTTGCAGCACCGCGTCAGTCACTCGTGGCGGCAACCGCTGGCGGGGTCATGACGTTCATTCGCAATCTCGCGATGGAAGTGGCGCGCGATGGGGTTCGCGTGCATGGCATTGCGCCAACCTTCGTCAGGGATACGCCCGTGTTCGAGGCGCTCGCGCAAGCGGGTCGGGCCGAGACCGCACAAAAGCGCGCCGGGCTGGGGCTTCCTGCGCCTGGTGATATTGCGCCGATCGTCGTGTTTCTGTGCGGTGAAGGCGCCGCCAGGATTACCGGCCAGATCATCAGCATCAACGGTGGATTGAACGCCTAGCATTCGTCGGCATTTGGAGGCCAGTTGCCGACAAGATCCTGGAGGGCAGCCAGAAAGGCGAGTGGCTGGTCCAGCATCAGATGATGCCCTGCCTCCGGTATGCAGATGAAGGGCGTGCCGGCAGGCATATGGCTCTTTTGCATCGCAATGCGCTCTGCTGTCATCAGCGATGAGCGCTCGCCATAAATGCAGGCGATCGGGCAGGGCGGGGCTGCCAGCAAGGGCCATGCATCGTCAAGCGCTGCCTTGTGCAGGAAGCGGGGGTCGAAACGCCAGGACCAACCATCGGCCTGCTTCTTGAGCGATGCCCGGGCCACATGGTCGAGCAGGAACAGATTGCCGCAGTCTTGCGCGGGTTTCAGCCGAAACCGGGCCAGTGCCGCCGCAAGATCGGAATAGGTTCGCGGCGCAGATCTGGGCTGGACGGATATCTCGTGCATTGCGCTCCTGACCGCTGAATCGACCAGGATCATGCCGTCGAATGCATCGGGCGCACGTTGGAGCACAGCGCTCGAAACAATGCCGCCAAAGCTATGAGCGACCAGAAGGGGGCGCCTGCCGGATGCGCCAAGGCCAGCCGCTTCAGATGCCGCGAGCAGTTCCTCGGTTTGCATTGCGCTTGAATAAACGTCCAGCGAATCGCCGCCGCCGAGCCCCGTTACCGTGACGGCAGCCACCCGGTAATCTGCTCCAAGCTGGCTGGCGATTCCTGCCCACCAAAGCGCGTGGCCACCGGCACCGTGGACGAGCAGGATCCCCTGGCGGCCGATCTCACCCCACACCAGTGTTTCGGCATCGTACGGTCCGACTCGCAGCCTCTCGGGTTCGGCTTCGAGAGCCGATCTGAACCAGGACGGTGCCGGAGGGCGAACGCCGCCGAAGGGGGCCAGCGGGCCGAATTTGTCCGGAGGAGCAGGCAGGCCGCTTGCACCTGTGATGGAAGATGCCTGACGCACCAATTCGGCCCGATACCGGCTCAATCCCGCTTGCCTTCCAGCAGTCTCTTCAGGTTCGAACTGAACACTTTTTCTTGTTCTTCGGCTGTAAGGCTGTCGAATTCCTTGACATAGTCAAGCGGCTCGTGGGTTCCCTCAGGGTGCGGGAAATCGCTTCCGAAAAGGATGCGTTCCACCGGTAGCACGGATTTCACTTCGTCGAGGTCGTCCTCGTAGAATGGGGCGACGAAGATGTGGCGCTCGAACGTGTCGCGCGGATGCTCGTGAAATTGGCCTGGCAGGCGCCCGTAGGCCATTTCCAGCCTCTTGATCAGAGGTACGAGCCAGGATGAACCATTTTCGACAGAGGCGACCCGAAGATTGGGATGGCGCTTGAACACCCCATGGCAGATCAGCGCCGACATCGAATCCGCGATGGGACGTCCCAGCAAGTCCATCGTTTCCGAGAAGGCATTGCGGGTAAAGGCCTCGAACTCGCCCTGGCCGCCGGTCCACCATTTCGTGATCCTGTCGTATCCGCTGTCAGACGCATGCAGGCAGACCAGCAGGTTCGCTTCCGCACACCGTGCCCAGAAGGGGTCGAATTGCTCATATCCGAACGATGTGCTGCCGACCTGCAGTGGTACCGGAGCAGGTCGTATGGCGATTGCGCGCGCGCCCCGCGAGATCAGGTAATCGACTTCGGCAACGGCGGCGTCGACGTCGGACAGATTGACCATGCCGACGGAGAACAGCCTGTCTTCGCGGGCAAATCCCCATTCGTCGTCAAGCCATTGGTTAAGCGAATGGAAAAGGGCGGGCGCCACGCCGGCCTTATGACCCAGCCTTTCCTCGATCACCGAAGCAAGTGTCGGGAAAATCATGGCGGCGTGGATGCCGTGCTTGTCCAGGGTCTTGAGTCGCCCTTCGCCGCTGCGCCATTCCTCGGGGGGGCGGATCGGCTTGCCGGTCATTTCACGCAGGGTCAAATTGTCTTTGTTTTCGCCCCGATACCAGGTTTCGTAGGCGCCCGGCGCTGCAACGACCTCGAACGTGGGGTTGGGAATATAGGCTGACAACTGGCCGTTGATGACCAGCTTCTTTCGCCCCTTGACCTCTGCGAAATAGAAATCGTTGGCGTAGCGAGCCGGCAAATATCGGGTAAATGCTTCTTCGGGCTCGTAAAGATGATTGTCCGCATCATACACAGGAAAGGGCAGTCTGCTCATCTTGGTCTCTCCGGGGTTTGGTCGGCTTCAGCTGACTTTCTTGACCCTCGCATAGAGATAATTCATTGCTGTGCGCAAGGAGTTTTGCGTGGTCTGGAAGGCAGAATC